>NZ_NEJJ01000007.1:0-325224 GCF_002113045.1 Pseudomonas sp. B26(2017) | reverse complement strand
CGAAATCTCCCACGGATCTGTACTGCGCCAACAGTCAGAATCGAGCCTTGTCCCTCCTCCTCCCTTCAAGTACCAGCATACAAGCGAGCTTGCTCGCGAATAGGCCTGTACATCCAACATTGAAGTTGACTGACAGGCCGCTTTCGCGAGCAAGCTCGCTCCCACAGAGTTATTGCTTTTGTTTCAGGATCCGGGTTTAGACGCCCAGGTAATCCAGGATCCCTTCCGCCGCATTACGGCCTTCGAAGATTGCCGTCACCACCAGGTCGGACCCGCGCACCATGTCGCCACCGGCGAAGATTTTCGGGTTGCTGGTCTGGTGCTTGTACTGACCTTGCTCGGGCGCAACGACGCGACCCTGGCTGTCGGTCTGGATCTCGAACTGCTCGAACCATGGCGCCGGGCTCGGGCGGAAACCGAAAGCGATGACCACGGCGTCGGCCGGGATGATCTCTTCGGAGCCCGGAATCGGCTCGGGGCTGCGACGGCCACGGGCGTCCGGTTCGCCGAGACGGGTCTCGACCACTTTCACGCCTTCGACCTTGTCCTCGCCAACGATGGCGATCGGCTGGCGGTTGTAGAGGAATTTCACGCCTTCTTCCTTGGCGTTCTTCACCTCTTTGCGCGAGCCGGGCATGTTCGCTTCGTCACGACGATAGGCGCAGGTCACCGACTTGGCGCCCTGGCGGATCGACGTGCGGTTGCAGTCCATCGCCGTGTCGCCGCCGCCCAGCACCACGACCTTCTTGCCTTTCATGTCGACAAAATCTTCCGGCGACTTTTCAAAGCCCAGGTTGCGGTTGACGTTGGCGATCAGGAAGTCCAGCGCGTCATACACGCCTGGCAGATCTTCACCGGCAAAACCGCCCTTCATGTAGGTGTAGGTACCCATGCCCATGAACACGGCATCGTATTCGGCGAGCAGCTGCTCCATGGTCACGTCCTTGCCGACCTCGGTGTTGAGGCGGAATTCGATGCCCATGCCGGTGAAGACTTCGCGGCGATTGCTCAGCACGGTCTTCTCGAGCTTGAACTCGGGGATGCCGAAGGTCAGCAGACCGCCGATTTCCGGGTTCTTGTCGAACACCACCGGAGTCACGCCGCCGCGCACCAGCACGTCGGCACAACCCAGACCCGCCGGGCCCGCGCCGATGATCGCGACACGCTTGCCGGTCGGTTTGACCTTGGACATGTCCGGGCGCCAGCCCATGGCGAACGCGGTGTCGGTGATGTACTTCTCGACCGAACCGATGGTCACCGCACCGAAGCCGTCGTTAAGGGTGCACGCACCCTCGCACAGACGATCCTGCGGGCACACCCGGCCGCAGACTTCCGGCAGGGTGTTGGTCTGGTGCGACAGCTCGGCGGCCTGGAGGATGTTGCCCTCGGCCACCAGCTTCAGCCAGTTCGGAATGAAGTTGTGCACCGGGCACTTCCATTCGCAATACGGGTTGCCGCAACCCAGGCAGCGGTGGGCCTGATCGGCCGACTGCTGGGGTTTGAACGGTTCGTAGATTTCCACGAACTCTTTCTTGCGTTGACGCAACAGTTTCTTCTTCGGATCCTTGCGCCCGACATCGATGAACTGGAAGTCGTTATTCAGACGTTCAGCCATTGTTAAAACCTCATCAAACTCTTCAGGCGCATATCACTGCGGGTTGGCACGGGTGCTGGAAAGCAACGACTTCAGGTTGGCAGCCTTCGGCTTGACCAGCCAGAAACGACGCAAGTAGTCATCGAGGTTCTCGGCGAGTTCACGACCCCACTCGCTGTCGGTTTCCGCGACGTACTCGTTCAGCACGTTCTGCAGGTGGCTGCGATAGGCTTCCATCGCCTCGCCGCTGATCCGCTGGATTTCCACCAGTTCGTGGTTGACCCGGTCAACGAAGGTGTTGTCCTGGTCGAGCACGTAGGCGAAACCACCGGTCATGCCAGAGCCGAAGTTGTAACCGGTCTTGCCCAGAACGCAGACAAAACCACCGGTCATGTACTCGCAGCAGTGATCGCCGGTGCCTTCCACAACCGTGTGGGCACCGGAGTTGCGCACGGCGAAACGCTCGCCTGCGGTGCCGGCGGCGAACAGCTTGCCGCCGGTGGCGCCGTACAGGCAGGTGTTGCCGATGATGGCGCTTTCCTGAGTCTTATAGGCGCTGCCTTTCGGCGGCACGATGGTCAGCTTGCCACCGGTCATGCCTTTGCCGACGTAGTCGTTGGCGTCGCCTTCCAGGTACATGTTCAGACCGCCGGCGTTCCACACGCCGAAGCTCTGACCCGCAGTGCCCTTGAAGCGGAAGGTGATCGGCGCTTTCGCCATGCCCTGATTGCCGTGCTTGCGCGCGATTTCGCCGGAGATCCGTGCGCCGATCGAACGATCGCAGTTGCAGATGTCCAGATCGAACTCGGCGCCGCTGAGGTCGTTGATCGCCGATGTCGCCATCTCGACCATTTTCTCGGCCAGCAGGCCCTGGTCGAATGGCGGGTTGCGCTCGACGCCGCAGAACTGAGGCTTGTCCGCCGGGATGTGATCGCTGCCCAGCAGCGGGGTCAGATCCAGGTGATGCTGCTTGGCGGTCTGGCCTTCGAGGACTTCCAGCAGATCGGTACGGCCGATCAGCTCCTCGAGGGAACGCACGCCCAGCTTGGCCAGCCACTCACGGGTTTCTTCGGCGACGTAGGTGAAGAAGTTCACCACCATGTCGACGGTGCCGATGTAGTGATCCTTGCGCAACTTCTCGTTCTGGGTGGCGACGCCGGTGGCGCAGTTGTTCAGGTGGCAGATACGCAGGTATTTGCAGCCCAGCGCGATCATCGGCGCGGTGCCGAAGCCAAAGCTCTCGGCGCCGAGAATCGCTGCCTTGATCACGTCGAGACCGGTTTTCAGGCCGCCGTCGGTCTGGACCCGGACCTTGCCGCGCAGGTCGTTGCCGCGCAGGGTCTGGTGGGTTTCGGCAAGGCCGAGTTCCCACGGCGCACCGGCGTATTTGATCGAAGTCAGCGGCGAGGCACCGGTGCCGCCGTCGTAGCCGGAGATGGTGATCAAGTCCGCATAGGCCTTGGCCACACCGGCGGCGATGGTGCCGACGCCCGCTTCAGCCACCAGTTTCACCGAGACCAGCGCATTCGGGTTGACCTGTTTCAGGTCAAAGATCAGCTGCGACAAATCTTCGATCGAATAGATGTCGTGGTGCGGCGGTGGCGAAATCAGGGTCACGCCCGGCACTGCGTAACGCAGCTTGGCGATCAGCCCGTTCACTTTACCGCCCGGCAGTTGCCCGCCTTCACCCGGCTTGGCGCCCTGGGCAACCTTGATCTGCAGCACTTCGGCGTTGACCAGGTATTCCGGGGTCACCCCGAAACGGCCGGTCGCGACCTGTTTGATTTTCGAGCTCTTGATGGTGCCGTAGCGCGCCGGGTCTTCGCCGCCTTCGCCGGAGTTGGAACGCGCACCGAGGCGGTTCATGGCTTCGGCCAGGGCTTCGTGAGCTTCCGGCGACAGGGCGCCCAGCGAGATGCCGGCGGAGTCGAAGCGCTTGAGCACCGATTCCAGCGGCTCGACTTCGCTGATGTCCAGTGGTTTGTCGAGGGTCTTGACCTTGAACAGGTCGCGGATCATCGACACCGGGCGGTTGTCCACCAGCGAGGTGTATTCCTTGAATTTGGCGTAGTCGCCCTGTTGCACAGCGGCTTGCAGGGTGTTGACCACGTCCGGGTTGTAGGCGTGGTATTCGCCACCGTGGACGAACTTCAGCAGACCGCCCTGCTGGATCGGCTTGCGTGGACTCCAGGCTTCGGTGGCCAGAGCTTTCTGCTCGGCTTCGATGTCGACGAAACGCGCACCCTTGATACGGCTCGGCACGCCACGGAAGCTCAGCTCGCAGACTTCCTCGGACAGGCCGATGGCTTCGAACAGCTGAGCACCGCGATACGACGCGATGGTCGAGATGCCCATCTTCGACAGGATCTTCAACAGACCCTTGGTGATGCCCTTACGGTAGTTCTTGAACACCTCGTAGAGGTCGCCCAGCACTTCACCGGTCCGGATCAGGTCGCCCAGCACTTCGTACGCCAGGAACGGATAGACCGCCGAGGCGCCGAAACCGATCAGTACGGCGAAGTGGTGCGGATCGCGTGCAGTGGCGGTTTCAACCAGGATGTTGGAGTCGCAGCGCAGGCCTTTTTCGGTCAGGCGATGGTGCACCGCGCCGGTGGCCAGCGAGGCGTGGATCGGCAGTTTGCCCGGCGCGATATGGCGGTCGCTCAGGACGATCTGGGTACGACCGGCACGCACGGCTTCTTCAGCCTGATCGGCGACGTTGCGGATCGCCGCTTCGAGACCGACGCTTTCGTCGTAGTTGAGGTCGATGATCTGCCGCTCGAAACCCGGGCGGTCGAGGTTCATCAGCGAGCGCCACTTGGCCGGGGAAATGACCGGCGAGCTGAGGATCACGCGCGAGGCGTGTTCCGGCGATTCCTGGAAGATGTTGCGCTCGGCACCGAGGCAGATTTCCAGCGACATCACGATCGCTTCACGCAGCGGGTCGATCGGCGGGTTGGTCACCTGCGCAAACTGCTGGCGGAAATAGTCGTACGGCGTGCGCACGCGCTGGGACAGCACGGCCATCGGCGTGTCGTCGCCCATCGAACCAACGGCTTCATAGCCTTGTTCGCCAAGCGGACGCAGTACCTGATCGCGTTCTTCAAACGTGACCTGATACATCTTCATGTATTGCTTGAGTTGATCGACGTCGTAGAAAGCCGAACCGTGATCGTTGTCTTCCATGGTCGCCTGAATGCGCAGGGCATTCTTGCGCAGCCATTGCTTGTATGGATGACGGGATTTCAGACGGTTGTCGATCGCGTCGGTGTCGAGGATCTGCCCGGTTTCGGTGTCCACGGCGAAGATCTGGCCCGGGCCGACACGGCCTTTGGCAATCACGTCTTCAGGCTTGTAGTCCCACACGCCGATTTCCGACGCGAGAGTGATGAAACCGTTGGTGGTGGTGACCCAGCGCGCCGGGCGCAGACCGTTACGGTCGAGCAGGCACACCGCGTAGCGACCGTCGGTCATTACCACGCCGGCCGGGCCGTCCCACGGCTCCATGTGCATCGAGTTGTACTCGTAGAACGCACGCAGGTCCGGATCCATGGTTTCGACGTTCTGCCACGCTGGCGGGATGATCATCCGCACGCCACGGAACAGGTCGATGCCGCCAGTGACCATCAGTTCGAGCATGTTGTCCATGCTCGAGGAGTCGGAACCGACACGGTTGACCAGCGGGCCGAGTTCTTCCAGATCCATCAGATCGTTGGTGAACTTGGTGCGGCGGGCCTGGGCCCAGTTGCGGTTGCCGGTGATGGTGTTGATCTCGCCGTTGTGGGCGAGGAAGCGGAATGGCTGGGCCAGCGGCCATTTCGGCAGGGTGTTGGTGGAGAAGCGCTGGTGGAACACGCAGATTGCGGTTTGCAGGCGCTGGTCACCCAGGTCCGGATAGAACGCGGCCAGGTCGGCCGGCATCATCAGGCCTTTATAGATGATGGTCTTGTGGGAAAAGCTGCAGATGTAGTGGTCGGTGTCGGCGGCGTTGGCCACGGACGAACGACGACGGGCGCTGAACAGCTTGACCGCCATGTCCTGATCGCTCAGGCCTTCGCCACCGATGTACACCTGCTCGATCTGCGGCAGGCGCTCAAGGGCCAGGCGGCCGAGGACGCTGGTGTCGATCGGCACTTTGCGCCAGCCGATCAGTTGCAGGCCTTCGGCCAGGATCTCGCGGTTCATGTTCTCGCGAGCGGCTTCGGCCTTGGCCGGATCCTGATTGAAGAAGACCATGCCCACGGCATATTGCTTGGGCAGCTCGACGCTGAAGGTTTCCTGGGCAATGGCACGCAGGAACACGTCGGGCTTTTGAATCAGCAGACCGCAACCGTCACCGGTCTTGCCGTCGGCATTAATCCCACCGCGGTGGGTCATGCAGGTCAGGGCCTCGATGGCCGTTTGCAAAAGGGTATGACTGGGTTCGCCCTGCATATGGGCTATCAGGCCGAAACCGCAGTTATCCTTGAATTCATCTGGTTGGTACAGACCTGCTTTCATAGACACTTTCTCACCAGGCTGCCTCTTGTCGAGGCAAATTTCTTTTCAATTCAACCACTTGCTTGCCGCGCCGAACGTACGCCGGCTTTGCGGGGGCAAAAGGGTGGTCATTGTACACAGCGACACAGAGGCTCACAAATTTGACGACGAAATGTCGCAAATTCATGTCGCATTTGTGAAAGGTTTAAAGCGATCTGCTGTGCTAGTCAAAACTTTTTTAATTTTGACCGCAACGACTCAAAGACTACTGTGACGCAGACACCACAAGGCACGCGACCTGAAAGGAAGCGCGCACTTGTAGAAATTTTGAGGTGCTTGGAGAGGCGGCCTGGGTAAGGCCGCCGAATCTTCAGCGAGTTGTTGCCAGTTCCTGTTGGACGCTGGCGACAGTGCGAGGCCAAGGTTTACCAGCCTGAACCTTCGCTGGCAAGGCCTTGATGGCAGAAACGGCTGCATCACGATTGGCGAAGTTGCCGTAGGTGATCACGTACAGAGGCTTGCCGTTGAGGACTTTCTTGAAGTAACGGTACTCACCGCCCTGCTCCTTGACGAAGTTTTGCGCGGTCGCTTCGGAGCTGGTGCCGAGGATCTGCACCACGTAGTTGCTGGTCGGCTGACCGGCGTACCAGCTGCCACCGGCTGCCTTGGCGACGGTGACCGGCTTCTCGGCAGGTTTGGCGGCGGCAACAGGCTTGGCAGGCGCAGGAGCCGGTTTGGCCGCTGGAGCGGCAGGAGCTGGCGCAGGCTTGGCGGTAGCGACCTGGGTTGGCGCCGGGGTCGGTTTGGCTGCCGGAACCGGAACCGGGGTCGGCGCAGGACCGGCCGGAACGCCCGCCGGTGGCGCAGTGGTGGTCACGGTCGGTGGCGTGTTGCTGGAACCTTCGACCGGCACACCGTCGTCGCCTTCGGTAATGCCGCCAGCCGCTTCAGCCAACGGACCGCGCATCACCGGTTGCGAGTTGCCGACCAGCGGCAGTGGCATCGGCTGGGTATTGCCGTTGAATTCGACGGACGGCGCGCCACCCGCCTGCGGCGTGCCCTGGCCCAATGGCAGTTGCGCCTGCTCGTTGGCCGGCGCACCGGTGGTCGGCGCCTTGTTGCGACCCGGCATCAGCCAGGCGGCAGCGACCGCGACCACAACGACGGCGGAAATCGCCAATACGTGTTTCTTCGGCATGTTGAACCCCATACTTGGACGCTTGACCGCGGAGCGGCTGGCAATCATGACTTCGATCAGAGCATCGCGAGCGACCTGGTTGATGTTGCCCGGCCAACCCTCGGAGCTTTCGTGAATATCAGAGATCTGATCCGCGGTGAAAAGTTCGACACCCCGGCCCGCGCCTTCCAGCCGCTGGTCGAGATACTCGCGGGTTTCTTCTTCGGTGTACGGCTGCAATTCGATGACGTGGAAGCGCTCTTCCTCAAGGTGCAAAGCCTCGAGCTGGGCGATCAGCGACGACTCACCGAACAGGAACACATGCGGGCGGCCTTCCGGAGCGCCGGCGCCCAGCGCCATCAGGGCTTCAAGCGCGGACTCGTCGAGCTGCTCGGCATCGTCAACCAGCAGATAGACTTCCTGCCCTGTCAGCGCCAACTGTACGACCTGATCGAGAATCGCCCCGACCTCGGCCTGCGCCACGTCCAGCGCTTGGGCGATCTGACGCAGCACGCCGGCTGCATCGCCTGCGCCACGGGCGGAAACGACAACGCTCTGCACCGATTGCTTGTTGGTGCTGGCGACCAGCGCCTGACGCAGCAGGGTCTTGCCGCTGCCCTGCGGGCCGGTAACCACCAGCAGCAACTGGCTGTAACGCGCCAGATGATGCAGCTGCCCCAGCACCGGCTTGCGCTGGGCCGGGAAGAATTTGAAGCCCGGAACCCGCGGCGCGAAAGGGTCGTGACTTAACTGGAAATGGCCGAGGAACGCCTCGTCGGCATGCAAACTAGTCATCGGAATCTTATTAACCTTTAAGCTGAGCCAGAGCGCGGTAATCCGCTCCCAGCGTGGCCTGTAGAACCTCTTTCGGATAATCGTCGGTCACCACCGCTTCGCCCATCCGGCGCAGCAGCACCAGGCGCAAGCGACCGTCGATCACTTTTTTGTCAATTGCCATGTGTTCAAGAAAATCGGCTTCGGTCATCTCTTCCGGCGGGATCACCGGCAGACCGGCACGCTGGAACAGGCGGATGCCGCGATCACGCTCCTGCTCGCTGATCCAGCCGAGGCGCGCGGACATTTCCAGTGCCATCACGGTGCCAGCGGCGACCGCTTCGCCATGCAACCAGACACCATAGCCCATGTGGGTTTCGATGGCGTGGCCAAAGGTGTGGCCGAGATTGAGGGTGGCCCGCACGCCGGTTTCCTTCTCGTCGGCACCGACCACCGCAGCCTTGGCGGCGCAGGAGCGTTCGATAGCATAGGTCAGGGCCGTTTGATCCAGCGCGCGCAGGGCGTCAACGTTGTCTTCGAGCCAGGTCAGGAATGGCTCGTCGCAGATCAGGCCGTACTTGATGACTTCCGCCAGGCCTGCAGACAGCTCGCGCGCGGGCAGGGTTTTCAGGGACGCCGTATCGATCAGCACCACGTTCGGCTGATAGAACGCGCCGACCATGTTCTTGCCCAGCGGATGGTTGATCCCGGTCTTGCCGCCCACCGACGAATCGACCTGGGACAGCAGCGTGGTAGGAATCTGGATGAAATCGACGCCACGCTGGTAGCAGGCGGCCGCGAAACCGGCCATGTCGCCGATTACGCCGCCGCCGAGGGCGATTACCGTGGTGCGGCGGTCATGACGGGCGGTCAGCAGGCCGTCGAAGATCAGTTGCAGGGTTTCCCAGTTCTTGAAGGCTTCGCCGTCGGGCAGCACCACGGAAATCACTGAGAACTGCGCCAGGCTGCGGGTCAGACGCTCGAGATAGAGCGGCGCAACGGTCTCGTTGGAGATGATTGCCACTTGCCGCCCGTGGATATGCGGGGCCAGCAATTCAGGCTGGTCCAGTAATCCTTCGCCAATATGAATCGGGTAGCTGCGCTCGCCTAGGTCGACCTTGAGTGTCTGCATGTGTCCCCACAGTGAAGATGGAAGCAGGCGTCCTGCCCTGAATTATTGGTTGTCTGCGGCCTGTAGCGGGTATGACGCCGCTCGCACGCCATCCGCCACAACCTCGGCGGGCTGTGACAGGACGCCGAGGATAGCGCATTTCGAGCGATGCTTTAACGGGGCGGAAGCTGCGCCAGGCGGTCGAGAATATCGAGCACGACCATGCGCGGTGGCCGCTCGTCGGTTTCCACCACCAGATCGGCGATTTCCCGATAGAGCGGATCCCGGATCGCCAGCAGATCGCGCAGGGTTTTCTCCGGATTGGCGGTGCGCAGCAACGGCCGGTTGCGATCGCGAGAGGTGCGGCCGACCTGCTGTTCGACAGATGCGTGCAGGTAGACCACCCGCCCGCCCTCGTGCAGGGCCTTGCGGTTGGCATCGCGCATCACCGCGCCGCCGCCGGTCGCCAGCACCACGCCGTCGAACGCGCACAACTCGGCGATCATCGCCTGCTCACGATCACGAAAGCCGGGCTCGCCTTCCTTGTCGAAGATCCACGGGATATTGGCGCCCGTGCGCAGTTCAATTTCCTTGTCGGAATCCTTGAACGGCAGGCGCAGCTCTTTGGCCAGTAATCGGCCGATGGTGCTTTTTCCAGCCCCCATCGGTCCTACAAGAATCAAATTTCGCACAGAATCAACGACTCACAGCAATCGCCTGGTTATTCATGATACGCGGAGTGAGAAATACCAGCAGCTCGGATTTTTTCTCCGAAACCACATCACGCCGGAAAAGGCGGCCAAGATACGGCACATCGCCAAGAAATGGCACCTTATCTACGACCTTGCTTTGAGTATTTGAGAAAACGCCCCCGATCACGATGGTCTCGCCGTCGTTCACCAGCACCTTGGCATTGACCTCGTTCTTCTTGATCGGCGGAACATCCTGCACTTTGTTCAGGTAATCCGGTTCGTCCTTGGTGACCTTCACCTCCATGATGATGCGGTTGTCCGGGGTGATCTGCGGCGTCACTTCCAGCGACAGCGACGCTTCCTTGAAGGACACCGACGTAGCGCCGCTGGAGCTGGCTTCCTGATACGGAATCTCGGTGCCCTTGAGGATTTTCGCGGTTTCCTTGTCGGAGGTGACCACCTTGGGCTGCGAGACGATTTCGCCGTTGCCGGTTTTCTCCATCGCGGTCAGCTCAAGGTCCAGCAAGACGTTGTCGGTGATGAATGCGATGCCGATCCCGGACGTGTTGTTGACTGTACCCATGTCGACGAACGGCGAGTTGGTGCTGGTGCTGCCCGGCGTGCCAATGGTGGTCGAAGAGCCGTTGCTGACCCCGGAAGTGTTCCAGTTGCCCTTGTTCTGGATCGAGCCGCCCCAGCGCACGCCCAGGCTCTTGTCGTAGTCGACGTTGGCCTCGACGATCCGCGCCTCGATCATCACCTGACGCACCGGAATATCCAGTTGCGCCACGATCCGCCGCAGCTCGTCGAGGCGATCCTGGGTCTGGTAGGCAATGATGTTGTTGGTCCGCTCATCGACGGTGATCGAACCCCGTTCGTCGACCTTGGCCTCGGCGCTGGTGACCGACTGGAACAGCTTGGCGATGTCCGCAGCCTTGGCGTAGTTCACTTGCAGCAGCTCGCGGCGCAACGGCGCCAGCTCAGCGATCTGTTTCTGCGACTCCAGTTCCTGCCGTTCCCGCGCTGCAATCTCATCTGCGGGCGCCACCAGCAACACGTTGCCGACCTTGCGCTTGTCCAGGCCTTTGGTCTTGAGCACCAGATCCAGCGCCTGATCCCACGGCACGTTCTGCAGGCGCAAGGTAATGCCGCCCTGCACCGTATCGCTGGCCACCAGATTGAGGTTGGTGAAATCGGCGATCAGTTGCAGCACCGAACGCACATCGATGTCCTGAAAGTTGAGCGAGAGCTTTTCGCCGCTGTAGCTGTTGCGGTCGGCGTTGCGCTTTTGCAGGTCATCGATGGTCAATGGGCGGATGCTGACGGTCAGCTTGTTGTCGGTCTGGTAAGTGGAATACTCGAACGTACCGCTGGGTTCGACGGTGATCGTCGCCCGATCACCGCTGACACCGGCATTGACGAACTGCACCGGGGTGGCGAAATCCTTGACGTCGAGGCGTACCCGCAGCGGTTCGGGCAATTGGGTACGGGCGAAATTGAGCATGATCTTGCCGTCGTGCTCCTGGATGTCCGGAGCGATGGCCGGGTCGGACAAATCGATGACCACATTGCCCTCGCCCGCCGTGCCACGCTGGAAATCCACGCCGCGAATGGCTCTGGCAGTCGGCGTAAACGTGCGGACTGGCGCGGCCACAGGTGCTGCGCGCGGTGCACGCGCCGCCGTACGCGGTGCAGCGACTTTGCTGCCTTGCCCGACCACCACGAACACCGTATTGCCTTCGACCCGGGTGTCGTAAGGTGCCAGTTGCGTCAGGCTGATGATCAGCCGCGTCCGGTTATTGGCCTCGACTACCGTGACCGTGCGGGCATTGCCGCTGCCCAGGTCGCGAGTCTTGCTCGTCAGCTGACTGGCCACCCCCGGCAGATCGAGGGCGATCCTTGCCGGCGAATCGGTGGTGTAGCCTTTAGGTTGCGGGGGCGGGCCGTCGAACGACAGCTTCAGCTCGACCCGGTCGCCCGGCAGTGCCGCGACGTCCAGCGCCTTCAGATTGGCTGCCTGTACCATCGGCGAAAGCAGCGCTATCCATAGCGAAAAACCGAGGGTGGAGAAAATCCTGTTCATTGTTCGACTTCCACTTATGAATGCTCTTTCAAAGGAATGGTGCGCGGCCGCTCAAGCCAGGCACCCTGGCCATCCGGAACGATTTCCACCACATCGACTTGTGAAGCACTGATGGCGACGATGCGCCCGTCGTTGCGGCCCAGATAATCGCCGACCTTGAGCCTGTGGACGCCACCCGCCCCACGCAGCAGGGCGAAGGAACCTGAGGCGTTGGCAATCGTGCCGACCATTTCGAATTGCTCGATGTTGAAGCCTTCGAGGTATTGCTTGACCCGGTGGGGATCGGGTTTTACGTCGCGCGAGCCATGTTTCTGCCCGGCCAGGTCGACCCGCAACTGGCGCGAAAACGGACTGCGCAGGTTGGCAGCGCTATAGGTGAACGTAGGGAAGGAGCGGAAGGTCGGGGTCGGCTCGATCTTGCCCGGCGGGCGCAGACGCACTTCATTCATATAAGCGTCGAGGTCGCTGAAGTCATCGCCGCCACAACCACCGAGCATCAATACCAATGCCGACAAGGCGATAAAATGGACCGGGCTCATTTCTGCAGCCCCTTGTCGTTATAGCGGTAGGTCTTGGCGAGGATGCTCATGCGCAACTTCGGTCCGCCTTCGGGATTGGCCGGCGCCAGCTCGAAATCGTGCAGGGTGACGATCCGTGGCAAACCGGCCACGCCGCTGACGAAAGTCGCGAGGTCGTGATAGGCACCGGTCACGGTGATCTGGATGGGCAGCTCGATGTAGAACTGCTGGGTGACCTCCGGCAGCAGCTTGATCTCCTCGAACTCAAGACCGCTGCCCAGCCCGGTGCGGGTGATGTCTTCCAGCAACCCCGGCACTTCGGTGTCACTGGGCAGTTGCCGCAACAGTACGCCGAACGAGTTTTCCATCTCTTTCATCTGTTGGGTGTACAGCTCCAGATTAGCCGCCATGCGCGCCTTGCTCGCGAACTGCTCCTTGAGAGTCGTCTCCTCCTCACGCTTGAGCTCGAGCTGGTTCTCCAGGTCACTGATGTAAAAGTTATAGCCAAGCGCCAGGACCAGCACCATCAACAGCCCGCCGGCCAGAGTTTTGACCACTGGCGGCCAGGAGCCGATGTTGCTGGTGTCCAGGTCGTTGAAATCGACATTGCGCAGGCTTTGCAGCCACTCGGACGGCTTCATTGCTCGCCCTCCTCGAGCCTGGGTCGAGTCTGGCGAACGGTCAGTTGAAAGACATTGGCCTGATCCACTTGGCCGGCGGTGGTGGCTTTCACTTCATTGAGGTTGGGCGCGTCGAACCAATCGGACGCGTCGAGGTTGCGCATCAGGTCGGATACGCGATTGTTGGACTCCGCTGCACCGCTGATCGACAGGGTCTTGCCGACCATTTTCACATCGGTGAAATACACCCCGTCAGGCAAGGTGCGCGCCAGCTGATCGAAGATCCGCCCGCTGATCTGCCGGTTGCCCTGCAAGTCCTGGATGATGCGCATGCGCTCCACCAGTTGCTGACGACGGGCCTTGAGCTCGCTGATCTGCTTGATCCGCTCGTCGATTACTTCGATCTGCTTGCCAATGTAGTCATTGCGCGCCACCTGCCGGGCGATGGCGGCGCTGATGATCTGATCGGCAATGAGCACTGCCCCCACCGAACCGACCACCACACCGATCAAGACCAGCAGGAAGCGTTTGCGCCGTTCTTCGCGGCGCTCTTCGCGCCAGGGTAAAAGGTTGATCCGCGCCATCAGTCGAAACTCCTGAGCGCGAGCCCGCAGGCAATCATCAGGGCCGGCGCATCGCTTGCCAGGGCCCCGGCGTTGACCTTGCTGCTCAAGGCCATGTCGGAAAACGGGTTGGCAACCTGGGTCGGGGTGTTCAGGCGCTCTTCGATCAGCCGGTCGAGCCCGGGCACCGACGCCGTGCCGCCGGCCAACAGTATGTGGTCGACGGCGTTGTACTGGCCGGAGGCGAAAAAGAACTGCAGGGAACGCGACACCTGCTGCACCAGCGCCTCGCGAAACGGTTGAAGCACCTCGCTGACGTAGTCGTCCGGCAGCCCGCCCTGCTTCTTGGCGAGCCCCGCCTGCTCAAGGGTCAGACCATAACGGCGCTGGATTTCCTCGGTCAGTTGTCGACCACCGAACAATTGTTCGCGGGTGTAGATGATCCGGCCATTGTGCAGGACGCTGAGGGTGGTCATGGTGGCGCCGATGTCGACCACGGCCACCGTCAGCCGGTCCTGGGACGCGGCCAGTTGCGTGGCCAGCAGGCCGAACGAACGCTCCAGCGCATAGGCTTCGACATCCACCACCCGCGCAGTCAGCCCGGCCAGTGCGAGCGCCGCTTCGCGGACTTCGACGTTTTCCTTGCGACAGGCGGCCAGCAGCACGTTGACCCGCTCGGGGTTGCGCGGCGAGACGCCCTGGACTTCGAAGTCGATGGCAACCTCGTCCAGCGGATAGGGAATGTATTGATCGGCCTCGATCTTGAGCTGGTTTTCCAGTTCGTCGTCGGACAGCCCGGCGTCCATCTCGATGACCTTGGTGATCACCGCCGAACCGGCCACCGCCACTGCCACGGTTTTCAGCCCGGTGCGTGCCTTGACCAGGACCCGGGACAGGGCCTGGCCGACGCCCTCGAGCTCGGCGATGTTCTTTTCGACCACGGCACTCGCCGGCAACGGCTCCACCGCATACGCCTCGACCCGGTAGCGCTCCCCCTGACGACTCAGCTCCAGCAGCTTCACCGATGTGGAACTGATGTCGATCCCCAGTAACGTGTTGGCCTTTTTATTGAAGAGTCCTAGCACTACCAATTCCCTATGACTATCCGTGAGTTACGGACTCTGTAATGCGCATTGCGTTCCCTCGCCCCGTCTTGACAGAAGCGCAAATGACGCCCTCAGCGGAAAAGTGCTTATAATGCCCAGCGTTTTTTTCCGCTTTTTACTGCCGGCGCGGGTCGTTCTGTGTTAACCGGAACCCTGTCGCCCAATTCATTCTTTGCCGTGGATGTCCAAAAGCCTTGATTCGTCTGCTGAAATTTTTCGGTTGGTCCATCGTCGCCGTTTTCTGCGGACTGCTTTTAGGTCTCAGCGGCGCGTTTCTTTACCTTAGTCCGGGTTTGCCATCTGTGGAGGCGCTGAGAAGCATTCAGTTGCAGATTCCGCTCCGGGTCTACAGCAGCGACAACAAGTTGATCGCAGAATTTGGCGAAATGCGCCGTACACCGATCCGTTTCGCCGACATTCCCCCCAATTTCATCAATGCGTTACTAAGTGCTGAAGACGACAACTTCGCCAATCACTACGGCGTCGATCCGAGCAGCCTGATGCGCGCCGCGACCCAACTGGTCAAAAGCGGGCACATCCAGTCCGGCGGCAGCACCATCACCATGCAGGTGGCGAAAAACTTTTTCCTGACCAGCGAACGCAGCTTCTCGCGCAAGACCACTGAAATCCTCCTGGCGCTGCAGATCGAACGACAGCTGACCAAGGACGAGATCCTCGAGCTGTACGTGAACAAGATCTATCTGGGCAACCGCGCCTACGGCATCGAGGCGGCGGCGCAGGTGTATTACGGCAAGTCGATCCGCGATGTCAGCCTGGCGCAGATGGCGATGATCGCCGGCCTGCCGAAAGCCCCGTCGCGCTTCAACCCGCTGGCCAACCCGGCGCGCAGCAAGGAGCGTCGCGACTGGATCCTTGGCCGCATGTACAAGCTCGGCAAGATCACCGAAGCCGACTACACCGCCGCGATCAACGAGCCACTGAACGCCAGCTATCACGTGCCGACCCCGGAAGTGAACGCGCCGTATATCGCCGAAATGGCCCGTGCGGAAATGGTCGGCCGCTACGGCAGCGACGCGTACACCGAAGGTTTCCGCGTCACCACCACGGTGCCGAGCAACCTCCAGGAAATGGCCAACACCGCGCTGCACGAAGGCCTGATGACCTACGATCAGCGTCACGGCTACCGTGGCCCTGAATCGCGCCTGCCGGGCAAGACCCGCGAAGCCTGGGCCACCGAACTGACCAAGCAACGCACCATCAGCAGCCTTGAGCCGGCCATCGTCACCCAGGTCGACAAGAACGGCCTGCAGGTACTGACCCGCACCGGCGAAGAGCACGTAGCGTGGGACACCATGAAATGGGCCCGTCCGTTCCTCAATACCAACAGCATGGGCGCCAACCCGCGTCAGCCGTCGGATGTGGCGCAGGTCGGCGATCTGATTCGCGTGCAACGCCAGCCGAACAATTCGCTTAAGTTCAGCCAGATCCCCCAGGCACAAGGCGCGCTGGTGTCGCTGGATCCGCAGAACGGCGCGATCCGTTCGCTGGTCGGCGGTTTCGCCTTCGAGCAGAGCAACTACAACCGCGCGATGCAGGCCAAGCGTCAGCCGGGCTCGAGCTTCAAGCCGTTCGTCTACAGCGCCGCGCTGGATAACGGCTACACCGCCGCCAGCCTGGTCAACGATGCGCCGATCGTGTTCGTCGACGAATACCTGGACAAGGTCTGGCGTCCGAAGAACGACACCAACACGTTCCTCGGCCCGATCCGTTTGCGTGAAGCGCTCTATAAGTCGCGCAACCTGGTTTCGATCCGCCTGCTGCAGGCGATGGGCGTAGGCAAGACCATCGACTACATCACCCGCTTCGGCTTCAACAAGCAGGACCTGCCGCCAAACCTTTCGCTGGCACTGGGCACCGCGACCCTGACGCCGATGGAAATCGCCACCGGCTGGAGCACCTTCGCCAACGGCGGTTACAAGATCACTCCGTACATCATCGACAAGATCGAAAGCCGCAACGGCGAGACGCTTTTCGTCGCCAACCCGCCGACCGTACCGCAGGGCGGCGCGGCCACCGACGGCATCGCGGCACCGGCGACCCAATCGATCACCGTCGACGCAGCACCGGTTCCGGGTGAAACACCGGGCAGCGCCGCTGTGCCGCAGGCACCGGCAGTCGCCGAGCGCATCGTCGATGGCCGTACCACCTACATCCTCAACAGCATGCTGCAGGACGTGATCAAGCTCGGCACCGGCCGTCGTGCACTAGCCATGGGCCGCAGCGACATCGCGGGCAAAACCGGTACCACCAACGAATCCAAGGATGCGTGGTTCTCCGGTTACAACGCCGATTACGTGACCACCGTGTGGACTGGTTTCGACCAGCCGGAAAGCCTCGGTCGCCGGGAGTTCGGCGGCACCGTGGCACTGCCGATCTGGATGAACTACATGAGCGCCGCGCTGAAGGACAAGCCGCCGCACGTCCAGCCAGAGCCGGAAGGCATCCTCAGCCTGCGGGTGGATCCGGTCAGCGGCCGTGCAGCCTCGCCGAGCACACCGGGTGCGTACTTCGAGCTGTTCAAGGCCGAGGACACGCCGCCGTCGGTCAACGAGATCGGCAATGGCACCGTGCCGGGCAGCCCGCTGCCGGCGGATGAGCAGGCGCCGATCGATCTGTTCTGATCCTGAACCGCTAAAAAGCCCCGCCTTCGATTGAAGTGCGGGGCTTTTTATTGCCTGTTCATTTTGTGTGGTCCGGGCCCTCCTCTTCGCGGACAAGCCCGCTCCCGCAGTAACCACAAAACCCTGTGGGAGCGGGCTTGCCCGCGAAGAGGCCCTTAAGATCACCCCAAAATCAACAGGCACAAAAAAACCCCGACTCTCACGAGCCGGGGCTTTCGGTTGATGCGCTACAACGACTTAGCCGTTGAACACGTCATCCACGCTTTTCAGCGGGTAGTTCTTCGGATACGGCAGGGTCGCCACACCGGTCTCGATCGCGGCCTTGGCCACGGCGTCGGAGACGACGGTGATCAGGCGCGCGTCCATCGGCTTCGGAATGATGTACTCACGGCCGAACTCCAGCGCATCAACGCCGTAGGCGGCGCAGACTTCCTTCGGCACCGGCAGCTTGGCCAGGTCCTTCAGGGCGTTGGCGGCAGCGATCTTCATTTCTTCGTTGATGCGCTTGGCGCGAACGTCCAGAGCACCACGGAAGATGAACGGGAAGCCCAGTACGTTGTTGACCTGGTTCGGGTAGTCCGAACGGCCGGTGGCCATGATCACGTCGTTACGGGTGGCGTGAGCCAGTTCCGGGGAGATTTCCGGATCAGGGTTGGAGCAAGCGAAGACGATCGGGTTGGCCGCCATGCGCTTGAGTTGCTCGGCGCTCAGCAGGTTCGGGCCCGACAGGCCGACGAATACGTCAGCGCCTTCGATGGCGTCGTCCAGGGTGCGCTTCTCGGTAGGATGAGCGAACACGGCCTTGTACTGGTTCAGGTCGTCACGGCCAGCGTGGATCACGCCGGTACGGTCAACCATGAAGATGTTCTCGACCTTGGCGCCCATGCTCACCAGCAATTTCATGCAGGAGATGGCGGCAGCGCCTGCGCCCAGGCAGACGATCTTGGCGTCGGCCAGGGTTTTGCCAGCGATTTCCAGAGCGTTGATCATGCCCGCAGCGGTCACGATCGCGGTGCCGTGCTGGTCATCGTGGAATACCGGAATGTCGCACTGCTCGATCAGAGCGCGTTCGATCTCAAAGCACTCGGGTGCCTTGATGTCTTCCAGGTTGATGCCGCCGAAAGTGATGGAAATGCGTTTTACGGTGTCGATGAAGGCTTGCGGGCTTTCGGAGTCGACTTCGATGTCGAAGACGTCGATGCCGGCGAAGCGCTTGAACAGCACGCCTTTACCTTCCATGACTGGCTTGGAAGCCAGTGGGCCGAGGTTACCCAGACCCAGAATCGCGGTGCCATCAGAAATGACTGCAACCAGGTTGCCCTTGCCGGTGTACTTGTAGGCCAGTTCAGGATCGCGGGCGATCTCGCGCACTGGTTCAGCTACGCCGGGGCTGTAGGCCAGCGACAGGTCGCGGGCGGTAGCAGTGGCCTTGGTGAGCTCGACACTCAGCTTCCCTGGACGAGGATTGGCATGATATTCGAGAGCGGCAGTTTTCAGATCAGACATTTTGGCATTCCGCTTTTTACTGTTGGACAGACTGGTCAGCGAGGATACGCGCCTCGCAAAGTCCCCACAAGACTGCCCGGTCACCCCTGTCAAGCGCCCTGCCCTACGACTTTGGGCCAAGAGCCACGGCGTACAAGGGCTGGACTGTTCACAATCGACAAAAAAAATGTCTACAACTTTTTATTCAGCGGGACGGCTGAAGCATCGAAGGATCGGTCAACGGCAACAGCCAGCGCGCCTGACCTGATTTCAGCCCACCGCGCCGGGAACGGTCCACCACCCAGCCACGGGCCTCGATCTGCTTGCCCTTCAACGCCTGCAGAGCGGCGACATCGAAGCGATCCAGCAGATTGGGTGCAACGCGCAGTACAAGCTTGTCCTGCAACTCGATCCAGATTCCGCCACGATTGCGCTGAACCTTGCTCACACGACCACTGACCAGCGCGAAACCAGAGCGCTCGATCTGCTCTGCTTTCAGTACAGGTGAGCGCTTCCACAGGCCGAGCCCGGCCTGTCGCGCACGGCGCTCGGCAGCTTGCTGGCAATCGATCAGATCGACATTCGGCGCCACCGCGACCTGGAAACCGAGACCATCGGCGAGCATTTGCGCTTCGAGGTTCTCACCCTTGGCGCTGAAAACGTGGGCCAGGGTTCGGCCGTAATGGTCTTTGGGCTGGGTGCCAAGGTGCAGACCAACCCGCCCGTCGCTCTCGGCGACCAGCGCTTCGAGACGCTTGCGCGCAACCACTGCAAACGGCTCGTCGCTACGACCCTGCTTGCCGAGTTCGGGCGTATTAAGGCCGATCATCCGCACATTGCGCCCGTCGCTCAGGCGCAGGGTGTCGCCGTCGACCACCCGCTGCACCGTGGCACCGTCCAGACCAGACGGTGCCGGGCAGAAGGCCTGGGCGGCGGAGAGCCAAATCGCGGACACAAAAAAGGCGCCCGCAAGGGACGCCTTTTTCATCAGACCGGAAAATCCGCTGAGGTTTTCCAGAATGAAGGGCCTTAGGCCTTTTTCGCGCCGAAAGCACCGAAACGGTCGGCGAACTTCTGAACGCGACCACCGGTGTCCAGAGTCTTCTGCTTACCGGTGTAGAACGGGTGGCACTCGTTGCAAACGTCGACCGCCAGGGCTTTGCCGAAGGTCGAACGGGTTTCGAACTTGTTGCCGCAGCTGCAAGTTACTGCAACTACTGGGTAATTCGGGTGGATATCGGCTTTCATGGTTTTTTCCTCAGCTGGCGTGCCGCCATCCAACACGATTGTTGAATACCGCACGTAATTAGGCCGCGGATTCTACCAGACAATCCCGATCACGCAAGCTGTCACTGAGACCGACCGTCTGCTAGGCTCCCGGCCCATTGCGCGATCCCTGTGGGAGCGAGCTTGCTCTCGAAGGCGATCTGTCAGCAACATATCAGCCGCCTGACGCACCGTTTTCGCGAGCAGCCTCGCTCCCACAGATTGAATACCAATCCCTTTTATCGTTGCTATCGAGAATCCCCCGCGTGCCCGACGCCATTCTGCGCCTCGCCCTGCCTTCGCCCCTGCGCCGCCTGTTCGACTATCGGGCCCCGGCCGGCGTGCTGCGTTCGCAGTTGCAACCGGGCATGCGCCTGCGGGTGCCGTTTGGCCGGCGGGAGATGATCGGGATTCTGGTGGAGGTCACTGACACCAGCGAAGTACCGTTGGAGAAGCTCAAACCGGCGCTCGCCCTGCTCGACGCCACCGCACCGCTGCCGCCGGCGCTGTTCAAGCTTTGCCTGTGGACCGCCCAGTATTATCAGCACAGCCTCGGCGATACCCTGAGCTGGGCGCTGCCGGTGCTGCTGCGTCAGGGCGAACTGGCCGAGGCCCGTCAGGAACGTTTCTGGTCGGCGGCTCCCGGCGCCAGCCTTGATGACCCGCGCATCGCCCGCGCCCCGCGCCAGCGTGAAGCCCTGGCGACGCTGGCCCAGCACCCTCATGGCGTCGCCCATCAGTTGCTGAGCAAACTGATGCTGAGCAAGGACAGCCTCGATCTGCTGCTGGCCAAGGATCTGGTGCAGGTCGAAGTGCGCCGCCACGCCCCCGGCGCGCGCCACGAACACTGGCTGGCCCAGCCCGAACTGCCGCTCAACGGCGAGCAGCGCGCCGCCTATGAAGCGATTCGCGCCGGGTTCGACAGTTATCACGCGTTCCTGCTGGCCGGGGTAACCGGCAGCGGCAAGACCGAAGTCTATTTGCAGTTGATCCGCGAAACCCTCGAGGCCGGCAAGCAGGCGCTGGTGCTGATACCGGAGATCAACCTCGGCCCGCAGACCCTCGCCCGTTTCGAACAACGTTTCAACGCGCGCATCGCCCTGCTGCACTCGGCGGTCAACGATCGTGATCGTCTGGATGCCTGGCTTGCCGCCCGCGATGGCGAGGCCGACATTATTATCGGCACCCGCTCGGCGCTGTTCACCCCGATGAAGAATCCGGGGCTGATCATCATCGACGAAGAACACGACGGTTCCTATAAACAGCAGGAAGGCCTGCGCTACCACGCGCGGGATCTGGCGCTGGTACGGGCGCGCCAGGAAAACATCCCGATCGTGCTCGGTTCCGCCACGCCATCGCTGGAAAGCCTGCACAACGCCTACACCGGTCGCTACGGACTGCTGCGAATGAACGAACGCGCTGGCGGTGCCAAGCCGCCACGATTCCTGCGCCTGGATGTAAAAAGTCGCCCGCTGGACAGTGGTATTTCCGGACCGATGCAACAAGCCATCGGCCAGACCCTCGCCGCCGGCCAGCAGGTATTGGTGTTCCTCAACCGCCGCGGGTTTGCCCCGACCTTGCTGTGCCACGACTGCGGCTGGATGTCCGAGTGCCAGCGCTGTGATGCGCGGATGACCGTGCATCAGCGCTATGGCGAATTGCGCTGCCACCATTGCGGTTACGTCGAGCGAGTGCCGCGCCAATGCCCGAAGTGCAACAAGGTCGATCTGCGGCCGGTGGGCGCCGGCACCGAGCGCGCCGAAGAACGGCTGGCGATTCTGTTCCCGGACTATCCGGTGCTGCGCGTCGACCGGGACAGCACCTCGCGCAAGGACGCGATGAACCAGTTGTTCGCCACCATCCAGAAAGGCCAGCCGTGCATTCTGGTCGGCACCCAGATGTTGGCCAAGGGTCACCACTTTCCTCGGGTGACGCTGGTGTCAATCCTTGATGCCGACGGCGGACTGTTCTCCGGCGACTTTCGCGCCAGCGAGCGCATGGCACAACTGATCGTGCAGGTCGCCGGACGCGCCGGGCGGGCGGAAGAGCCGGGCAAGGTGATCATCCAGACGCATCTGGCCGACCATCCTTTATTGGTGCAACTGACCGAGCAGGGTTACTTCGCCTTCGCCGAGCAGGCCCTGAGCGAACGCCGCGCCGCCGGCCTGCCGCCGTTCGCCCACCTCGCCCTGCTGCGCGCCGAAGCGCACAAGCCGGGGCAGGCCGAAGGCTTTCTTGATGAAGCGTGCAGCGAGGCCGAGCGTTTGCTGGCCGAACAGAACCTGAGCGGGATCGAACTGCTGGGACCGGTGCCAGCGCCAATGGAGCGCCGCGCCGGGCGCTTCCGCGCGCAGCTGCTGTTGCAGGCCACGGCCCGGGCGCCGCTGCACCGATTGCTGGCGAGCTGGCTGCTGGTGCTGGAACAGATGCCAAGCGGCAGGGCGGTGCGCTGGTCGCTGGATGTCGACCCCGTCGACTTGTATTGATTGATCGATTGCTATCGCTGGCAAGCCAGCTCCCACAGGGAAATTGCATCGCTCTTGTGGGAGCTGGCTTGCCTGCGATGGCTGACGAATTGTCACCACACATCCACATCCTGCCTGCTAAGGTTGGCAAGCCCGTCTTCGCAACGGATAATGCCCAGTTTTTCCACCCGCGCATCGATGCGCCGCCGCGCTTGCGGTCGAAAGAGAAGACCATGAAAGACACCATTCGCCAGCTGATCCAACAAGCCCTCACCCAACTCGTCAACGAAGGTGTGTTGCCTGAAGGCCTGACGCCGGCGATCCAGGTGGAAAACGCCCGGGACAAGACCCACGGCGACTTCGCCAGCAACATCGCGATGATGCTGGCCAAGCCTGCGGGCATGAAGCCGCGTGACCTGGCAGAAAAAATCATCGCCGCCCTGCCGGCCGACGAGAACGTCACCAAGGCCGAAATCGCCGGCCCTGGTTTCATCAATTTCTTCCAGAACACCCAGGCGCTGGCCTCGCGCCTCGACGCCGCCCTGGCCGATGATCACATCGGCGTGCGCAAGGCCGGCCCGGCGCAACGCACCGTGGTCGACCTGTCGGCGCCGAACCTGGCCAAAGAGATGCACGTCGGTCACCTGCGCTCGACCATCATCGGCGACGGCGTGGCCCGTGTGCTGGAGTTTCTCGGCGATACCGTGATCCGTCAGAACCACGTCGGCGACTGGGGCACCCAGTTCGGCATGCTGATGGCGTACCTGCAGGAAAACCCGATCACCAGCGATGAGCTGTCGGACCTGGAAAACTTCTACCGCGCCGCCAAGCAGCGCTTCGACGAGTCCCCGGAATTCGCCGACCGCGCCCGTGGCCTGGTGGTCAAGCTGCAGGCCGGCGATGCCGAGTGCCTGGCGCTGTGGACCAAGTTCAAGGACATCTCGCTGTCGCACTGCCAGAAGATCTACGAACTGCTCAACGTCAAACTGACCATGGCCGACGTGATGGGCGAAAGCGCCTACAACGACGACCTGATCAACGTGGTCAACGACCTGAAAGCCGCCGGCATGCTGGTTGAAAGCAACGGCGCCCAGTGCGTGTTCCTCGACGAATTCAAGAACGCCGAAGGCGAGCCGCTGCCGGTGATCATCGTCAAGGCCGACGGCGGCTACCTGTACGCCACTACCGACCTGGCCGCCGTGCGCTACCGCAGCGGCAAACTCAAGGCCGACCGTGCGCTGTACTTCGTCGACCAGCGTCAGGCCCTGCACTTCCAGCAAGTGTTCGCCGTGGCGCGCAAGGCCGGTTTCGTGACCCATCCGATGGAAATGGAGCACATGGGCTTCGGCACCATGAACGGCGCCGACGGCCGTCCGTTCAAGACCCGTGACGGCGGCACCGTGAAGCTGATCGACCTGCTGACCGAAGCGCAGGAACGTGCCTACAACCTGGTAAAGGAAAAGAACCCGACGCTGGCCGAAGACGAACTTCGCTCGATCGCCAAAGTGGTCGGCATCGGCGCGGTGAAATACGCCGACCTGTCGAAGCACCGCACCAGCGACTACAGCTTCAACTTCGACCTGATGCTCAACTTCGAAGGCAACACCGCGCCGTACCTGCTGTACGCCTACACTCGCGTGGCCGGTGTGTTCCGCAAACTGGGCAAGGATTTCAGCGAAGTCGACGGCCAGATCGTCCTCGAAGCGGCGCACGAGCAGGAACTGGCGGCCAAACTGGCGCAGTTCGGTGAAGTGCTGAACAACGTTGCGGAAAAGGGCACGCCACACACTCTGTGCACCTACCTGTACGATGTTGCCGGCCTGTTCTCCAGCTTCTACGAGAACTGCCCGATCCTCGCCGCCGAAACTCCGGCACAAATGCAAAGCCGTCTGCGCCTTGCCGCGCTGACCGGCCGTACCCTCAAGCAAGGCCTGGAACTGCTCGGCCTGGAAACCCTGGAGCGCATGTAAGTTGGCTGCCAAGAAAAAACCTGCACCCAAGCGTGGCGCCAGCCGTTACCAAGCTCCAGCGAAGCAGCCGATTCCGGGCTGGCTGTGGATGGCCATCGGCCTGACGGTTGGCGCGTTCATCGTGTTCCTGATGAAACTGGAGCCGGGCAAGGGCAGCGACACGGTCAAGCGCGAGAAAATCGAGCAACAGCAACAACAGAAAGCCACCAAGATCGCCGAGGCCAACAAGACCCCGCCGAGCCCGACGCAACCGGTGAAGCCGAAGTACGACTTCTACACCCTGCTGCCGGAATCGGAAGTGATCGTGCCGCCGGACGCGGTGCCGGAGAAAACCCTGCCGACGCCACAAGTGCCGGCGATCCCGACCACGCCGGTGACCCCGGCCGAAGCGGCGAAGATCGACACGGCGCGCGCGCAGGCGGCACTGGCCGGGATCACGCCGCCGCCAGCGCCACCGGTGACCAAGGCTGCACCGGTGACCAAATTCTTCCTGCAGGCCGGCTCGTTCCGCAAAGAGACGGATGCCGACAAGGTCCGCGCGCAGATCATTCTGCTCGGCCAGGCGGTCGCGGTTGAATCCGGGACGGTGAAGGATGAAACCTGGTACCGCGTACTGGTCGGCCCGTTCAGCAACCGCGAACAACTGACCACCGCCCAGAAACAACTGGCGGGCGCGGGCTTCAGCAACCTGTTGTTACAACAACGCCAGAGCCGCTGATAACTCCCCACTGATCGTTCCCACGCTCTGCGTGGGAATGCAGCCCGGGACCCTCCGCATCCCTTGCCGCAGGGACGCGGAGCGTCCGTTGAGGCATTCCCGCGCGGAGCGTGGGAACGATCACGCTGCTTTGCGTGGGAACGACCCCGCGCAAACCACCGCTCGTCCCCTCTCCCGCCCCGCAGTTGAAATCCTCTCCACCACCCCCATATGAGTGGGCATAAGGCATTTTCGCCCCGCAGTGTGGAGACTCTTCCCTTGACCACCATCGTTTCAGTCCGCCGCCACGGCAAAGTCGTCATGGGCGGCGACGGCCAGGTTTCTCTCGGCAACACCGTGATGAAAGGCAACGCGAAGAAAGTTCGTCGCCTGTACCACGGTGAAGTCATTGCCGGATTCGCCGGTGCCACCGCCGACGCCTTCACCCTGTTCGAACGTTTCGAAGGCCAGCTCGAGAAACATCAGGGCCACCTGATCCGCGCTGCCGTCGAACTCGCCAAAGAATGGCGCACCGACCGCTCCCTGAGCCGCCTCGAAGCGATGCTTGCGGTCGCCAACAAGGACGCATCCCTGATCATCACCGGCAACGGTGACGTGGTCGAACCCGAGGACGGCCTGATCGCCATGGGTTCCGGTGGCGCCTATGCGCAAGCCGCCGCCAGCGCCCTGCTGAAGAAGACCGACCTGTCGGCCCGCGAAATCGTCGAGACCGCTCTCGGCATCGCCGGCGACATCTGTGTATTCACCAACCACACCCAGACCATTGAGGAGCAGGATCTCGCTGAATAAGCCTGACGCGGCCCCTGTGCCACGGCTTGTTTCTGCTTGAGGACCGTCAATTATTATGTCCATGACTCCCCGCGAAATCGTCCACGAACTCAACCGCCACATCATCGGCCAGGACGATGCCAAGCGCGCTGTCGCGATTGCCCTGCGCAACCGCTGGCGCCGCATGCAGCTGCCTGAAGAGCTGCGCGTTGAAGTGACCCCGAAGAACATCCTGATGATCGGCCCGACCGGTGTCGGTAAAACCGAAATCGCCCGTCGCCTGGCCAAGCTGGCCAACGCACCGTTCATCAAGGTCGAAGCGACCAAGTTCACCGAAGTCGGCTACGTCGGCCGTGACGTCGAATCGATCATCCGTGATCTGGCCGATGCAGCAATCAAGATGCTGCGCGAGCAGGAAATGACCCGCGTTCGTCACCGCGCCGAAGACGCCGCCGAGGACCGTATCCTCGACGCCCTGCTGCCACCGGCACGCATGGGCTTCGGCAACGAAGAAGCGCCGACCCAGGATTCCAACACTCGCCAACTGTTCCGCAAGCGCCTGCGCGAAGGTCAGCTGGACGACAAGGAAATCGAGATCGAAGTCGCCGAAATGGCCGGCATCGAAATCGCCACGCCTCCGGGCATGGAAGAAATGACCAACCAGTTGCAGAACCTGTTCGCCAACATGGGCAAGGGCAAGAAGAAGGCCCGCAAGCTCAAGGTCAAGGAAGCGCTGAAACTGGTGCGCGATGAAGAAGCCGGTCGTCTGGTCAACGAAGAAGAGTTGAAGGCCAAGGCCCTGGAAGCGGTCGAGCAGCACGGCATCGTGTTCATCGACGAAATCGACAAGGTCGCCAAGCGCGGCAATGTCGGTGGTGCCGATGTATCCCGCGAAGGCGTGCAACGTGACCTGCTGCCGCTGATCGAAGGCTGCACCGTCAACACCAAGCTGGGCATGGTCAAGACCGACCACATCCTGTTCATCACCTCCGGTGCTTTCCACCTGAGCAAGCCGAGCGATCTGGTGCCGGAGCTGCAAGGCCGTCTGCCGATCCGCGTTGAACTCAAGGCCCTGAGCCCGCAGGATTTCGAACGCATCCTCAGTGAACCGCACGCCTCGCTCACCGAGCAATACTGCGCGCTGCTGAAAACCGAAGGCCTGAACATTCAGTTCCAGCCCGAAGGCATCAAGCGTCTGGCGGAGATCGCCTGGCAGGTCAACGAGAAGACCGAGAACATCGGTGCCCGTCGCCTGCACACGCTGCTCGAGCGTCTGCTGGAAGAGGTGTCGTTCAGTGCCGGCGATCTGGCCAGCGCCCACGATGACACGGCGATCCAGATCGACGCCGAGTACGTCAACAGCCACCTGGGCGAATTGGCGCAGAACGAAGACCTGTCCCGTTATATCCTGTAAGCCATACTTACAGTAGTAGCGGACCCTGTGGGAGCGAGCTTGCTCGCGAAGAGGCCGTGTCAGTCGATATCAATGTTGTCTGACACACCGCTTTCGCGAGCAAGCTCGCTCCCACATTTGCTTAAGGGTCGCCCACACTTCGGACGCCAGCCCATGACCCAACTCCCCACCGACATCAAACTGCACAAAGCCTCGAAAACCCTGTCGCTCAAATACGCGTCCGGCGAGGAATACACCCTGCCCGCCGAATTCCTGCGCGTGCACTCCCCCTCCGCCGAGGTCCAGGGCCACGGCAAACCGATCCTGCAATTCGGCAAACTGCACGTCGGCCTGACCAAGGTAGAACCGGCCGGTCAGTACGCACTGAAACTGACCTTCGACGACGGTCACGACAGCGGTCTGTTCACCTGGGATTACCTGTACGAGCTGGGGCGACGTTATGACGCACTCTGGGCGGATTATCTGGCCGAACTCAAAGCCGCCGGCAAAACCCGCGACCCGGATCAGTCCGTCGTCAAGCTGATGCTCTAGTCCGCGGCTCGGACTGTTTAGAGGGCATTTTCTAGATTCATCTGTTTGAATGCTCCGCTAAAGCGGCCCGGGATCGGCTGCTTGCGAAAAAAATCAATCTCGGGTAACCAATGGAACTGGCAAGTTCCCTGCAGTGCTCTACGACTGTAAAGCAGCTATGCAGAATCAACGGTCACCCGAGCAGTAGTACCTGGCATTGGCTGTGGAACTGCACAGCAGAAACCGGGTACTCGTCTCAGGACAATGGAGCGTCGTAGATGAGTAACAAGAATAACGATGATTTGAAGTACCAGGCCTCGGAGAACACCCTGGGGCTGAATCCTGTCGTTGGGCTTCGCGGAAAGGATCTGCTGGCCTCTGCTCGAATGGTGCTGACCCAGGCCATCAAACAACCGATCCATAGCGTCACGCACGTCACCCGGTTCGGCCTCGAACTGAAGAACGTGCTGTTCGGCAAATCGGAACTGCAACCGGCGGGCGATGACCGTCGCTTTGTCGATCCGGCGTGGAGCCAGAACCCGCTGTACAAACGTTATCTGCAGACTTATCTGGCATGGCGCAAGGAACTCCATGCCTGGATCGACGACAGCAGCCTCTCGCCCAAGGACATCGCGCGTGGCCACTTCGTGATCAACCTGATGACCGAAGCCATGGCGCCGACCAACAGCATGGCCAACCCGGCGGCGGTCAAACGCTTCTTCGAGACCGGCGGCAAGAGCTTGCTCGACGGTCTCTCGCATCTGGCCAAGGATCTGGTGCACAACGGCGGCATGCCGAGCCAGGTCAACATGGGCGCGTTCGAAGTCGGCAAGAGCCTGGGCGTGACCGAAGGCGCGGTGGTATTTCGCAACGACGTGCTGGAACTGATCCAGTACAAGCCGATCACCGAGCAAGTGCACGAGCGCCCGCTGCTGGTGGTGCCGCCGCAGATCAACAAGTTCTACGTCTTCGACCTGAGCCCGGACAAGAGCCTGGCGCGTTTCTGCCTGCGCAACAATGTGCAGACCTTCATCGTCAGCTGGCGCAACCCGACCAAGGAACAGCGCGAGTGGGGCCTCTCGACTTACATCGAAGCCTTGAAGGAAGCGGTTGACGTGGTCACCGCGATCACCGGCAGCAAGGACGTCAACATGCTCGGCGCCTGCTCCGGCGGCATCACCTGCACCGCCCTGCTCGGCCACTACGCCGCGACGGGTGAAAACAAGGTCAATGCCCTGACTCTGCTGGTCAGCGTGCTCGATACCACGCTCGACAGCGACGTCGCGTTGTTCGTCGACGAGCAGACGCTGGAAATGGCCAAGCGGCACTCCTATCAGGCCGGTGTGCTTGAAGGCAAAGACATGGCCAAGGTCTTCGCCTGGATGCGCCCCAACGATCTGATCTGGAACTACTGGGTCAACAACTACCTGCTGGGCAACGAGCCGCCGGTGTTCGACATCCTGTTCTGGAACAACGATACGACTCGACTGCCGGCCGCGTTCCACGGCGACCTGATCGAGATGTTCAAAAACAATCCATTGACCCGCCCCGATGCACTGGAAGTGTGCGGCACGCCGATCGACCTCAAGAAGGTCACGGCCGACATCTTCTCGCTGGCCGGCACCAACGACCACATCACGCCGTGGAAGTCCTGCTACAAGTCGGCGCAGCTGTTTGGCGGCAAGGTGGAGTTCGTGCTGTCCAGCAGCGGGCATATCCAGAGCATTCTGAACCCGCCGGGCAACCCGAAATCGCGCTACATGACCAGCGACGAAATGACCGCCAATGCCGATGACTGGCAGGAAAATTCGACCAAGCATGCCGATTCCTGGTGGCTGCATTGGCAAGCCTGGCAGGCAGCACGTTCGGGCGAATTGAAAAAGGCACCGACGAAGCTGGGCAACAAGGCGTTCCCGGCAGGCGAAGCGTCGCCGGGCACTTACGTTCACGAGCGGTAACCGACATCTGTGGGAGCGAGCTTGCTCCGGGCGGCGTTCCGACGAAGGCGGACTGACATTCAACATTGAAGTCGACTGATCCGCCGCTTTCGCGAGCAAGCTCGCTCCCACAGTTAAAGATGAGATAGAGATTTCACCCACAGGGCCTTGAAGCATGCCGCACCCGTTCATCTTTCGAACCGTCGAGCTCGATGGCCAGACCATCCGCACGGCGGTCCGCCCCGGCAAGCCTCACTTGACGCCCTTGCTGATATTCAACGGCATCGGCGCCAACCTGGAGCTGGTGTTTCCTTTTGTCGCGGCGCTGGATCCGGATCTGGAAGTGATCGCCTTCGACGTGCCCGGTGTCGGCGGTTCCTCGACGCCGAGCCGACCGTACCGTTTTCCGGGGCTGGCGAAGCTCACCGCACGGATGCTCGATTACCTCGACTACGGACAGGTCAACGTGATCGGCGTGTCCTGGGGTGGTGCACTGGCGCAGCAGTTCGCCTACGACTATCCCGAGCGCTGCAAGAAGCTGGTGCTGGCGGCGACCGCTGCCGGTGCGGTGATGGTGCCGGGCAAGCCGAAAGTGCTGTGGATGATGGCCAGCCCACGGCGCTACATCCAGCCGTCCCATGTGATCCGCATCGCCCCGATGATCTACGGCGGCTCGTTCCGTCGCGACCCGACACTCGCCGCCAGCCATGCGGCCAAGGTGCGCTCGGCGGGCAAGCTCGGCTACTACTGGCAACTGTTCGCAGGCCTGGGCTGGACCAGCATTCACTGGCTGCACAAGATCCACCAGCCGACGCTGGTACTCGCCGGCGATGACGACCCGCTGATCCCGCTGATCAACATGCGCATGCTCGCCTGGCGAATCCCCAACGCGCAGTTGCACATCATCGACGACGGGCATCTGTTCCTGATTACCCGGGCCGAGGCGGTGGCGCCGATCATCATGAAGTTCCTCCAGGAGGAACGTCAGCGTGCGGTGATGCATCCGCACCCGACACCGCTGGGCGGATAACCCTCCCGGCACGGATTTCTGGAGAGCGTTTTGCAACGCATCCGCACAGGTGCGTGGCAGGGAGCCACGCAGGCAACAACCCGCAACAGCGTCTATGGTGTTCTGGTTCGGTGTGTTTGTTTCTGGCCTGAAGACGAAGGAGTGTTGAGTCATGCGTGACAAACCAGCGACGGGCGTCGTGCCCAGCCCCGCCGTGTTCATCAATGCACAGAGTGCCATGACCGGCCTGCGCGGTCGTGACCTGGTCTCGACCTTGCGCAGCGTGGCGGCTTACGGGCTGCGCAATCCGATCCACAGTGCAAAACACGCCTTGAAGCTGGGAGGCGCGCTCGGACGCGTGCTGCTCGGCGAAACCCTGCACCCGACCAATCCGCAGGACAGCCGCTTCGCCGATCCGGCGTGGAGCCTGAACCCGTTCTATCGGCGCAGCCTTCAGGCTTATCTGGCCTGGCAGAAACAGGTCAAGAGCTGGATCGACGAGAGCAGCATGAGCGACGACGACCGCGCCCGCGCGCACTTCGCCTTCACCCTGCTCAACGACGCCGTGGCGCCCTCCAACACCCTGCTCAATCCGCTGGCGGTGAAGGAGCTGTTCAACTCCGGCGGCCACAGTCTGGTGCGCGGTCTCAGTCATCTGTTCGATGATTTGCTGCACAACGACGGCCTGCCACGCCAGGTCACCAAACAGGCTTTCGAAGTCGGCAAGACCGTCGCCACCACCACCGGCTCGGTGGTGTTTCGCAACGAAATGCTCGAGCTGATCCAGTACCGGCCAATGAGCGAAAAACAGTATTCGAAACCGCTGCTGGTGGTGCCGCCGCAAATCAACAAGTACTACATTTTCGACCTCAGCCCGAGCAACAGCTTCGTCCAGTTTGCGCTGAAGAACGGCTTGCAGACCTTCATGATCAGTTGGCGCAACCCGGATGTGCGGCATCGCGAATGGGGCCTCTCGACCTATGTCGAAGCCGTGGAAGAAGCCATGAACATCTGCCGGGCGATCACCGGCGCTCGCGAGGTCAACCTGGTGGGCGCCTGCGCCGGCGGGCTGACCATCGCAGCGCTGCAAGGGCATCTGCAGGCCAAGCGGCAGTTGCGGCGGGTCTCCAGCGCCACTTATCTGGTGAGTCTGCTCGACAGTGAAATGAACACCCCGGCCACCCTGTTCGCCGATGAGCAAACGCTCGAGGCGGCCAAGCGACGCTCCTATCAGAAAGGCGTGCTGGACGGTCGCGACATGGCCAAGGTGTTCGCGTGGATGCGTCCCAACGATCTGATCTGGAGTTATTTCGTCAACAACTACCTGCTGGGCAAGGAGCCGCCGGCGTTCGACATCCTCTACTGGAACAACGACAGCACCCGCCTGCCCGCCGCGTTTCACGGCGACATTCTGGATTTCTTCAAGCACAACCCGTTGACCCATCCGGGCGGGCTGGAAGTGTGCGGCACGCCGATCGATCTGCAGAAGGTCACGGTCGACAGTTTCAGCGTGGGCGGCATGAACGACCACATCACGCCGTGGGATGCGGTGTATCGCTCGACGCTGTTGCTGGGCGGTGAGCGGCGTTTCGTGCTGTCCAACAGCGGTCACGTGCAGAGCATCCTCAACCCGCCGGGCAACCCGAAAGCCCATTACGTCGAGAACGGAAAGCTCAGCAGTGATCCGCGCGCCTGGTACTACGACGCCAGGAAAGTCGAAGGCAGCTGGTGGCCGCAATGGCTGGAGTGGGTGCAGCAGCGCTCCGGCACCCTTCGCGAAACCCAGATGCCCCTCGGCAACGCCAATTATCCACCGATGGAAGCGGCACCCGGCACCTATGTGCGTGTGCGCTGACTGACTCAAGCCCTTTAAGAAGACTGGATGAAAACAAGCGAACGGATCCTCGAATGTGCCCTGCAGTTGTTCAATGAAAAGGGCGAGCCGAACGTCTCCACCATGGAGGTTGCCAATGAAATGGGGATCAGCCCAGGCAACCTCTACTACCACTTCCACGGCAAGGAACCGCTGATTCTCGGATTGTTCGAGCGTTTCCAGAACGACCTCGCCCCGCTGCTCGACCCGCCCGCCGATGTCGAACTGGCGCCAGAGGATTACTGGCTGTTCCTGCACCTGATCGTCGAACGGCTGGCGCAATATCGCTTCCTGTTCCAGGACCTGTCGAACCTGGCCGGACGTCTGCCGAAACTCGCCAAGGGCATTCGCCAGTTCCTCAACGTGCTCAAGCGCACGCTGGCGTCATTGCTGGCGCGGCTGAAGGCGTCGGGGCAACTGGTCAGCGACACTCAGGCGCTGGGGCAACTGGTGGAGCAGATCACCATGACGTTGCTGTTCTCGCTGGACTATCAGCGGATTCTCGATCGCGAAGGGGAAGTGCGGCTGGTGGTGTATCAGATCATGATGCTGGTGGCGCCACACCTGTTGCCGCCGGTGAAGGTGGCGACGGAGAGAATGGCGCGGCAGTACCTCGAAGATCACGAATAACGCCAAAGCCCTCTCCTTTGAGGAGAAGGATGGCTTCCAAATCATCCAGACAAAAACGCCCGACCTTCACAGGCCGGGCGTTTTCTTGAGCCCTGAAAAATCAGGACTGACTGGTCGGCGTCGACGGAGTCGATGCAGCAGTCGGAGCAGGCGCCGGGGTTGGAGCCGAGGCGGAGTTCGACGTGCTTGCCAGTGCTTGCGGTGTGGTCACCGGTTTTGGTGCTGCAGCTTTCGGCGCAGCGGCTTTCGGCGCGGCCGGTTTTTTCACTGCCGGTTTTTTCGCCGCAGCCGGTTTGGCGGCAGGCTTGGCAGCGGGTTTGGCGGCAGCGGTTTTCGCTGCTGGCTTGGCCGCAGGTTTGGCGGCTGGTTTTGCAGCCGGCTTGGCGGCGGCCTTGGCAGCAACCGGTTTGGCCGCGGCTTTCGCAGCAGGCTTGGCGGCAGCAGTTTTGGCTGCTGGTTTTGCGGCCGGTTTGGCGGCTTTAGCCAGTGGCTTGGCAGCGGTTTTGGCCGCAGGCTTGGCTGCTGCGGTTTTGGCCGCGACAGGCTGAGCTTTCAGGCCGGTGAGTTTTTCGATCTGTTTGGTCAGGGTATCGACCTTCTTGTGCAGATCCTTCACCTCGTTGCGGCTCGGTACGCCCAGGCGCGAGATCGCACTGTTCAGGCGCTTGTCGAAAGCCCCTTCCAGTTGATCCCAGGTGCCCAGCGCGCGATCTTTCACGCCGCTGATGCGCGATTTTGCCGAGCTTGCAGAATCCTTGGCAGCATCGACTTTCTTGCCGACTGCAGCCTTGGTGAGCTTCTCGGCTTTCTCGCCGTCTTTGACCAATGTATCGAAGAGTTTGCTGCCGTCAGTGTCGATCTTCGAGTACACGCCTAAACCAGCCAGCCAGATCTTGCGGGAATAGTCTTCGACTTTTCCGATCCACGAGCTGCCTTCTTTATCGGTGTTCTTTTTACCAGCCATCCCGTTCTCCTTAAGATTTACGCGCGACGCGTTCGAGCAATGCCGTCAGCTCATCGAGCTTAGCAGAGAGTGCCTCAACGTCATGTTTAGACGGAATGCCGATACGATTCAAGGCACTGGCGACACGCGTGTCGAACGCCTTCTCGACCTTGTCGAGCTGAACTTCGACCCGGCCTTTGAAAGAGCTGACTTCGCTCTTGGCATCATCGATCTCGGCGTTGGCCGCTTCGAGTTTTTCGGTGACGGCTTTTTTGCCTTTCTTTTCAACAGTTTGACCAGCCTTGATCAGCTCTTGAAAGTACTCGCTGCCCTCCTGACCGACCTTGGTGTAGGCACCCAGGCCTGCCAGCCAGATCTTGCGGGCATAGGATTTGACGTCGCTCAGAGCGGAAGTCGAAGCGTCGATTTTTTTCTTCAAAATGACTTTGGCCATGGTGCACCTCACGCGCGGAAGGTTTGAGGAACTGCCCTGACGAGTGTCGGGCTCAGGCACAAAGTAGGGAGAAAAATTAGAAACGGCACCCTAACAACTGACATAAACAGGTGGGCACACCACAAAACAAATGTGGGAGCGAGCTTGCTCCGGGCGGCGATCCGACGAAGGCGTTGTATCAGCCAACATTTCAGTCAGCAGACAGTCCGCATTCGCGAGCAAGCTCGCTCCCACAGGGAGATTTCATTTCAGGCAGAAATCAGACCAGCGCTTTATCCAGCGCCTTTTCGATCTCGGCTTTGATCATGCCGCTCATGGCCGACATCATCAGACCCAGTTCCACGTCGACCCGAATCGAATCCTCGGCCACATGCACCGCGCCCTTCACGCCCGAACGCTTGAGGTTCAGGACATCGCCCGACCACTGCGGCTCCAGGCCATATTGATCGGAGAGTTTCTGCGCCAGTTTGTCGGCTTTCTCGCGGGCCGCTTCCTTGCCCAGGCTGTGGGCACGCTCAACACTGATATGGGCCATCGAATGACTCCTGCTTTTTGAATGGGGCTATGAATGCCTGCAACGAATCTTGACCGCCACTGCGGCAAATCGTCCCGAAGGTTGCCCATCTTACCTTTAGCCATTCCAAGACAAAGCATGGCTTGGGGATTAGAATGTCGCGCATTCTCTTTTGGTGACAGCGATATGACTGATCAGCGCAAAGGCAGCGATGCCGAACCCACCACTCACTTCGGCTTCAAAAACGTTCCGGAAAGCCAGAAAGCGGAAAAAGTCGCTGAGGTTTTCCACTCCGTGGCCGCCAAGTACGACCTGATGAACGACCTTCTGTCGGGCGGCATGCACCGTCTGTGGAAACGCTTCGCGATCGAACTCTCGGGCGTACGCGCCGGCAACCGCGTGCTGGACATCGCCGGCGGCACCGGCGACCTGACCAAGAAATTCTCGCACCTGGTCGGCCCGACCGGTCAGGTCGTTCTCGCGGACATCAACGAATCCATGCTCAAGGTCGGTCGTGACCGCCTGCTGGATGTCGGTGTGTCGGGCAACGTCGAGTTCGTCCAGGCCGACGCTGAAAAGCTGCCGTTCCCGGACAACCATTTCGACTGCGTGACCATCGCCTTCGGCCTGCGCAACGTGACGCATAAAGAAGACGCCCTGCGTTCGATGCTGCGCGTGCTCAAGCCCGGCGGCCGCCTGCTGGTGCTGGAATTCTCCAAGCCGACCAACGCGCTGATGTCCAAGGCCTATGACGCCTACTCGTTCGCCTTCATGCCGCTGATGGGCAAGCTGATCACCAACGACTCGGAAAGCTATCGCTACCTGGCCGAATCGATCCGCATGCACCCGAATCAGGAAACCCTGAAGTCGATGATGGTCGACGCCGGTTTCGACCGCGTGACCTATCACAACATGACCGCAGGCATCGTCGCCCTGCACCGCGGCATCAAACCCTGATGCTGCTGACCGGGCTGCTCGCCAGCGTCGAACTCGGCCTCAACCGTGTGCTGCGTCTCGACAGCACGGCGCTGCCGAGACTGGCGCACCTGACCGGCAAAGTGATTGCCGTGGATTGCCGCAGCCCGGCGCTGCAACTGTTCATCCTGCCGAGCGACGAAGGCCTGATGCTGGCGTCCCACTGGGAAACCGGCGTCGACTGCACCCTGCGCGCCCCGGCCTCGAGCCTGGTGAAACTGGCCCTGAGCAAGGACAAGACCGCGGTGCTGCACGCGCCGGAAGTCGAACTCGACGGCGACAGCGGCGTGCTGCTGGAGCTGGCGGGCGTGCTGCAGGACCTGGAGCTGGACTGGGAGTACGAACTCTCGCGCTGGCTGGGACCTGTCGCCACGCAACTGGTCGGCGGCCACCTGCGCAGCCGCGCCCGCTGGTATCAACAAGGATTTGCCAGCCTCAACCAGAACCTCGCTGAATACCTGGCCGAAGAATCGCGCACCCTCGTCGGGCAGCGCGAAGCCGAAGCCCGTTTCAGCGAACTGGACCGGATCAAACTCGATCTGGAACGTCTCGAGGCGCGCTTCGAGCGCCTTTCCCGATCCCTCGACCCAAGCGATAACGCATGAAGCTGCTCGCCGTCCGCCGTCTGTTGCGCATCCAGCGCGTCGTGATCCGCTACCGCCTCGATGACTTGCTGTTCGATCTGCCTTTGCCGTGGTTCCTGCTGGCGCTGCGCTACGTCCTGCCGTGGCGCTGGTTCCCGCGCAAGCCGCTGGACCTCAGCCGTGGCGCACGCCTGCGCCTGGCGTTGCAGGACCTGGGGCCGATTTTCATCAAGTTCGGGCAGATCCTCTCGACCCGCCGCGACCTGCTGCCGGAAGACATCGCCGATGAACTGATGCTGTTGCAGGACCGCGTGCCGCCGTTCGATTCGCAGCTGTCGGTCAAGCTGATCGAAGGACAACTGGGCAAAAAGATCAGTGAAGTGTTCAGCCGCTTCGACGTCGAACCGCTGGCCTCGGCCTCGGTGGCGCAGGTACACGCCGCACAACTGAAGACCGGCGAAGAAGTGGTGGTCAAGGTGATCCGCCCGGGCCTGAAACCGGTGATCGCCCAGGATCTGGCGTGGCTGTTCATCCTCGCCCGCGCCGCCGAGAAGGTCTCCGCCGACGCCCGTCTGCTGCACCCGGTGGACGTGGTTAGCGACTATGAAAAAACCATCTACGACGAACTCGACCTGTTGCGCGAGGCAGCCAACGCCAGTCAGTTGAGGCGCAACTTCGAAGGCTCGCCGCTGCTCTACGTGCCGCAAGTCTATTGGGATTGGTGCCGGCCGAAAGTGCTGGTGATGGAGCGCATCTACGGGATTCAGGTGACCGATCTGGCGACCCTCGCCGACCAGCGCACCGACATGAAAATGCTCGCCGAACGCGGCGTGGAGATCTTCTTCACCCAAGTGTTCCGCGACAGTTTCTTCCACGCCGACATGCACCCGGGCAACATCTTCGTCAGCACCGTCAATCCGTGGAGCCCGCAGTACATCGCGATCGACTGCGGCATCGTCGGCAGCCTGACCCCGGAAGACCAGGACTATCTGGCGCGCAACCTGTTCGCCTTCTTCAAGCGCGACTATCGCCGTGTGGCGCAATTGCACATCGATTCGGGCTGGGTGCCGGCGGAAACCAAGCTCAATGAATTCGAAGCGGCGATCCGTACCGTGTGCGAGCCGATCTTCGAAAAACCATTAAAAGATATTTCATTTGGCCAGGTGCTGATGCGCCTGTTCCAGACCGCGCGCCGCTTCAACATGGAAGTGCAGCCGCAACTCGTATTGCTGCAAAAGACCCTGCTGAACATCGAAGGCCTGGGCCGTCAGCTGTACCCGGACCTCGATCTGTGGAACACCGCGCAGCCGTTCCTCGAACGCTGGATGCGCGAGCGCGTCAGCCCGAAAGCCTTGCTCGGCAACGTCCAGAGCCAGTTCGAACAGCTGCCGCACCTGGCCAACATGGCCCGCGATCTGCTCGAAAGGATGTCCCAGCCCCACGCCAACGACCCGCCGCCACCGTGGAAAAAACGCAAGGACGATTGGTTCCTGCGTCTGCTCGGCAGTGCGCATCTGGCGGGAGGTACTATCCTCGCTGCCGGTGGTCCGCTGAACGAATTGGGGCATTGGCCTGCCGGGATCATGGTGGCCGTCGGCTTGTATCTGGTCGTTCGCCGATAGCCAGTTCCGTGATCGGCTGGCACACTGTTTCAACGCCTGAACCCGACTATTGAAGTGTGGGTTCGCTGTCGGAGTCGAAGATGAAAAACTGGCTGGACGAGATCAAGTGGGACGCCGATGGCCTGGTGCCGGCGATTGCCCAGGATCACAAGACCGGACGCGTATTGATGATGGCCTGGATGAACCGCGAAGCCCTGGAGCTGACTGCGGCGGAAAACCGTGCCATCTATTGGTCACGTTCCCGTGGCAAGCTGTGGCGCAAGGGCGAAGAGTCCGGCCACGTACAGACATTGCATGAAATGCGTCTGGACTGCGACGCCGACGTCATCATCCTGATGGTCGAACAGATCGGCGACATCGCGTGCCATACCGGCCGTCAAAGCTGCTTCTACCGCGTTTTCGAAAACGGCGACTGGAAAACGGTCGACCCGGTCCTGAAAGACCCGCACGCTATTTACTCCGCAGGACACAAACATGAGTGACACCCTGACCCGCCTCGCTCAGGTGCTGGAAGAGCGCAAGGGCGCAGCCGCCGACAGCTCGTATGTCGCCAGCCTGTATCACAAGGGTCTGAACAAGATTCTGGAGAAAGTCGGCGAAGAATCGGTCGAAACGATCATTGCCGCCAAGGACGCCGCCGTCAGCGGCGACTGCAGCGACGTGATCTACGAGACTGCAGACCTGTGGTTCCACAGCATGGTCATGCTCGCCCAGCTGGGGCAGCATCCGCAGGCAGTGCTGGATGAACTGGATCGCCGTTTCGGCCTGTCCGGACACGTCGAGAAAGCCTCGCGCCCGTCCGCCTGAACAACTATTAGAGAGGAACAGCAACATGGGCATTTTTGACTGGAAACACTGGATCGTCATCCTGGTGGTCGTGGTACTGGTGTTCGGCACCAAGAAACTTAAAAACCTAGGTACCGACGTTGGCGAGTCGATCAAGGGCTTTCGCAAGGCCATGAACGACGACGAAAAGCCGGCCGATCCGACCGTCACGCCTGCGCAGCCGGTTCCACCGGTACAGCCGCAAGCCACTGCTCAGGCCAACCCGCCGCACACCATCGACGTGCAGGCGCAGAAAGTCGAAGAGCCGATCCGCAAAGACGTGTGAGCACTGACTAATGTTTGGTATCAGCTTCTCTGAACTGCTGCTCGTCGGCCTCGTGGCTCTGCTGGTGCTGGGCCCCGAGCGTCTGCCGGGTGCTGCGCGCACCGCCGGCCTGTGGGTCGGACGGCTGAAGCGCAGCTTCAACGCGATCAAACAGGAAGTTGAACGTGAAATCGGTGCCGACGAAATCCGTCGGCAACTGCACAACGAGCACATCCTGTCGCTGGAGCAGGAGGCGCGGAAAATCTTCACGCCACCGGTTCAGCAGGAGCCGACGCCCGTGCAGCCGGCGGCAGACCAGACGCCAACACCGCCTGTCGCTGAGCAAACGATTCATGCACCGGCGAGCGTCGAGCACGTTTCTGCCGCAGCCGCTGAAGCTGCCCCGGTCATGAAACCGATCGAACCCGTAGCACCTGCGGCTGCGCCAACCACGCCAGCCCCTCACGACCCAACACAGCCTCCGCGAGCCCCATGAGCGATCTCCCCGAAAACGACCAGCACATGCCGCTGGTTTCGCACCTCACCGAGTTGCGCACCCGCCTGCTGCGTTGCGTGGCGGCGATCTTCATCATCTTCGCCGGGCTGTTTGCCTTCACCCAGCAGATCTACACCTTCGTCTCGACGCCGCTGCGCCAGTACCTGCCGGCCGGCGCGACGATGATCGCCACCGACGTGTCGTCGCCGTTCCTGACGCCGCTGAAGCTGACGATGATGGTCTCGCTGTTCCTGGCGATTCCGGTGATCCTGCATCAGATCTGGGGGTTCATCGCACCGGGCCTGTACAAGCATGAAAAGCGCGTCGCGGTGCCGTTGCTGATTTCCAGCATCCTGCTGTTCTACACCGGCATGGCGTTCGCCTACTTCTTCGTGTTCCCGCTGATCTTCAAGTTCTTCGCCTCGGCCACCCCGGCCGGCGTGGAAATGATGACCGACATCACCAGTTACCTCGACTTCGTCATGACGCTGTTCTTCGCCTTCGGCGTGGCGTTCGAAATCCCGGTGGCCGTGGTGCTGCTGGTGTGGATCGGTGTGGTCGACGTCAAATACCTGAAGAAGATCCGACCGTACGTGATCATCGGCTGCTTCGTGGTCGGCATGATCCTGACCCCGCCGGACATCTTCTCCCAGACCCTGCTGGCCGTGCCGATGTGGATGCTGTTCGAAGTCGGCATCCTGTTCGGCAGCCTGGTGAGCAAGCGCGAGCGTCCGGAAGAAACCGTCGACGATCATAACGACCAGCCGCCAGCGACTCAGCCATGAACCTGCTGCTGCTCGAAGAAGCCGACTTCATCGCGGCCGACCGTGTCGTGCTGCGTGATCGGCGCCTGACCCACATGCAGGAAGTCCACCGCTCGGAAGTCGGCGACAGCCTGCGGGTCGGACGCATCAACGGGTTGATGGGCTCGGCCGAGTTGCTGCGTCTGGAAGCGGGCGAAGCCGAACTGCAAGTCACCCTCGACCAACCACCGCCGGCCAAACTGCCGCTGACCCTGGTACTCGCCCTGCCCCGCCCGAAGATGCTGCGCCGGGTGTTCCAGACCGTAGCGACGATGGGCGTGTCGAAGGTGATTCTGGTCAACAGCTACCGGGTCGAGAAAAGCTTCTGGCAGACGCCGTTCCTGGAGCCGGAAGCGATCCGCGAACAACTGATCCTCGGCCTCGAACAGGCCCGCGATACCGTTCTGCCGGAAATCATCATCGAGAAGCGCTTCAAGCCGTTCGTCGAAGATCGCCTGCCGGCCATTACCGACGGCACCCTCGGTCTGGTCGGCCATCCGGGCAACTTCCCGCCTTGCCCCCGCGCGCTCAGCGAACCGGTAACCCTGGCAATCGGCCCCGAAGGTGGCTGGATTCCCTACGAAATCGACCTGCTGGCCAAATCCGGCCTGCAACCGGTGCAACTCGGCGAGCGTATCCTGCGGGTCGAAACCGCCGTCACTGCGCTGCTCGCCCGGCTGTTCTGAACACTGCCGTTCCAGGCCCTTCACCAGACAAATCGCGTTACAGATTGCCATCATGCGGCCGATACACTCTCCATAAGTCCAAATAGTGGTCCGAGGGGAGTCGTCGCATGTACCGTTGGTTAGCCGAGAGTCTTGGAAACGTCAGCGTTAAACGTAAGCTTGGAATCGGTTTCGGCCTGGTGCTGCTGCTGACCCTGTTGATCACCTTCACCGGCTGGACCGGCATGAGCGGAATCATCAGCCGGGGCGACAAGCTCGGTTTCATCTCCAGCCTCAACGAGCTGACCAAAGACCTGCGCCTGGCGCGCCTGGACTATGAAGCCCGCCGTGGCGAACAGGGCCCCGGCGCGGTCAACGAGCTGCTCGGCAAACTCGACAGCGGCCTGCAAAGCGCTCGCGGCATGATCGAGCAACCGTCCGACGTGGCCCTGATCGATCAGCAACTGGCGGCAGTCGCCGAATACAAACGTGCCTTTGCCGACATGACCCAGGCCACCGTGCAGCGTGAAGACGCCCGCAGCAAACTCGGCGCCAGCGCCGACAACGCCGTGGCCAAGGTCAGCGAAGTCGAAAAATCCCTGCTGCAAGGCGACAGCGTTGCGCAATTCAACAGCGTGATCGAGCTGAGCAAACTGCTGCAGCAGGCGCGCTATCAGGTGCGCGGCTACACCTACAGCGGCAAGGCCGACGCCGAACAACCGGCGCTGGATGCCATCGCCGCCGCCCTGAACAGTCTGGAAAGCCTGCCGAGCAAACTGCCCGAGCAACACATCGCCAACCTGCAACAGGCCACCGAATCGCTGAAGACTTACCGCGCTGCCGTCAGCCAGTTCCGCGACTCCCAGGTGAACAACGCCAAGGCGCTGGCTCGCATGTCGACCCAGGGCGACATCCTGCTCGACGTCAGCAAAAAACTCACCGAATCCCAGACCATCGTCCGCGACACCGACGCCGCGCACGCCAAAAACATGCTGATGATTGCCACCCTGCTGGCCTTGGCCTTCGGTCTGCTCGCGGCCTGGGCGATCACCCGGCAGATCATCATTCCGCTGGAGCAGACCCTGAAAGTCGCCGAACGCGTGGCCGCCGGCGACCTGACCCACAATCTGGTGTCCCTGCGCCGTGACGAACTCGGTCAGTTGCAGCGTTCGATGCAGAGCATGACCCAGGGCCTGCGCGAACTGATCGGCGGGATCAGCGACGGCGTGACCCAGATCGCCAGCGCTGCCGAACAGTTGTCCGCCGTGACCGAACAGACCAGCGCCGGGGTCAACAATCAGAAAGTCGAGACCGACCAGGTCGCGACCGCCATGAACGAAATGGCCGCCACCGTGCAGGAAGTCGCGCGCAACGCCGAGGAAGCTTCGGAAGCGGCCGTCGCTGCTGACCAGCAGGCCCGTGAAGGCGACAAGGTGGTGGGCGAGGCCATCGCCCAGATCGAACGTCTGGCCGCCGAAGTCGGCCATTCCACCGAGGCCATGGGCGAACTCAAGCGCGAAAGCGACAAGATCGGCAGCGTGCTCGACGTCATCAAGTCCGTGGCCCAGCAAACCAACCTGCTGGCCCTCAACGCCGCCATCGAAGCCGCCCGCGCGGGTGAAGCCGGACGTGGTTTTGCGGTGGTGGCCGATGAAGTGCGCAGCCTCGCCCAGCGCACCCAGAAGTCCACCGAAGAGATCGAAGAGCTGATCGTCGGCCTGCAGAACGGCACCCAGCAAGTGGCGACGATCATGGATAACAGCCGCACCCTGACCGACAGCAGCGTCGAGCTGACCCGACGTGCCGGTGGTTCGCTGGAAAGCATCACCCGCACCGTTTCGGCGATTCAGGCGATGAACCAGCAGATCGCAGCGGCGGCCGAGCAGCAGAGTGCCGTGGCCGAGGAGATCAACCGCAGCGTGCTGAATGTGCGGGACGTCTCGGACCAGACCTCGGCGGCCAGTGAAGAGACGGCGGCCTCGAGCGTCGAACTGGCGCGTTTGGGCACTCACCTGCAAACGCTGGTGGGCCGGTTCAAGGTATAACGCTTGATCGTTCCCACGCTCTGCGTGGGAATGCATCCTGTGACGCTCCGCGTCACGCTTGCGAAGGGACGCAGAGCGTCCTGAGCGGCATTCCCACCCAGAGCGTGGGAACGATCGGTGATGTCGCGTTTAGAGAACTTGTCGCAGGAACGCCTGGGCTCGCGGATCCTTCGGCGCGTCGAAGAATTCCGTCGGCGAAGCATCTTCCAGCAGTTTGCCGTGATCGAAGAACAACACCCGATCCGCCACTTCCCGGGCAAAACCCATTTCGTGGGTCACGCAGACCATGGTCATGCCTTCCACGGCCAGGTTTTTCATCACGTCCAGTACTTCGCCGACCATTTCCGGGTCGAGGGCCGAAGTCGGCTCGTCGAACAGCATGACCTTGGGATCCATCGCCAGCGCCCGGGCAATCGCCACACGCTGCTGCTGACCGCCGGACAGGCGCGACGGGTACTCGCGGGCCTTCTGGGCGATACCGACCTTCTCCAGCAACGCCAACGCCTTGGCTTCGCTTTCTTTCTGGCCGCGCTTGCGCACGACTTTCTGCGCAAGGCACAGGTTCTCCAGCACGGTCATGTGCGGGAACAGATTGAAATGCTGGAACACCATGCCGACTTCGCGGCGGTAGGCGTTGATGTCGGTTTTCGGGTCGACCAGTTGCAGGCCGTCGATGCTCACCGAACCGGAATCGAATTCTTCCAGACCATTAAGGCAACGCAGGAAGGTCGACTTGCCGGAACCGGACGGACCGATCACCACCAGCACTTCACCCTTGGCGACAACGGTGCTGACGTTATCCACCGCGCGCACCACTTGCCCACGGGTGTCGAAGACTTTTACCAGATCGCGGACTTCAATCACTTTGCGCGAGCCTCCGCTCAAGCCGGCTGGCGATTTTCGACAGCGGCAGGTTGATCAACAAGTACAGGCCGGCGACGCAGAACAGGATTTCGAACGGCGAGAACGAGGTGGTGATGACTTCACGGCCGCTTTTCAGCAGCTCGGTAATGGCGATCACCGACACCAGCGAAGTGTCCTTGACCAGACTGATGAACTGTCCGGCCAGCGGCGGTAGCACGCGCTTGAACGCTTGCGGCAACACCACATGACGCATCGACTGGCCGGCACTCAGGCCCAGCGAACGGGCCGCTTCGTTCTGCCCACGGGCAATCGACTGCACACCGGAACGGATGATTTCCGCCACGTAGGCGCCCGTGAACAGCGACAGCGCAGCGATCCCGGCGAACTCCCGGGACAGGTTCATTACCGTGCCAATGAAGAAATAAAAAATGAAGATCTGCACCAACAGCGGCGTGCCGCGTACCAGTTCGACATAGATCGTCGACAGGTCGCGCAGGGTCGGGTTGCTCGACAGCCGGCACAGCCCGGTGGCCAGACCGATCAACAAACCCAGCACGCCGGACACCACCGACAGCCAAAGTGTCGTCCACAGGCCCCACAACAGCGGACCCGCCGCCCAATGCCGCGTCACGCCCACGACGTCGCCTTCGGCCACATCGTCGCCCTGGGCGAATTGCAGGCTGTTTTCGTCGACGGTCAGGTGCTGCTCGTCACCGGCATCGTTGCGCAGGGTGACTTGCGCGCTGCCGCCCTTGCGCACCAGTTCGCTGACGGTGGAAATATCGGTCGCGCGCTGGGTTTCCTCGGCCTGATAGGCGAAGTACTGCGGCACACGGTTCCAGCGCCATTCGTAGGACATCAGCGACGTGGCGTAATACAGCGCGCCGGCCAGGCCGACCAGCACCAGCACGGTCAGGACGTGCCAGGGCCATTGGGCTTTTTTCTGTTTCATTGAATGTTTCTCTGATTCGCTCGTTCCCACGCTCTGCGTGGGAATGCATCCTGTGACGCTCTGCGTCACGCTTGCGAAGGGACGCGGAGCGTCCCGGGCGGCGTTCCCACGCAAAGCGTGGGAACGATCAGCGGGCGGGCCTTATTCCATGTCCTTGAGCCACTCGGTGCTCTTGAACCACTTGTCATGGATGCGATCGTAGGTGCCGTCTTCGTGGATCTGGTGCAGGAAGTTGTTGATGAAGTTGATGCTGTCGTAGTCACCCTTCTTCAGACCGAACGCCAGCGGCTCGTAGGTGAACGGCTTGTCGAGGAACACCAGCTTGCCGGCGCCGACCTTGTTCACCGCGACCACGTTGTACGGGGCGTCGTAGATAAAGGCGTCAGCCTTGCCGTTGACCACGTCGAGCACGGCTTCCTGCTCGTTGTCGTAGCCGTGGTACTTGGCCTTGGAGATCAGCTTCTTGGCGACCATCTCGCCAGTGGTGCCAAGCTTGGAGGTGATGCGGTAGTCGGCGCTGTTCAGGTCTTTGTAGGACTTGATGGTGCCTTCCAGCTCCTTGCGGATCAGCAGGGTCTGGCCGACCACGATGAACGGTTCGCTGAAGTTCAGGCGCAGGTTGCGTTCCTGGGTCAGGGTCATGCCGCTGCCGATCATGTCGAACTTGTCGGTCATCAGTGCCGGGATGATCCCGTCATAACCGGTGGAGACCAGTTCCAGCTTGACGCCCATGGCCTTGGTCATGGCTTTGAGGAGATCGACTTCGAAACCGATGATTTCGCCGCGCTTGTTGGTCATTTCGAACGGCATGTAGGTCGGATCCATACCGACTTTCAACGAGCCGCGCTTGACCGCGTCATCGATTGCGCCGGCCTGCGCCGCGTTGACTGCAACCAGTGCCGTGACGCCGACCAGCAGCATCGACAGATACTTCTTCATCTTCAAGTCCCCAAAACCATTGCGTTTGCAGCGCGAAAAACGACAGAAATGGACAAGAGTGTCCGGGTGCGCCAATTCGGGGACGGATGCTAACGCACTCGTTCGTTTGCACAAGGTTTTTTGATCGGTCGGTGCCGGATGGGACGCAGAGCGTCCCGGCCTGTATTCCCACGCAGACGGTTCGACGCGGGGAACGATTGATCCGCGTCAGTAATCGGCAGGCAAAAAAACCCCGCTTTCGCGGGGTTTCTTCATCAGGCCGGTTGCGCCTGCAAGCTCACCGGCTTGAGCGGCAGCAGCGGCGCATGGGGATCAGCTTTCACCGAGGCCCGCCAGGCGTCCAGCCACTCGGCGTGGCCTTCGGCCCACACCTGCTCGTGCAGACGGGCCAGGGCCACCGGATCGCTCAGCAGTTGCAGGCGCTCATGGTTGTTCAGCCCGGCCGGGCCGACCTTGATCGCGTGACGCACACGTTCCTGACGCAGCCATTCGATCGGCTCGGCCTCACCGTGACGCGAGGTCGCCAGCGAGCACGCCAGGGCGTTCTGCTGCGGATCGACCACGGCGCGGATGAAGCCATCGTTCAGCGCGTGCCAGCGGTTTTCGTGGGTGTACTGATCGGTGGCCAGCAGCGCCTGTGGCGGATTGTATTCCTCGGGGATGAGGAACAGGCTCTCGTCACGGGATTTGAGGCCCAAACCGACGCGGCTGGAAATCACCGACACCGGAATCGACAGCATCAGCGAACCGACGATCGGCACCAGCCACCACAGGAAGCTCGGGTTCAGCCAGATCACCAGCAGCGCCCAGAGGAAGCCCAACAGGGTCTGCGGACCGTGACGCTTGACCGCTTCGCTCCACGGCGTCGAATCGTCGTCACGCTGCGGCGAGTTCCAGGTCGCAGCCCAGCCGAGGAACGCGGCGAGCACGAAACGGGTGTGGAAAATCATCCGCACCGGCGCCAGCAGCATGGAGAACAGCATCTCCAGCAGCATCGACAGAGTCACCTTGAACTTGCCGCCGAACTCTTTCGCGCCCTTGGCCCAGATCAGGATGACGCTCAACAGTTTCGGCAGGAACAGCAGCACGATGGTCGTCGAGAACAGCGCAATCGCTTTGTCCGGGTGCCATTGCGGCCACAGCGGATACAACTGACGCGGTTCGAGGAAGTACTGCGGCTCCATCAGCGTGTTCACCGCCAGCAGCGCGGTCGACAGCACCAGGAAGAAGAACCACAAAGGCGCCGACAGGTAAGACATCACGCCGGTCAGGAACACCGCGCGGTGCACCGGGTGCATGCCTTTGACCAGGAACAGGCGGAAGTTCATCAGGTTGCCGTGGCACCAGCGACGGTCACGCTTGAGCTCGTCGAGCAGGTTCGGCGGCAGTTCCTCGTAGCTGCCCGGCAGATCGTAGGCAATCCACACGCCCCAGCCGGCACGGCGCATCAGCGCGGCTTCAACGAAGTCGTGAGAGAGGATCGCACCGGAGAACGCACCCTTGCCCGGCAACGGCGCCAGGGCGCAGTGGTCGATGAACGGCTTCATGCGGATGATCGCGTTGTGACCCCAGTAGTGGGATTCACCCAGCTGCCAGAAGTGCAGACCGGCCGTGAACAACGGACCGTACACGCGGGTGGCGAACTGCTGCATGCGTGCATACAGCGTGTCCATGCCCGAAGCGCGCGGCGCGGTCTGGATGATGCCGGCGTCCGGAGTGGCCTCCATCAGGCGCACCAGACTGGTCAGGCACTCGCCGCTCATCACCGAGTCGGCGTCGAGCACGACCATGTACTTGTAGTCACCGCCCCAGCGACGGCAGAAGTCGTCGAGGTTGCCGCTCTTGCGTTTGACGCGGCGGCGACGGCGGCGATAGAAGATCTTGCCGAAGCCCTTGGCTTCGCGGCAGACGTCCAGCCAGGCCTGCTGCTCGGCAACGCAGATGTCGGTGTCGTTACTGTCGCTGAGGACGAAGAAGTCGAAACGGTCCAGGTCACCGGTAGCCGCGACCGACTCGAAGGTCGCGCGCAGGCCGGCGAACACCCGAGGCACGTCTTCGTTGCAGATCGGCATCACCAGCGCGGTGCGCGCGTCTTTCGGAATCGGCTCGTTACCGGCACTTTTACCGGAGATCCGGTACTTATCGTGGCCGGTGAGCAATTCGAGGAAGCCCATCAGCGCGGTCCAGAAACCGGCCGACACCCAGCAGAACAGAATCCCGAACATGATCAGGATGCTGGTCTGCAGCGCATACGGCAGCACTTGCGTGGCGGTTTGCAGCAGCGGTTGATGCAGGACTTCTTCCAGATCGACAAACGACCAGCCCTGGTACGGCATGATGCCTTTCATGTACCAGCCGGCGACGATGGTCTGACCCAGCATCAGCAGCAAAAGAATGTAGCGACGGATCGAACCGACCGTGCGCCAGCGCGCCGCCGGCAGCACGTTGGCGTCCTTCGGCGGTTTCGGCGGATTGGTCCGGCCGGTCAGGCGGCGCCAGCCACGCACCAGAATGTTGGTGCGCCACGGTTCCGGCACGACCTTGGTCCGACGGATCGGCGGCGTGGCCTTCATGCTGATCCGGCCGCTGGCGTCGAGCACCAGCATTTCCGCGTCTTGCAGCTCTTCGGCGGTGCTCAGGATCAGGCGCTTGCCCACCGAAGCCTGGGCGGCTTCGGTCGGAGCGTCAAAGGTCTTGGACGACAGGCGTTCATGCAATTCGCTGAAGGACCGGCAGCCCGCGAGTTCCGCGCGCTGCTCGTCGGTCATCGGCAGATGCGCCAGGTACTCGGACAGAGTCTCTGGCTGTACTTGAGAGTTACTCATCGGCAGGCAACTGATAGCTCCAGGTCTCGGTCAGGACTTCTTCAGTCGGTGCCGATTCCGGTGTGGCTGGGGCCGCGTCCGCAGCGGCTGGCTGCTTGGCGTCTTTGTTGGCCTTGTCCTTGGCATCTGCAACCGGCTTGGCGTCGGCCTGTTTGGCCTCGGCGGCCTTGGCTTCCTTGTCGGCTTTCTCTTGTTGCTTGGCGGCAACCTTGTCGGCCTTGGCCACCGACGAATTGGACGTCGGCACCGAAGACTTGGCCAGATCAGCGGTAACCACTGGCTGCACCAGTGCTGCGCGCATCTCGGTGGACTTGCTCGGGTCCTTGATCTTCATCCGCAGGGTCAGGCGCCAGCCCTTGGTTTCCGGGTTGTAGCGCACGCTGTTCTCGACCAGTTCGGCGTTGTCGCCGACGCTGACCTGGCTGCGAACGTCCGCATCCGGGGCCAAAGCGGCCAGGGACGGGCCTTCGAAGTCGATCAGGTAGGCAACGCTGCCATCCGGCTGACGGATCAGGTTCGATTGCTTGACGTCACCCGTGGAGCGCAGGGTCTGGTTGACCCAGGCGCTGTCCGGCGCGTGCAGCGCGGCTTCGTCGATGGTCCAGTGCATGCGGTAGGCGAAGTCCAGCGGCTGGCCCGGCTCCGGCAGTTTTTCCGGGCTCCAGAACGCAACGATGTTGTCGTTGGTTTCGTCGGCGGTCGGGATCTCGACCAGATCGACGGTGCCTTTGCCCCAGTCGCCCTTCGGCTCGATCCAGGCGCTTGGGCGCTTGTCGTAGCGGTCGTCGAGGTCTTCGTAGTGGCTGAAATCACGGCCACGTTGCAGCAGACCGAAACCACGCGGGTTCTCGACGCTGAAGTTGCTCACGGCTAGGTGTTTCGGGTTGTTCAGCGGACGCCAGATCCACTCGCCATTGCCGGCATGGATCGACAGACCGCTGGAGTCGTGCAGCTCACGACGGTAGTTGAGCACTTTCGACGGCTGGTTGGCGCCGAACAGGAACATGCTGGTCAGCGGCGCAATGCCAAGCTTGCCGACCTTGTCACGCAGGTACATCTGGCCCTTGACGTCGACGATCGTGTCGCTGCCCGGACGCAGGATCAGACGGTAGGCGCCGGTCGCACGCGGCGAGTCCAGCAGGGCGAAGATCACCAGGTGCTTGTCGCCCGGCTTCGGCTGCTGAATCCAGAACTCGCGAAAACGCGGGAATTCTTCGCCGGACGGCAGAGCGGTATCGATCGCAAGGCCACGGGCCGACAGGCCGTAGGTGTGACCCTTGCCGACGACGCGGAAGTAGCTCGCGCCCAGCATGGTCATGATTTCGTCTTGCTTGTCAGCCTTGTTGATCGGGTACAGCACACGGAAACCGGCGTAGCCCAGTTGTTCGGTAGCCTTCGGATCGAACTGCAGGTCGCCGAAATCGAAACGGCTCGGATCGTATTTGATCTCTTCGACGGTGTTCGCGGTGATTTCGTTGATTTTCACCGGCGTATCGAAGTGCATGCCCTGATGATAGAAGGACAGCTTGAACGGGGTCTTCTGGTCGGCCCATTCGGCTTTTTCGGTGCGGAAACGGATCTTCTGATAGTCCGCGAATTTCATCTCACGGAATTCGTTTGGCAGGTTGCTGCGCGGGGCTTCGAACTTCTGCCCGGCCAGCTCTTTGGCCTTGGCCGACACATCGTCAAGATTGAATGCCCAAAGCTGGCCGGCGCTGAGCAGGCAGAGTACTGCCGAGCCCGCTACCAGAGCGCTGCGCAAGCGTTTGGCAGACAATTTTGCTGCATTACAGGGACTAACAATCACGAGCAACCCTCGCCGAAAACAGATCAATAAACCAACGGCCAGATGAAGTGCCTGTGAGGGATTCGGTACAAAAAAACCGACCTTTCAGGGCACCCTTGCCAAGTTGGCGAGCATTGTTCCGACTCCGCTGGGTCAAAATGATTCCCCAATCGGATCCGGACAAGTCTCTACCTAAGTCAAAATGGACCAACGAACGCTGATCCCCGTAGCGCGCGATTATCTAGTAGCCCGCGTGACAACGCATCAGGGGTAACAAAGTATTTATCGCGAAAATTCCCTGTTTTCAGTCGAAAAGCCCTTAAAAAGATGTTTCAAGCGCTTTCATGTCTGTAACAGGAAGGTGACCGGGCCATCGTTGACCAGGTGCACCTGCATATCCGCGCCGAATCTACCTGATGCCACTGTGCCATGCATCTGTTTCGCTTTGCTTAATAGATAGTCGAATAACTCCTCGCCCAACGCCGGAGGGGCGGCGGTCGAGAAACTCGGGCGCAACCCGCTTTTGGTGTCGGCGGCGAGGGTGAACTGAGAGACCAGCAGCAACCCGCCGCCCACATCCGTCAGGGACAAATTCATCTTGCCCTCGGCGTCACTGAACACTCGATAGTTAAGCAGCTTATGCAGAAGTTTGTCGGCGCTGGCCGGCGTGTCGTCGGGTTCGACCGCCACCAGCACCAATAACCCCTGATCGACACTGCCAACCACCTCGCCCGCCACTTCGACCCGCGCGCCTTTCACGCGCTGCAGCAGACCTTTCATGCTTCTTCAGGCGGCAGGTCAAGCAGACGCCGGGCCATTTTGCTGGCGGCGCGCACCAGTGCATCGGTGATGCCCGGTTCGGACGCGGCGTGGCCGGCGTCGCGGATCACCTGCAGCTCACTGTTCGGCCAGGCCTGATGCAGTTCCCAGGCGTTGTCGAGCGGGCAGATCACGTCGTAGCGACCATGGATGATCACGCCCGGCAGATGAGCAATCTTGCCCATGTCGCGAATCAACTGGTCTGGTTCAAGAAACGCATTGTTGGTGAAGTAGTGGCATTCGATCCGCGCGATCGACAGCGCGCGCTGCGGCTCGGAGAAACGGTCGACCACCAGCGGATTCGGGCGCAGGGTCGCGGTGCGCCCTTCCCAGGTCGACCAGGCCTTGGCCGCGTGCATCTGGGCGATCTGGTCGTTGCCGGTCAGGCGCTTGTGGAAAGCGCTGAGCAGGTCATCGCGCTCGTCCAACGGGATCGGTGCGAGGTAGTCCTGCCAGTAATCGGGGAACAGACGGCTGGCACCGGCCTGGTAGAACCATTCGATTTCCTGCGGACGGCAGAGAAAAATCCCGCGCAGGATCAGACCATGCACGCGCTCCGGGTGAGTCTGCGCGTAGGCCAGCGCCAGGGTCGAACCCCAGGAACCGCCGAACAGCACCCATTTATCAATGCCCAGGTGTTTGCGAATGCGCTCAAGGTCTTCGACCAGATCCCAGGTGGTGTTGTTTTCCAGGCTGGCGTGGGGCGTGGAGCGACCGCAGCCGCGCTGGTCGAAGGTGACAATGCGATACAGGTTCGGATCGAAGTAGCGGCGACTCTGGGCGTCGCACCCGGCGCCGGGACCTCCGTGGATGAACACCACCGGCAAGCCTTCCGGTGAACCGCTTTCGTCGACGTACAGCGTATGGGTGTCATCGACGGCCAGATCGTGCCGTGCGTGAGGTTTGATCTGCGGAAACAAAGTCTGCATTGCGCGCTCCGTAAGGGGTCGAGGTCATCCCTGGGGGGACTTCTATTATTCTGCCGTCCGGCATCATAAACCCGATTTACGTCAATGAGCATGCCCGCGCGCTGTCACAATTTGTCAGCCATGAACCCCAGCAGGTTCTCGAAGAGACGATCGACCTCGGCGACCTGATGCCGCGCTCGCAGGCAGCCGTGAACCAGCCCTTCGCCGTAGTACAGCGTCGCGTCGACGCCCGCCGCGTTCAGCCGTTCGGCGTAGCACACGCCGTCGTCACGCAGCGGATCGAACTGCGCCACCGCGATCCAGGCCGGGGGCAACCTACCGAAGTCCTCGGCCAGCAACGGCATCGCATAAGCGTTCGGCTGCGCGGTGCCGCGCAGGTACAAGGCGTGATAGCAATCGACATCGCTGCTGGCGAGCAACGGCCCATCGGCGCATTCGCTGCGAGACGGTAACTGCTCGTCGCCACCCAGCCCCGGATAGATCAAGACCTGCGCGCCCGGCAGCGGCTCGCCGGCATCGCGCAGCGCCAGGCACAACGCCGACGCCAGATTGCCCCCGGCGCTGTCGCCCGCCACCAGCATCCGTCCGGGATCGAACCAGAACGGCCCGCTGCGCAATGCGCGCCAGACGCTCAGACAATCCTCGAAACCGGCCGGGAACGGATGCTCCGGCGCCAGCCGATAATCCACCGCGACCACCATCGCCCCGAGCGCCATGGCCAGCTCGCAGCAGATGAAATCGTGGGAATCCAGCCCGCCGACCACCCAACCGCCGCCGTGCAGGTACAACACACACGGCCAGCCACTGGCCGGTGGCTGGACGGGCGGGCGATACGAACGCACCGCCACCCCGCTCAACTGGAAATCCACCACCTCCAGCCCCGCCGGCCGTTCCGGCGTGAAGGCGCGGCACATCTCATCATAGGATTTGCGCAACCCGCCGAGGCTGCTGTCATCGCTGGCAAAGCCTTCGGTCCTGGCGACGAACGCCGCCATCGACGGCGAGAGTGGATAAGTGCCCATCAGTTTTTCAGGCTGGCCTGAACCGTGGCCACGCCATCCTTGCCATCGAAACTGCTGACCCCCGCCAGCCAGCGTTGCAGGTCTTCGGGATGCTCACGCAGCCAGGTCCTGGCCACTTCCTGCGGTGTCTTGCGCTCCATGATCGGCACCATCAACTGGCTTTCCTGAGCCGCAGTGAAGGTCAGGTTTTCCAGCAGTCGATGGACGTTCGGGCAGCGCTCGGCGTAGTCCGGCGCGGTGACGGTGGAGACGGTGGCGGCGCCCTCGTTTGGACCGTAGACGTCTTCGCTGCCGGTCAGGTAGGTGATCTTCATGTTGATGTTCATCGGATGTGGGGTCCAGCCGACGAACACCACGAATTCCTTGCGGTTCACCGCTCGTTGCACGGCAGCGAGCATGCCGGCCTCACCGGATTCGATGATCTTGAAATCCTTCAGGCCGAAGTGGTTGGTTTCGATCATGGTCTTGATCGTGGTGTTGGCGCCGCTGCCGGGCTCGATGCCGTAGATCTTGCCGCCGAGCTGATCCTTGAATTTCGCGATGTCGCCGAAGGTTTTCAGCCCGGCCGCCGCGACGTAGTCCGGCACGGCCAGCGTCGCCTGGGCGTCCGCCAGACTTGGCTTGTCCATGACCTTGACCTGATTGGCGGCGAGAAACGGCGCGATGTTCTTGTCCATCGCCGGTTTCCAGTAGCCGAGGAAGATATCCAGACGCTTGTCGCGGATGCCGGCGAAGATGATTTGCTGCACCGCACTGGTCTGCTTGCTTTCATAACCGAGGCTGTTGAGCAGCACGTCGGCCATGCCGCTGGTGGCGATCACGTCGGTCCAGTTGACCACGCCCATGCGCACGGTTTTGCAGGAAGCATCGTCGGAAGCCATGGCGCCGGCGCTGAGCAGCGCACTGCTGGTGAGGATTAACGCACAACGAATGAACAGTTTTTTCATGTGGGATCGTCTCGTGCGGCAGCGGGTTATTGTTCGGATCGGTGTCTTCTTGCACCGTGGCCGAAACATTACGCAGCAGACGAGACGGAAAAACGAACTGTGGCGACCGGGATTTGCACAGTGGCGACTGTTTGGCTGCGCCCCCAGACCGCTCACTCACTGCAGATCGTTCCCACGCTCCGCGTGGGAATGCCTCAAGGGACGCTCCGCGTCCAGTGACGCGGAGCGTCACGGGCTGCATTCCCACGCAGAGCGTGGGAACGATCAGAGCAGACTCAGTTGTAGTGTTTTTTGCCCCAGGCGAGCAGCCCCTGCAGCAACTCCTTCAACACCACCCGCGTCGGCTCCGCCAGATCGGCGCGGTAGCGGAACGGTTCGAACTCTTCCATATAGGTGCACTGGCCCAGTTCCAGTTGCACGGCGTGGATGTCATCGGCCGGGTTGCCGTAGTGACGGGTGATGTGGCCGCCCTTGAAGCGTCCGTTCAGCACATGGGTGTAAGCGTCGTGGCGGGCGCAGATCGCTTCCAGTTGCGTGGCCAGTTGTGGATCGCAGCTGGCGCCATTGAAGGTGCCGAGGTTGAAGTCCGGCAGTTTGCCGTCGAACAGGTGCGGGATGATCGAGCGGATCGAGTGTGCATCGAACAGCAGCGCGTAACCGAATTCGGCCTTCAGCCGCGCCAGCTCTTGCTGCAAGGTGCGGTGATACGGCGTCCAGATCTGCTCCAGATACGTCGCACGTTCTTCTTTCGACGGCTCCTTGCCTTCCTTGAACAACGCAATGCCATCGAACAGCGTCGCCGGATACAGACCGGTGGTGGCGCCGGCGTACAGCGGTTTGTCGTCGGATGGCCGGTTCAGGTCGATGACGAACCGCGAATACTCGGCAGCCAGCGTGCTGGCGCCCAGTTCGGCGGCGAAATCGTAAAGCTGCGGAATGTGCCAGTCGGTGTCCGGCAGGCTTTTCGCGTCCGGGATCAACCCGGCCTCGACCGCCGGGGTCAGGCGCACACCGGCGTGGGGCATGCTGATCAGCAGCGGTACGCGACCTTGTTTGAAGTTCAGAACCTTATCCACAACCGCTCTCCTACAGACTTGATTCAACGCCGTGACGCACGACGCGTTTGTCCAGTTCGCCACCCAGCCAGTACGCCAGATCCGCCGGGCGGTCGATCTGCCAGGCGACAAAATCCGCGACCTTCCCAACCTCCAGCGAACCGTGGGTCTCGGCCATGCCCAGGGCTTGCGCCGCGTGAATCGTGGCGCCGGCCAGGGCTTCTTCCGGGGTCATGCGGAAGCAGGTGCAGGCCATGTTCAGCATCAGGCGCAATGACAGCGCCGGCGAAGTGCCGGGATTGAGGTCGCTGGCGATGGCGATTTTCACCTTGTGTTTACGCAGGGCTTCCATCGGCGGCAACTGGGTTTCACGCAGGAAGTAGAACGCGCCCGGCAACAACACCGCGACAGTATCGGACTTGGCCATGGCAATGGCGTCGGCTTCGTCCATGAACTCCAGGTGATCGGCGGACAACGCGTGATAGCGCGCGGCCAGACTTGAGCCGTGCAGCGACGACAATTGCTCGGCGTGCAGCTTCACCGGCAGACCGAGCTTTTGCGCGGTGATGAACACCCGCTCGACCTGCTCCGGGGAGAACGCCAGGTATTCGCAGAACGCATCCACCGCATCCACCAGGCCTTCGGCGGCCAGCGCCGGGAGCATTTCGGCGCAGATGTGATCGATGTAATCGTCAGCGCGATCCTTGTATTCCGGCGACAAGGCGTGAGCGGCCAGGCAGGTGCTGCGCACGCTGATCGGCAGTTCGGCGGCGAGGCGACGGATGACCCGCAAAATCTTGCGCTCGCTGGCCAGATCGAGACCGTAGCCGGATTTCATTTCGACCGTGGTCACGCCGTCGCGCATCAGGCTTTTCAGGCGTTTGGCGGCGCTGGCGAACAGCTCGTCTTCCGAAGCTTCACGGGTGGCGCGCACGGTGCTGGCGATGCCGCCACCGGCCGCTGCGATCTCGGCGTAGCTAACGCCTTGCAGGCGTTTCTCGAATTCGCCGCTGCGGTTGCCGCCGAACACGGTGTGGGTGTGGCAGTCGATCAGGCCGGGGGTGACCCACGCGCCTTGCAGGTCATTGACCGCCGGGTATTCGCCGGACGGCAATTGGCTGCGCGGGCCGATCCACTCGATGAGCGCACCGGACGTCACGATGGCCGCATCCTTGATGATCGAGTAGACGCCTTGCGCCATGGTCGCGACGTGGCAGTGTTGCCAGAGGGTTTTCATCCCAAGTCCTCGTCTTGTGATCGTTCCCACGCGGACGGTTCGACGCCTCGACGTGGGAACGATCAGTGGTGGGGTTAAAGGCTCGGCAGCAGTTTCGCCGGAACCAGTTCGGTCAGAACCCGCGATGCCAGCAGTTCAGTCGCCGCATTGATGTCCGGCGCGAAGAAGCGGTCCTTCTCGTAGAACGGCACTTCGCGACGCAGAATCCCTCGGGCCTGCTCCAGTTTGGCCGAGGTCTTCAGACCATTGCGCAGGTCCAGCCCCTGCACCGCCGCCAGCCATTCCACCGCGAGAATCCCGCGCGTGTTCTCGGCCATTTCCCACAGGCGCTTGCCGGCGGCCGGAGCCATTGAAACGTGGTCTTCCTGGTTGGCAGAAGTCGGCAGGCTGTCCACCGAGTGCGGATGGGACAACGCCTTGTTTTCACTGGCCAGGGCCGCAGCGGTCACCTGGGCGATCATGAAGCCGGAGTTCACACCACCATTGGCCACCAGAAACGGCGGCAGTTGCGACATGTGCTTGTCCATCATCAACGAGATGCGACGCTCGCTCAGGGAACCGATTTCGGCGATGGCCAGGGCCATGTTGTCAGCGGCCATGGCGACTGGTTCGGCGTGGAAGTTGCCGCCGGAAATCACGTCGCCTTCGGCCGCGAACACCAACGGGTTGTCGGACACGGCGTTGGCTTCGATGACCAGCACCTCGGCAGCCTGACGGAACTGGGTCAGGCAGGCGCCCATGACTTGCGGCTGGCAGCGCAGCGAGTACGGATCCTGAACCTTTTCGCAGTTCTGGTGCGAATCGGACACTTCGCTGCGCTCGCCGAGCAGATCGCGATAAGCGGCGGCGGTGTCGATCTGGCCTTTCTGGCCTCGGGCGGCGTGGATGCGGGCGTCGAACGGCGAACGCGAACCGAGCACCGCTTCAACTGTAAGGCCGCCCAGCGCCAGCGCACCGGCGAACAGGTCTTCACCTTCGAACAGACCACGCAAAGCGAATGCGGTGGAAACCTGAGTGCCATTGAGCAACGCCAGACCTTCCTTCGCCGCCAGCGTCAGCGGGGTCAGACCGGCGACTTTCAGCGCCTCGGTCGCGTCCATCCACTCGCCCTTGTAGCGAGCCTTGCCCTCGCCCAGCAACACCAGCGACATGTGCGCCAATGGCGCGAGGTCACCGGAGGCACCAACCGAACCTTTCAACGGAATATGCGGGTAAACCTCGGCGTTGATCAGCGCGATCAGCGCATCGATCACCACGCGACGGATGCCGGAGAAACCACGGCTCAGGCTGTTGACCTTGAGCACCATGATCAGACGTACCAGCTCATCGCTGATCGGCTGGCCGACGCCGGCGGCGTGTGACAACACCAGCGAACGCTGCAGGTTTTCCAGGTCTTCGCTGGCGATGCGGGTCGAAGCCAGCAGGCCGAAACCGGTGTTGATGCCGTAGGCGGTGCGGTTCTCGGCGAGGATCTGCTCGACGCAGGCGACGCTGGCTTCGATCTGGGCCGAGGCGCTGTTGTCGAGAGTCAGCTTGACCGGTTGCTGATAGACATCACGCAGTTGGGCCAGGCTCAGTTGGCCGGGGATCAGGTTCAGCGCAGTCATTTAAATGCTCCTTTTGAGAGATTGTTATTAACTACCAGTCGCTCCGGAGCATTCCGTTATCCGTCGCCTCTCGTCTTTTGGACGATCCGCGCCTTGGCACGCTGGTATGGGTAATTGTCAGTGCAAATTCGGCAGTACGTGGTGCAGCAATTCCGGGTCTTTCAACACGCTCGCGGCAGCGGCGATATCCGGCGCCAGCCAACGGTCCTGATCGTAGGCCGGAACCTTCTCGCGCAGCAGTCGCCATGCCACATCGGTGCCGGCGCCGAAGCGTTGTTCCTTGAGGAATTCAAAGGCCTGAGCCGCCAACAGGTATTCGATGGCGAGGATCTGCGTGCAGTTTTCCAGTGCGCGATGCAGCTTCAGCGCGGCGTTGGTGCCCATGCTCAGGTGGTCTTCCTGCAAACCCGAAGTGACGTAGTTGTCGAGCACCGCCGGTTGCGCCAACTGGCGGTTTTCCGCGCACAGCGACGCGGCGACGTATTGCACGATCATCATCCCGGAGTTCACCCCCGGATTGGCCACCAGAAACGCCGGCAGACCGCTGACGTGCGGGTTGATCAGGCGATCCAGACGCCGCTCGGCAATCGAGCCGATTTCGGCCATCGCGATCGCCAGCAAATCCGCCGCCAGCGCCACCGACTGTCCGTGCGGGTTGGCCTGGGACATCACCCGGAAGTCGTCCGGCGTGCCCAGCAGCAACGGGTTGTCGGTGCAGCCGTTGAGTTCGGTTTCGATCTGTTTGATCGCGTGTTGCAGTTGATCGCGAGCGGCGCCGTGCACCTGCGGGATCGAGCGGATACTCAGCGCATCCTGAGTGCGAATGCCTTTGCTCGACGCAATCACTTCACTGCCATCGAGCAGCGCACGCAGATTGACGCCGACCTGTTGCATGCCCGGGTGTGGCTTGAGCGCGATGATCTCGGCGTCGAACGCGGTGATCTGACCGCGCTGCGCTTCAAAACTCATGGCGCCGACCACGTCGGCCCATTGCACCAGACGCGTGGCATCGGCAATCGCCAGGCAACCGAGACCGGTCATGCACGGCGTGCCGTTGACCAGGCACAAACCGTCCTTCGCCCCGAGTTGCACCGGTTGCAGGCCTTCTTCGGCCAGCGCCTGCTGCGCGGAAATCACGTGCCCGCGATAGCTGACATTACCCACACCCAGCAGCGCGATACCTATGTGCGCCATGTGGGTCAGGTAACCCACCGAACCTTGGGACGGCACTTGCGGGGTGATGCCGCGATTGAGCAGCGCCAGCAACGCCTCGACCACCCGGCGATGAATACCGGATTTGCCGTGGCTGTAGTTGCGGATCGCCGAGCACATGATCGCGCGCGTCTGCTCATCGGTCAGTACCGGGCCGACGCCGCAGGCATGGCTGAGCAAGGTGTTGCGCGACAGCTGGCTGAGCTGTTCGTCTTTCAGCGAAACGTTGCACAGCGCACCGAGACCGGTGTTCACGCCATAGGCGCGCTCGCCGCTGGCAACGATGCGCTGGACGATGCCCTGTGCGTTTTCAATGCGCGCCCAGGTCTGCGCCGACAGCTCGAGCTGCGCGCCGTGACGGGCGACTGCGACCACATCCTGCCAACGCATCGGAGCGTCGGCGATAACGATTTTTTCAGCCTGGGACATCTAAAACCTCTTGGACTTGATCGTTCCCATGCTCTGCGTGGGAATGCCGCTTGGGACGCTCCGCGTCCCGCTCTCAACGCAAGACTGGAGTCCTGCGCAATGGTGACGCGGAGCGTCACGGTATGCATTCCCACGCAGACGGTTCGACGCCTCGACGTGGGAACGAGCCTGCCGTAAAACCTTTAAACCACCGCCGCCCGGCGCTGCACGAACCGGTCGACATATTCGTCCGCCGGCGAATGCAGGATCTCTTTCGGCGTGCCGACCTGGATCAGGCGGCCGTCCTTGAGAATCGCGATGCGGTTACCGATGCGCACGGCCTCGTCGAGGTCGTGGGTGATGAAGACGATGGTCTTGTGCAGGGTCTTTTGCAGCTCCAGCAACTGGTCCTGCATCTCGGCGCGGATCAGCGGATCGAGTGCACTGAACGCTTCGTCCATCAGGATGATGTCGGTGTCCGCCGCCAGGGCGCGAGCCAGGCCCACACGTTGGCGCATGCCGCCGGAGAGCTGGTGCGGGTATTTGTTTTCGTAGCCCTTGAGGCCCACGGTGTTGATCCAGTGCAGCGCGCGTTCGGCGCACAGCTGCTTGCTCTCGCCGCGCACTTTCAGGCCGTAGGCAACGTTGTCGAGGACGGTCTTGTGCGGCAGCAGGCCGAAGCTCTGGAACACCATGCTGATCTTGTGCCGGCGAAATTCGCGCAGCGCTTCCATGTCGTATTGCAGGATGTCCACGCCGTCCACCAGGATCACGCCGCTGGTCGGGTCGATCAGGCGGTTGAAGTGGCGCACCAGCGTCGATTTGCCGGAGCCGGACAGGCCCATGATCACGAAGATCTCGCCGGTGCCGATGCTCAGGGACAAGTCATTGACCCCGACCACGCAACCGGTTTCGTTCAGCACCTGATCCTTGGTCTTGCCCTGGCCGACCATCGCCAGAGCGTCCGAGGCACGGTTGCCGAAAATCTTGAAGACGTTTTTGACTTCGATCTTGCTCACGGTTGCGTTGCTCATTTGCTCACCTCATGCCGTGGCCGACCATAAGCCTGGGTAATGCGGTCGATGACCACTGCGAGAATCACGATCGCCAGACCGGCTTCCAGGCCGCGTCCGACGTTGAGGGTCTGAATGCCCACCAGCACGTCTTCACCCAGGCCACGGGCGCCGATCATCGAGGCAATCACCACCATCGACAGGGCCATCATGGTGGTCTGGTTGATCCCGGCCATGATGCTCGGCAGGGCCAGCGGCAGTTGCACGCCGAACAGTTGCTGCCAGCGGTTGGCGCCGAAGGCGTTGATGGCTTCCATCACTTCGCCGTCGACCTGGCGGATGCCCAGATCGGTCAGGCGGATCAGCGGTGGCGCGGCGTAGATCACGGTGGCGAAAATCGCCGGCACCTTGCCCAGGCCGAACAGCATCAGCACCGGAATCAGGTACACGAAGCTGGGCATGGTCTGCATGATGTCGAGCAGCGGCATCAGCACCGAACGCAGGCGATTGCTGCGCGCCGAGAGAATCCCCAGCGGTACGCCGATCAGCACCGAAATGACCGTCGCCACCATCATCAGCGCGAGGGTCTGCATCAACTTGTCCCACAGACCGACAGCGCCGACCAGGAACAACAGACCGACGATCACGGCGGTGGTCACGGCTTTGCGCGTTGCGTGCCAGGCCACGACACCGACGATGGCCAGCATCAACCACCACGGCGCGGCGCGCAGCAGGCCTTCAAGATTGACGATGGCCCACAGCAGGGTGTCGGAGATATGGCGGAACACATCGCCGTAGTTGGTGACCAGCGCATCGACCCAACCGTTGACCCAGTCGGCGATGGAAAAGGTAAAGCTTTCGGGAAACATAAGCGGCTCTCAATCAGGAAACTCAATCAAGCGATTGCGGCGAATACCCCGGCCCGCCTCTCGGTTGGCCGGGAGGAATTCGACCTACAGCGCCGCGTCGATTTTCTTGGCAGCGTCTTCACTCACCCACGCATGCCAGACCTCAGGATGTTCCTTGAGGAAGATTTTCGCCAGTTTTGGCGACTCGATACGTTCCTTCGCCATGCGGCCCAGATTCTGGTTCAGCAGGTCGATCGGCAGGTTGACCTTTTCCAGCACGGCCACCAGTTCCGGGGCTTCGTCATGGAAGGTCTTGGACAGGCCAACCTTGATGGTCACGGTCTTGTCGACGCCCGGTTTTTCTTCCAGTTTCACCGCGTCGATCTGCCCCATCAGCGGGGTTGGTGTCCAGTAGTAGAACAGGATCGGCTCGCCACGCTTGTAGCTCGACAGCACGGCCGCATCCAGCGCCGGGCCGGTGCCCGGGCGGAAGTTGGTGTAGCTGTTTTCCAGGCCGTAGCTTTTCAGCATTTCGCTGTTGTCCAGCTCGCAGGTCCAGCCGGCCGGGCAGTTGTAGAAGCGGCCTTTGGAAGGCTCTTCGGCGTCCTTGAAGACGGCGGCGTATTTGCCCAGGTCGGCGATGTTTTTCAGGTCCGGCGCCTTGGCTTCCAGCTTGCGCTTGGCATCGCCTTCGATCACGTAGCGCGGCACGTACCAGCCTTCCACTGCACCGACCACCGGGGCGCCGACACCGACGACCTTGCCGGCCTTCTCGGCCTTGTTCCAGACCTCGCTGCGGCCGACCCATTCTTCGGCAAAGATCTGGATGTCGTTGCTGCTCAGGGCGTTTTCCATGGTGATGGAGTTGCCCGGCAGGCTGTCGGTCTTGCAGTCGTAACCTTTCTCCAGCACCACCTGCAGAACGTCGGTCAGCAGCATGCCGCTTTCCCAGTTCAGGCCGGCGAATTTCACCGGTTTGCCGGACTCGCACCAGCCGGCGGCCTGTGTCGCGCCAGCGCTGGCCAGCAGGCCCATGGAAAGCAATGTGGTCAGCAGGGTCTTGTTCGATTTCATTGTTGTGACGCTCCTAATCATGAATTGGCTTACGGCAGTCAAGAGGCATCCAGCCCTGTCCACGTCCAAATCAGGCCTGCGCCGCAGCGCGACCGGCCCCGCTTGTTTTAGGTTGTACAACGCTGTTCTGCTCGACGGGCAGAATCAGTCGATCGGGTACGGTGCCGTGCCATTTTTTCGCGCAGACGTAGTACAGCGCTGCGGGCAGCACGAGACCGATGATCCAGGAAATATCCACATCCCCCAGGGCCGCTACCAATGGACCGGTATAGAACTTGGTGGAAATGAACGGCAGTTGCACCAGCACCCCGAACACATAAACGCTGATACCGAGGATGTTCCAGCGGCCATAGCGACCGTTCGGATCCGCCAGCGCCGGTACGTCGTAGCGCTCGCGGGTGATGCAGTAGTAGTCCACCAGGTTGATCGCACTCCACGGCGTGAAGAACGCCAGCAGGAACAGGATGAAGGACTTGAACGCACCGAGGAACGAATGCTGGCCGAGCAGCGCAATCAGGGTCGCTGCGCCGACGATCACCAGCACGAACACCAGGCGCTGCATCCGGGTGACCGTCAGGTGGCCACGGAAGCCGCTGATGATGGTCGCGATGCACATGAAGCTGCCGTAGGAGTTCAGGGTGGAGATGGTGACCTTGCCGAACGCGATGCTGAAATACAGCAGCGCGGCAGTGGCACCGGTCCCGCCCAGACCGACGATGTAAGCGACTTCATGCCCGGCGAATTGCCCGTTGGCCGAAGCGGCTGCGAACACACCGAGGATCATCGCCACCTGCGCGCCGATCACCGAACCGGCACCGGCGGCGAAAAAGGTTTTCACCGAAGACACCTTGCTCGGCAGGTAGCGCGAGTAGTCCGCCACGTACGGGCCGAAAGCGATCTGCCAGGAGGCCGCAAGCGACACCGCCAGCAGGAAACTGCTCCAGCTGAAGTGACGGATTTCAAGAAGTGCGCCGACGTCCACCTGACTCATCAGACGGCTGAACAGGTACACGAAAGCGATCACACCAATGGCGCTGGCGATCCGGCCGATCCAGTGAATCACCCGATAGCCGAGCACCGTGACCACCACGATGACGCTGGCGAACAGCAGGATGCCGACGGTGTCGCTGACCCCGAACAACTGGCCCAGCGCCTGACCCGATAGCACGGTTCCGGTGGCGGTGAAGCCCAGATACATCAGGCACACCAGCACGATCGGGATCGCCGCGCCGTAGACGCCGAATTGCACCCGGCTGGAGATCATCTGCGGCAGGCCAAGCTTCGGCCCCTGTGCCGCGTGCAGCGCCATCACCCCTCCGCCCAGCAGTTGACCGATCAGCAGACCGATCAACGACCAGAACACATCGCCGCCCAGCACCACGGCCAGGGCCCCGGTGACAATCGCGGTGATTTGCAGGTTGGCACCCATCCACAGGGTGAACTGACTGAACAGACGACCGTGTCTTTCCGCTTCCGGGATGTAGTCGATCGAACGCCTTTCGATCAACGGTTTACTGCCTGCACGATCGGTGTTGCCTGCCATGATTCAACCTCTGTGGATTGTTTTGATTGTTCACTAAGCTTCTGTAGGGCAGCTTTTCTGTGGGAGCGAGCTTGCTCCGGGCGGCGATCCGACGAAAGCGATTTGTCAGTCAGCACAGATACTGAATGTGCCGGCCTCTTCGCGAGCAAGCTCGCTCCCACACAAAGCCAAAGCCCTTTATTTGCCGGTGATCATCGGCAGGTTCAGCCCTTGTTCCCTGGCGCAGTCGATGGCGATCTGGTAACCGGCATCGGCGTGACGCATGACACCGGTGCCCGGGTCGTTGTGCAGAACGCGAGCGATACGCTCGGCCGCTTCGTCGGTACCGTCGCAGACAATCACCATGCCCGAGTGCTGGGAGAAGCCCATGCCGACGCCGCCGCCGTGGTGCAGGGACACCCAGGTCGCACCGCTCGCGGTGTTCAGCAGCGCGTTGAGCAGCGGCCAGTCGGAGACGGCATCGGAGCCGTCCTGCATCGATTCGGTTTCACGGTTCGGGCTGGAGACCGAGCCGGAGTCGAGGTGGTCGCGACCGATCACGATCGGTGCCGACAGCTCGCCGCTGCGCACCATTTCGTTGAACGCCAGACCGAGCTTGGCGCGCAGGCCCAGGCCGACCCAGCAGATACGCGCCGGCAGACCCTGGAAGCTGATGCGCTCGCGGGCCATGTCCAGCCAGTTGTGCAGGTGGGCGTCGTCCGGGATCAGTTCTTTGACTTTGGCGTCGGTCTTGTAGATGTCCTGCGGATCACCCGACAGTGCAGCCCAGCGGAACGGGCCGATGCCACGGCAGAACAGCGGACGGATGTAGGCCGGAACGAAGCCCGGGAAATCGAATGCGTTTTCGACGCCTTCTTCCTGAGCCATCTGACGGATGTTGTTGCCGTAGTCGAAGGTTGGCACGCCCATTTTCTGGAAGTCGAGCATGGCTTTGACGTGAACGGCCATCGATTGCTTGGCGGCCTTGACCACAGCGGCTGGCTCGGTCTTGGCGCGGGCGCGGTATTCGTCCCAGGTCCAGCCGGCCGGCAGATAACCGTTGAGCGGATCGTGGGCGCTGGTCTGGTCGGTGACCATGTCCGGGCGCACGCCGCGCTTGACCAGTTCCGGAAGGATTTCAGCGGCGTTGCCGCACAGGGCGATGGAAACCGCCTTGCCTTCAGAGGTGTATTTGGCGATGCGGGCCAGCGCGTCGTCGAGGTCTTTGGCCTGCTCGTCGACGTAGCGTGTCTTGAGGCGGAAATCGATGCTGATCTGCTGGCATTCGATGTTCAGCGAGCAGGCACCGGCGAGGGTTGCGGCCAGTGGCTGCGCGCCGCCCATGCCGCCGAGGCCGGCGGTCAGTACCCACTTGCCGGTGAGGTTGTCGTTGTAGTGCTGGCGACCGGCTTCAACGAAGGTTTCGTAGGTGCCCTGGACGATGCCCTGGCTGCCGATGTAGATCCAGCTGCCGGCGGTCATCTGGCCGTACATGGCCAGGCCTTTGGCGTCGAGTTCGTTGAAGTGTTCCCAGGTCGCCCAGTGCGGAACCAGGTTGGAGTTGGCGATCAGCACGCGCGGGGCGTTGCTGTGGGTCTTGAACACGCCGACCGGCTTGCCCGATTGCACCAGCAGGGTTTCGTCTTCGTTGAGGTTGGTCAGGCTCTCGACGATCTTGTCGTAGCACTCCCAGTTACGCGCGGCGCGGCCGATGCCACCGTAGACCACCAGCTCTTTCGGGTTCTCGGCGACTTCCGGGTCGAGGTTGTTCATCAGCATGCGCAGCGGCGCTTCGGTCAGCCAGCTCTTGGCGGTCAGCTTGTTGCCGCGGGCGGCGCGGATTTCGACGTCACGATGCTTTGTGAATGAAGAAGTAGTGGTTTTGTTGTCAGTCACGAAAAAGACTCCTCAGCGATCAATTCAAACCAACCCTGGCAGTGGGCAAGCAGCCTGTGCGCCTCAGTGCGCGACAAGCGAATCAGTGGACGCTGCGGAGAGTCTCGATCGACTCATACGCATACGTCTTTACTTGTACATACAAGCATATGCAATCAAGCGGCCAACTTGTTGGAGGACCGTTCAACAAAAATCCAGGACAGGTCTGCAGAGCGCCTGAATCAAGGGCTCCGGCGTTCATGAATTTTTTCGCGGGGTGGATTGAGGACAGCGACAGGTTGTTACGAAAGCGTGGCTTTGCGCCACGCTGGGGCGTTCGGTAACAAGTTGGTGCGCATTTCGGGAACGTCGGGACGAAAAAAAACCGCTGCTTTCAAAGCAGCGGTTTTTGATCGTTGATCGTTAGATCGTTCCCACACTCTGGCGCGAACGAGCAGTAGAGAGAATCAGCGCGCAGACAGTTCGATCACGCAGCAACCGGCATTGACGGCAATCTCGGTCAAACCGGTGTTACCGTCCAGTTGCAGGCAGTCATGGCGGCCGAGTTGCGAGGCGCCGCCACCGACCGTGACTTCCAGCCGTTCACTGACGCTGAAGACCAGCACCGTGCTCGCCGAACTGAAAAACCGCTGTTCGCCGTCCAGCCATTGCAGGCGTGCGCTGTAACGCTGCGGCGAGTAGATCAGGTTGAAGTCGCGGATCGCGCCGCCGAGCAAGGTGCAGGACACCTGGCTCTCGCCGCTGAAGGCAAACGGGTCGAGGGGTAACAACGGCCGGGTATCGTCGCCGTCGACACACAGGGACATCCCGTCGCCCTGCAATACCGTGATCACCCGCTGGTAACCGGCGAAGGTCGAGAAACCGCCGGATTCGGCGATGTCGGCAATCGACAGACGCCAGCCGAAACCGTCGAGGCCGGCGCCGGCGTTACGGGTGATTTCCTCGGTGCTGCCGCCGCCGTTTTTCCACGGCATGCGCGGGTAGCCTTCGGCGCGTAGAACCTTCAACTCTTTCATTTATGGAACCGACCTTCCAGACGATGACGGGAACCGGGGTGGATCAGGCGCGCCGCCGTCACCGGCTGACGACCCGACCAGGTACGACGGCGGATCAGCAGGCATGGCTCGCCTTTTTCGATCTGCAGCAATTTGCATTCGGACGCTTCGGCGAGGATCGCTTCAACCACGTGCTCGCCTTCGGTCAGCGGCGCGACCTGGTTCAGATAGGCGTAAGGCGTTTGCAGGGTGAAGTCCTGCTTGAGGTATTCCGGAGCGACCAGCGCGTTGACGAAGCGGTCTTCGATCTGCACCGGAATGTCGTTTTCGTAGTGCACGATCAGCGAGTGAAAGACCTTCTGCCCTTCGCGCATGTCCAGCGCCAGTGCGCGCTCGGAGCCGGCGGCCTCTTCTTCCAGGGTGATCACCTGGCAAGTATGGCGATGGCCACGGGAGGCGATTTCGTCGGCGATGTTGTGCACTTCGAACAGCGCGGACTGGCTCTTCGGTTCGGCGACGAAAGTACCGACGCCTTGCATGCGCACCAACAGGCCGTCGGCGGTCATTTCCCGCAGCGCGCGGTTGATGGTCATGCGGCTGAAGCCCAACTGGCTGACCAGCTCGCTTTCCGAAGGTACGCGGTAATGCGGCGGCCAGTTACCGCTGTCGATCTGTTGGGTGATCATCTGTTTGACGCGGGCGTACAAGGGCGCCGGACTGTCGCCCATGTTCGCGGCCAACGGGGAGACTGGAGGCGGAGTCGGCACGGTGGATCCCTGTTCATTGGATGAAAGTTGCTAGCTTGCCGGAGTTTACCGGGCAGGCAAACGTCTGTATATGTATATACAAATAACACACGATGGGGTGCCGAACCATGTCCGCCTTCTTTGCCGAACGCGCGCTGCTGCCTAACGGATGGGCCAACAATGTACGTCTCGAGGTCAGCGCCGATGGCGTGTTGACCCGAATCCAGGCCGATTCCACCGCAGATGGCGCCCAACGGCTGAGCGGTCCGCTGCTGCCAGGGATGCCGAATCTGCACTCCCACGCGTTCCAGCGAGCGATGGCGGGACTGGCGGAAGTGGCCGGCAACCCCAACGACAGTTTCTGGACCTGGCGCGATCTGATGTATCGGCTCGTCGGAAAAATCAGCCCCGACCAGCTCGGGGTGATTGCCCGCCAGCTGTACATCGAAATGCTCAAGGCCGGTTACACCTCGGTCGCCGAATTCCATTACGTCCACCACGATAACAACGGCCAGCCGTACGCCGACCCGGCCGAGCTGGCATTGCGCATCAGCCAGGCCGCCAGTTCCGCCGGCATCGGCCTGACATTGCTGCCTGTGCTTTACAGCCACAGCGGTTTTGGCGGCCAGACGCCGAACGAAGGTCAGCGCCGTTTCATCAACAGCACCGAAAACTACCTGAAACTGCAATCGCGCCTGCAACCCCTGCTCGCGCAGCAAAAGGCGCAGTCGCTGGGCCTGTGCTTCCACTCTTTGCGCGCGGTCACCCCGCAGCAGATCAGCGAAGTGCTGGCAGCCAGCGACAAGCAATGCCCGGTGCACATCCACATTGCCGAACAACAGAAAGAAGTGGACGACTGCCTAAGCTGGAGCGGTCGCCGCCCGCTGCAATGGCTGTATGAAAACACCGAAGTCGATCAGCGCTGGTGCCTGGTGCACGCGACCCACGCCAATCCGGAAGAAGTCACGCTGATGGCCAGGAGCCGCGCCATCGCCGGTCTGTGCCTGACCACCGAGGCCAACCTCGGCGACGGTATTTTCCCGGCGGTGGATTTCCTCGCGCAGGGCGGGCGCATGGGCATCGGCTCAGACAGTCATGTGTCATTGAGCGTGGTGGAAGAATTGCGTTGGCTGGAATACGGCCAACGCCTGCGCGATCAGCGGCGCAACCGCTTGTATGGCGCAGATCAGCCGATGGTCGGGCGCACGCTGTATGACGCGGCGCTCGACGGTGGTGCTCAGGCGCTGGGCCAACCGATCGGTGCGCTGGAAGTCGGCAAGCGGGCTGACTGGATTGTGCTCGATGGCAGCGATCCATACCTGGCCACGGCCAGTGGTGACGGGATTCTCAATCGCTGGCTGTTTGCCGGTGGCGACCGTCAGGTGCGCGATGTGCTGGTCAACGGTCAGTGGGTTGTGCGCGAGGGGCGACATGCCGGGGAGGAGGACAGCAATCGCGCCTTTACCCAGGTCCTGCGAGAGCTTTTGGGCTGACACAAACTTCTGTTACTGATCGTTCCCACGCTCTGCGTGGGAACGATCAGAACAGGAGAAGTCAGTTGGACGTCTTGGCCATCTGCTGATCCGACGTACGCCAGATCAGGCGCGTGGTGTCGTAACCCTGCTGGCGCGCCTTGCTCAACAGTTCCTCACGCACTACACCGTTGACGGTCGGCGTGCGCGACAACAGCCACAGATAGCGGCGACTCGGGTCGCCGACGAGAGCGGTCCTGTAGTCATCGCTGACGTACAGCACCCAGTACTGACCCTTCGCCACACCCGGAATCAGACGCGAGAACCAGGTATCGAACTCGACCCACAACTTGTCGGTCTTGCCCGGCACCTGTGGATAAGCCGTGCCTTTGACTTCTTCCCACGTCCAGTCCGCCGTCAGGCAGCGGTTGTACACCGCGACATTGCCGTCGGGCTTGAGGGAATATCGGGCTTCGGATTGTGCGCAATTGCGCTGGAAATACATCGGCAGACGCGCCAGTTCGTACCAGGTGCCCTGGTAACGCTTGAGATTGACACTGTTGACCGTCTTCGGCGCCAGCGGATCTTCACCGGACGTGGCGCAGCCGGCCAATACCAGGCCGGCCAAAAGGACAAGCAATAACCGCTTCATTGTTTTTCTCCCGTGGGCGCGGAGCCCCGGTTTACTTCAGGCCTTGGCCGGAAAACATCAGCACTTTGTCACCGGCGTACTGCACGCTGATAAAGCTGTTCTTGTCGCCCCAGGTGCAACTGGACATGCCGAGCGCGCCCGAGCAATCGGTGGGCTTGCCGAGCAGCGTCTCGACTTCAGCCTTGGCCATGCCGGCCGAGAGCTTCGAATAGTTTTCCTGATTGACCTTGCTGCATGCAGCCAACAGCACGCAAAACGACAGCAGGGCGATAGATCGCAGCGACATGGTGTAACTCCTGGAGCGGAAGGGGGATGGCATGGCGCCAACCAGAAGCTTAGAAGAGAAAACCCCTGTCTGGTTCCCTGGCAGGCCGGCTATTTGTTAACCCGCTCGTCCGGCTTTCGCCGATAAATCAGACAGTTTGTAAAGCTGTTGAGCATTTCGTCGCCTTTCGCAAAAGGCGCCTAATCTTTGGCGCGCGGCGGTCGAAATAAGAGCAGCGCAAAGCCCCAGAGTGTGGCAAATTGCCGCCCTTTCTTGACCAGCCCCTTCGCGGTAGCTCCCTTAATGACCAGAAACATGAAATTCAGCCACAAGATCTTGTTGGCTGCCGCCCTCGTGGTGGCCGTTGCATTCGCCTGTTTCATTTTGTTCAACGACTATCGCCAGCGCGAAGCCCTGCAAAGCAGCACCAAAGCGTCGATGCAGGAACTGGGCAGCCTGACCACCAGCAACATCCAGACCTGGCTGGAAAGCCGCATCCAGTTGCTGCAATCGATGGCGCAACAGGTCGTCGCCGACGGCAACACTCCGGCCAGCCTGAAACGCATCATCGACCTGCCCGCCTACACCGGCAACTTCCAGCTCAGTTACTTTGGCGGCGCCGACGGCGTGATGTTCTCGGTCCCGGCCGGCAACCGTGCGCCGGATTACGACCCGCGCGCCCGTGGCTGGTACAAGGCAGCCAATGCTGCGCAACAGACCATCGTCACCGAACCGTACATCGCCGCCTCGTCGGGCAAACTGGTGATCACCGTGGCCACGCCGGTGCAGCGCCAGGGCCAGATGATCGGTGTGGCCGGCGCCGACATTGATCTGTCGAGTGTCAGCGCGATCATCAACTCACTGAACTTCGGCGGCCACGGTCACGCGTTCATCGTCAGTGCCGACGGCAAGATCCTGATCCACCCGGACAGCAAACTGGTGCTCAAGACTCTGGCCGAGGCCTATCCCAACGGTGCGCCGAAAGTCAGCCCGGGCCTGAAGGAAGTCGAGTTCGACGGCAAGACCCAACTGATCTCCTTCACCCACGTCAACGGCGTACCGTCGGCCGACTGGTACGTGGCGCTGGTGCTGGACAAGGACACCGCGTTCTCGATGCTCAGCGAATTCCGTACCTCGGCGCTGATCGCCATGGTCATCGCCGTGGTGATCATCATCGCCCTGCTCGGCATGCTGATCCGTGTGTTGATGCAGCCGCTGCTGACCATGGGCCGCGCCATGCATGACATCGCCGAAGGCGAAGGCGACCTGACCAAACGCCTGATCATCCACGGCCACGATGAATTCGGTGCGCTGGGCTTGTCGTTCAACCGTTTCGTCGAGCGCATTCACACCTCGATCCGCGAAGTGTCGTCAGCCACCGGGCAAGTCAACGAAGTCGCACTGCGCGTAGTCGCCGCGTCCAACTCGTCGATGTTCAACTCCGACCAGCAGGCCTCGCGCACCAACAGCGTGGCCGCCGCGATCAACCAGCTCGGCGCCGCCGCCCAGGAAATCGCCCAGAACGCCGCCCTCGCCTCGCAACACTCCAGCGACGCCCGCAGCCTGGCCGAAGACGGCCAGCAGGTTGTGGATAAAACCATCCACGCGATGCAGCAATTGTCGGCGAAGATCAGCGACTCCTGCGGCAACATCGAAACCCTGAACAGCAACACCGTGAACATCGGGCAGATTCTGGAAGTGATCACCAGCATCTCCCAGCAGACCAACCTGCTGGCGCTCAACGCGGCCATTGAAGCAGCCCGTGCCGGTGAAGCCGGTCGTGGTTTCGCTGTGGTCGCCGACGAAGTCCGCAACCTGGCGCATCGCACCCAGGATTCGGCGCAGCAAGTGCAGAACATGATCGAAGAGCTGCAAGTCGGTGCGCGTCAGGCGGTCGGCATCATGACCGAGAGCCAGCGTGAGAGCGAAAGCAGCGTCGGCATCGCCAACCAGGCCGGCGAACGTCTGGGCAGCGTGACCCAGCGCATCGGCGAAATCGACGGCATGAACCAGTCGGTGGCGACCGCGACCGAAGAGCAGACGGCGGTGGTCGAGTCGATCAACGTTGATATCAACGAGATCAACACGCTGAACCAGGAAGGGGTCGAGAATTTGCAGGCGACGTTGCGCGCTTGTGCGGATCTTGAGCAGCAGGCTGCGCGGTTGAAGCAGTTGGTGGGTAGTTTCCGGATCTAAGGCGTCCGAAGCTGTCTTCGCGCGTAAACCCGCGAAGACGGAACAACACGCTTGTCACCTCGGCCTGACTCAGGACTGAATTAAGACTAAACTCGGTCCTAGTCCACTGAGCGAGGCGCAGCCCGTGAAGCTTTCATCCCAGATCAAACCCATCAGTTACCTGAAAAGCCATACCGCCGAAATCGTCAAAACGATTAGCGAAAGCCGTGAGCCGCTGGTGATAACCCAGAACGGTGAAGCGAAGCTTGTAGTCATGGACGTCAAGAGTTTTGAAGAGCAGGAAGAAACAATGGCTCTGCTCAAACTGCTTGCCATGGGAAATCGAGAAATTGAGGAAGGCAAGTACAGGGACGTTGAAGACGTTTTCGCAGAGCTGGACAGGATCGACCCCCAATGAGTTTGAAGGTCGTTATTCTTCAGTCCGCCGAAACAGATCTCAAAGATCTTCGCACCTACCTCATCAAACAGTTCTCACCTCAAACCTGGCATAGCACTTATGCCAGCTTGAAGGTCGCTATTCGCAGTCTCGCATCCTTACCCTATTCAGGATCCATTCCCGAAGAAATAGAAAGACTGAACCTTGGTCAATATCGGCAAGTCATCTCTGGTTTGAATCGCATTATTTATGAAGTCCGAGAGCAGACTATTTATATCCATATCATCGCCGATACGAGAAAAAACCTGCCTGCACTCTTGATGAAGCGTTTGCTTCAAGGCAATCCCTGAGTCTGATGCAGCTCAGAAACTCGACCCCGGCTGCGAAAGAAACTCCAACTCCTCCACCGTAGACTCCCGCCCCAACACCGCATTGCGATGCGGAAACCGGCCAAACCGGGCAATCACCTTCTGATGCCGCTCGGCATAATCCAGGTTGTCGGCAAACACCCCGCGCTCCGCCTCCGGCTGTTCTGCCACCAGTTCGATGAATCGCGAGACGGCTTCATTCTGCACCGCGAGGTTTTCGCAGTGTTCGAAGACAAGGTAGATGAAGAGTCGCTGGATCGGTTTCAACTGCCGATCGAAGTCTGCAGCAATCCCCTGAGCAACCAGTTTCTGGGCCCGTAGATCACCGGAAAAAGCCTTGGGTGTATCGCGAAAGATCATGCGCGGGAGTTGGTCGAGCAACAGCACCACCGCCAGCCAACCTTCGGGACGTTGCGTCCACTCGGTCAATCCGCCAGCGAGGGCCTGATCGACAAAGACCCCGAAACGCTCACGCGCTTCGAGGTCCTGGCTGTCTGTCTTACCAAACCACAACTTGCCCTGTTGCGCCGAAACTTCAGTGGCTGATTCGGCATGACCGAACCACCAATCGAGCAACGGCTGCCAGGGCGCGGTCATGGTTTATTCCTTGTGGTAAGCCGTGGCGCGGGCGACTTCTTCTTTCGAGCCGAGGAACACCGCTACGCGCTGGTGCAGGCCTTCAGGCTTGATGTCGAGAATGCGCTGGTGGCCGTCGGTGGAAGCGCCGCCTGCCTGTTCCACCAGGAACGACATCGGGTTGGCTTCGTACATCAGGCGCAGCTTGCCCGGCTTGGACGGCTCGCGGCTGTCGCGTGGGTACATGAACAGACCGCCACGGGTCAGGATGCGGTGCACGTCGGCCACCATCGCCGCGACCCAACGCATGTTGTAGTTCTTTTTCAGCGGGCCTTCTTCACCGGCCAGCAGTTCGGAAACGTAGCGCTGTACCGGAGCTTCCCAGTGACGCTGGTTGGACATGTTGATGGCGAATTCCTGGGTGCTTTCAGGAATGGTGATGTCTTCGTGGGTCAGGACGAAGCTGCCCATTTCGCGGTCCAGGGTGAAGCCCTTCACGCCGTTGCCCAGGGTCAGGATCAACATGGTTTGCGGACCGTAGATCGCGTAACCGGCCGCGACCTGCTGGGTACCTGGCTGCAGGAAGGCCTTTTCGTTCAGGGCTTCGTTCTGGCTCAGGTATTCGTTCGGGCAACGCAGTACCGAGAAGATGGTGCCGACCGGGGCGTTGATGTCGATGTTCGACGAACCGTCCAGCGGGTCGAACACCAGCAGGTAGGCGCCTTTCGGGTATTTGCCCGGGATCTGGTAGGCGTTGTCCATTTCTTCGGATGCCATGCCGGCCAGGTGACCGCCCCACTCGTTGGCTTCGAGCAGGATTTCGTTCGACAGCACGTCGAGCTTCTTCTGCACTTCGCCTTGCACGTTTTCCGTGCCCATGCTGCCCAGAACGCCGCCCAGGGCGCCTTTGGACACGGCGTGGCTGATTTCCTTACAGGCGCGCGCCACCACTTCGATCAGGAAACGCAGATCGGCAGGAGTGTTGTTGCTGCGGGTCTGCTCAATCAAATAGCGACTCAGGGTAACGCGGGACATGGACGGCTCCGGTGGAATGGGGGGCTAAAAACCCGCGCAGTTTACAGGGAGTCTGAAACCGTAGCGAGCAATGACGCCCGGTAACGTGCGTCGAGTGCAATTCCTGCTATCAGACGTGATCGGACCTGGAGAGTTCAGGCACCGGATTCAGCGTAGTTGGAAACCCGACGAGTGTAGCGACCACACCCGTCTTATTCAGGATTTGGCCGGTGGCTTGCGCAGCAGACTGAAGGCCATCGCCGCCAGAAACAGCACGCTGAGCAACAACACCGCCCACAGGCCGAATTTCTTCCAGTTGGTGTCGCTGGTCGCTGCCGCAGTGGCCGTCGAAGTCTGGGTCGCCAGCGCTTCGCCCTGCACCGCGGCCTTGCCCAGCGTGGCCAGTTTCTCCGGTTTGAAATCGGGAATCAGCGTGGTCAGCGGCAGGTTCGCCGTCTTCACGGTCGGATTGCCCAGCGCCAGGCTGTACGGCCCTTCACCACGGGCAAGGAAGATCACCTGCGTGGCGCGCACCGCATATTTCAAGCTCGGTGCCTGTTCGCCGAGGCCGCCGCCGCGTTCGTCGACCGTGAGCTTCAACTGCTGCACGGTCTGGCCGTAAAGCTGCAATTCGTTCTGCAGCACGTCCTGGCCATTCTGGGTCAGGCGATAGAGCAGACCGCTGCTCAGCGGTTGCCACGGCAGACTGCTTTCGCGACGTCCCGACAACGTCACCGGCGCCAGACTGTTGGCCTGCTTCAGTTCGACCTGCACCCGCTCGATGTTCAGCCCCATCGGCAACTGCCAGGTGTATTCCCCGACCTTGCCGCTGCTGCCCGCCAGCGCCGGCGACCAGACCAATGGCAGCGGCAGGTGACGCGGGTCGCTGCTTTTCAGTTGTGCCGACGTCAGCTCCGGCGCCGAGGCCGGGGAATCCCACAGCAGACGCAGATACCGCGCCGATTGCCCCGGCAGCGCCACTTCATGTTGCTCGACCCGTTCGTCGGCAAAGGTCAGGCGCGCGACCTGGCCTTCGCCCCAGGCTTGCCAGTGCTGCAAGTCGTCGCTGGCCTCGATGCTGAAACGCTGGAAGCCGTCGCGCTCGCTGGTCCAGTCGAGGATCAGTTGCTGCAACGGCGCCTTGATCGCACTGGCGTCGAGCAGCCAGCCACGCAGCACTTCTTCACCGGCTTCGAGCTGGCTGGACGGCTGCACTTCCACTAGCGTGCCGGTGGTGGTGGATTGCACGCGAACGCTCGGCGCGCGCTCGGTCGCATCCGCCGAGTTGTACAGCGGGAACCACTTCACGTCATGTAACTGGCCGTCGTCGCGGGTCTGTGCTGATTCCCGGGCCAGGGCATAGGCCTGCGGCTCTCCGGCGGCATTGAACACCCGCAGATCGCTGAGATCGGTCTGACGTGCCTGCAACTGCACGCTCAGCGGCAGTTCGAGGCGATACCACGGGCCTGCGCCACTGACCGACAACGGCACCTGCGCGGCGAAGTCCGCCGGTTTTTCCTGGGCGCCGGCCGTCATGGCCACCCCCAGCAACAGCCAACCGAGATTAAGCTTGCGACTCAAGACGACACTCCTTCGGTTTCCGGGGCCGGTTTGTCCGCCGCCGGTGCAGCTTCGGCGCGTTTGGGCGGCAGCGGCGCAAAGTAGCCCACCACCAGCAGCAACACGCCGACGCCGATGAACGAGACGATCCGGGCCAGTCCGCCACGGTTGCTCAATTCGACAAAAATCAGTTTGGCCACCACCAGCGCAATCAGCGCCGCGCCGATCAGCCATACTTCGCGGCGATGGCGCAGGTGCCCGCCGATCATCAGCCCCAGCGCCATCAGCGTCCAGACGATCGACAACCCGGCCTGCACCAGCATCGATTCGAGCAGCAGATCCAGCTCGAACGGAATCCCCGCCCAATGGTGCGCGGCGCGGGTGACCAGCGCGGTGCAGAAGGCGAACAGCGAAACACCGGCAATCAGTTGCGTGGCGTAAGCCGCGTAATCCTGGCGGATCGACAGCTCGGCAACAGCGCTGCGCGACCAGACGTAAACACCGAACAACGCAAACAGCAGACCCAATTCCAGCGGGTTGAGCAGCGGCACATAAGGCAGCGGTTCGGCGTTGCCATCGCTGATGCCATTGGCCAGCCAGAACCAGACCAGCATCAGCACCGCCAGCGGCGCCGCCGCGTACAAACGGTACTCACGAGGGAACGCCGCCACCGGCCATGGCCAGTTGCGCGGCGCGGCCATCAGCAACAGATACACGCTTGGCAGAATCGCCCAGCCCAGCCAGCGCCAGGCGTTGTATTGCTCGGACAACAGCAGCAGGCCGTAACGCAATTCCAGCGCCAGCACGCCGATCAGCAGCCAGCAACCGAGTACATGCGCCATGCTCAAGGCCCGCGCCGGCAGCATGGGCGCCAGACGCCGCAGGCTGATGAAATGCACGACGAACACCGCCGCCCACGCCAGCCAGCCGAAATTCGCCGCCGGGTGATAACGCGAATGCCACGCGGCGAGCAACACCAAACCGGCCGCTGGCATCAGCAGGGTGCAGAGCAGACCGAGCGACGGCCAGTTCAGGCGCGAGGCCAACAGCGTCCACAACACGACGCTCAGCGCGGCGACCAGCAGCAACAGCGTCGCCTGCACATTCAGCGGCGCAAACCGCAGCACTTCACTGACCCACGCCAGCGCCCACCAACCGGCGCCCCACACCAGCAACACTTCGGACAACCGCTGCAAACTCAGCACATCGAACGCCGACGCGTGATTGCCCAGTTGCAGGCGCCACGCCCCGATCATCGCCGCCAGCCCCAGCACCAGCGGCGTCCAGAAACCGCCATGGGCCAGCGGTCGCAGGCCTTCGCTGGACAACGGCCCGAGCAACTCGGGGCCGGCCAGCAAGAACGCCGCGCCGCCGATCAACTGCAACAACAGACCGAAGACAAAACTCACGCGCTGCCTGAGGTACAGACTGAGCCAGATGATCAGCAAGCCACTGGCCGCCCACACCGCACTCGCGGTTTGCCACGGCAGCACGAACAACACCGCCAGATTGACCAGCACCAGCCCCGCCAGCAGCACCACCGACAAACCGCGCAACAGCCGCACATCGCTGCGCACCATTTCGTCACGCGCCGCCAGCAGCATGCCGGCGATCAACGCCAGACCAATCAGAGAGGCGCTGAGCAAACCGCTCCAGCCAGCGCTGAACACGGCCGCCGAATCCTCGCCTGCTCCTTGCAGGCGCAGCAGGAACAACACCCCGCCGAGCAGTTGTACGGCAAATGCGCAGAACAGGAACGTGCGCGATTGCAGGCGCAAGCCAACGAACAAGGTCACCAGTCCGGCCAATGCCCAACTGATCGCCGTGCCCTGCGTGAAGAAGAACAGCGGTGCCAGCAGATAAAGGAACGTCAGCCCCAGACTCGCCAGCACCGGCTGCCCCTGACGCTCCCACGCCGAAGTCTGCTCCGGCGACGCCTTGCGCAATTGATAGAAACTGAACAGCAACGCCGCGCCGAGCATCAATGCGCCCAACGGCGCACCGTCGAGCAGACTGCTTTGGCCAATGCGTAACTGGCTGAGAAACGCCAGCGCCGAGCCCAGTTGCAGCAGCAACGCGAAGGCCCTGGCCAACGGCCGGTGCTGACGCAAGCCCAGCCAGAAAATCCCCGCGCCCTCTACCGCCCAGGCCGCAGAGGTCCAGCGCGCATCCAGCCCCAGCGGAATCGCCAGACTGGCGAAGATCACCCCGAGCGCCAGGCAAGTCTCGCCCAGCAGCAACGCCCGGCCGCCCATCAGCACCCGGGCGAGGGTCATGTAAATCATGCCCAGCGCCAATGCGCTGAACGCGGCGGCGAATTCCAGATGCTGGATCAATGCGAATTGCAGACCGAAACCCACCAGCGGCGGACCGAACAGCATGGTGCCGTCAACGTAATCACCCTTGCGCGCCGACCAGTGCAGCAGCGCCTCGCGATCGCTTTCTGCCGGGGCGTCCGGCATGTCCAGCAGCTTGCGCCGGGCGAACAGCAGGCCGATAACCAGATACATCAGGAAGAACAGAATCAGGAACGGCTCTGTGCTCCACAGCAGTTCCGGCGTGTACGAACGCAGGCCCCAGGCGAAACCGATGCCGAAGGTGCCAATGAAGCCGATCAGGTTGAGCAGGCGCCAGGCCTTGAACCAGGCGATGGCCAGAATGCCGGCGTTGAGCAGCGCGAAATAACTGAACAGCGCCACATGGTTACCGGCGCCGGTGGAAGTCAGGATCGGCGCAGCGAAACCGCCCAGCGCGGCGACGCAGGCCAGGGCAAGGGAATCCTGAGTGATCGCCAAAATGGCCGAAAACACCGTCACTGCCACCAGCAATCCGAGCGCAGCAGACGGATCAAGCAGCGGGTGCAGACGCATCGCCGCAAACACCGTCAGGTACAACACCGCAATCCCGGTACCTTGCAGCATCAAGGCGTAGCTGTTGTTGCGATGGCGCAACCACCAGCCCAGCGCCAGCAATCCCAGCGCCGCCGCTGCGACCCCGGCGTAACGCATTTCGATCGGCACCACCATGCCTTCGGTGGCGTAACGCAGCAGGAAGGCCAGACCGAAGAACAACAGCACCACACCGACCCGCAGCACGGTATTGCCACCGAACAGCCAGTTGCGCGCAGCCCTGATGCCGCGCTCGATAAGGTTCGGGCCACGAGGTTCGGCAGGCGGTGATGGTTCGCGGGTAACGGGCTCCGGGCGCCAGGCATCGACCGGCAGCGGCTGATCAGCTTCGCTGGCGGCGACGGCGACAGGTTCGAGTTCGGGTGGCAGCTCCCAGATCAGCTCGGGTTCTGCGCCAGAGGGTTGTTCAAATACCGTGACAGGCTCAACGAGCGTTTCGCTGGCCGGTGCGACACTCGCCGGTGCCGGCGAATGTGCCGGAGCGCCCTCCAGCAGAAACAGACGCTGTTCGACGCCCTGCAACGCGATCTTCGCGTGATCCAGCTGACGCTGTTGCTCGGCAGCCTGTGAACCGAGCCGCGCGATGCGCATCGCCTGTCCGATGGCGAGCCCGAGCAAGGCGCCCAACAGCGCATCGCTGAACGACTCGTCGAGCAGCCAGCCGAGCAAAAGCCCGATCAACATGAACATCCATTGCATGGTCGATATCCCTGAGCAGCCCCGTGGCGGGGCGAAACCAAGGCTCAGTATATCGGCCCGGCCCAACAATCGTGGGGCCGGGCGCACATTTGTCGCTAAAAGTTACTCCAGTGCCTTCCAGATATCCGTGGCGTACTCGCGGATCGTCCGGTCGGACGAGAACCAGCCCATGCGCGAGGTGTTCAGCACCGCCGAACGCCACCAGTTATTGGCGTCGTGCCAGAGCGCATCGACGCGCATCTGCGCTTCCCAGTACGAATCGAAATCGGCGCAGACGAAGAACCGGTCGTAATCCACCAGCGAATCGATCAGTCCGGTGTAGCGCGACGTGTCGTCTGGCGAGAACACCCCGCTGCGGATCGCCTGCAACACGTCGTTGAGGCGATGGGACGCAGCGATATCCGGCAAGGCGCTGAACTCGTGGTTCTGCTTGCGCGCTTCGACCTGCTGGGCACTGAGGCCGAAGATGAACATGTGCTCGGCGCCGATGTTTTCGCACATTTCCACGTTGGCACCGTCGAGGGTGCCGATGGTCAGCGCACCGTTGAGGCCGAACTTCATGTTGCTGGTGCCCGAGGCTTCGAAACCGGCAGTGGATATCTGCTCCGACAGGTCCGCCGCAGGAATGATGCTTTCCGCCAGACTGACGTTGTAGTTGGGCAGGAACACCACTTTCAGCAGCCCACGCACGGTCGGGTCGTTGTTCACCACCCGGGCGATGTCGTTGGTCAGTTTGATGATCAGCTTGGCCTGGTGATAACTCGCCGCCGCTTTGCCGGCGAAGATTTTCACGCGCGGCACCCAGTCGATTTCCGGCTCGGCGCGAATCGCCTGATACAACGCGACCGTATGCATGAGGTTGAGCAACTGACGTTTGTATTCGTGAATCCGTTTGACCTGCACGTCGAACATCGCTGCCGGATTGACCGCGATCCCCAGCCTTTCATGAATCAGGTACGCCAAGGCTTTTTTGCTGTGCAACCGTTGCTCGGCGAAGGCTTTGCGAAAGGCGGGTTGTTCGGCGAACGGCTCAAGATCGAGCAATCGCTGTTCCGGGTTATCCAGGACGTCCGGGCCGAGGGAATCGACCAGCATCGATGTCAGTTCAGGGTTGGCCTGGTACAGCCAGCGGCGGAAGGTAATGCCGTTGGTCTTGTTGTTGATCCGCTCCGGATACAGCTTGTGCAGTTCGGCGAACACGGTTTTGCGCATCAGTTGCGTGTGCAGCCCGGACACCCCGTTGACGCTGTGGGAGCCGAGGAACGCCAGGTTGCCCATGCGCACCCGGCGACCGTTGTCTTCCTCGATCAGCGACACCGCGCGCAGCACGTCGAAATCGTGGATGCCCTTGGCCCGCAGCGAATCGATGTGCTGGGCGTTGATCAGGTAAATGATCTGCATGTGCCGCGGCAGCATGCGTTCCATCAGCCCCACCGGCCAGGTTTCCAGCGCTTCGGGCAGCAGCGTGTGGTTGGTGTACGACAGCGTATCGACAGTGACTTGCCATGCCGCATCCCAGGCCACGTCGTAGACGTCGACCAGTTGGCGCATCAGTTCGGCGACGGCGATCGAAGGGTGCGTGTCGTTGAGCTGGATTGCCGCGTGATCGCCCAGCGTCAGCACCGAGGTGTGCATGTTGCGGTGACGGCGCAGCAGATCCTGAAGCGATGCAGCGACGAAGAAGTATTCCTGACGCAGGCGCAGTTCCTGTCCGGCTTCGGTGCTGTCCGCCGGGTAAAGTACGCGGGAAATACTTTCGGCCCGGGCCACTTCGGCGACGGCGCCCAGGTGGTCACCGGCGTTGAAGCGCTCCAGGTGCAGGTCTTCCATGGCCCGGGCCCGCCACAGACGCAAGGTGTTGACGCTCGCCCCGCGCCAGCCGACCACGGGGGTGTCGTAGGCGATGGCCCGCACGGTTTCCGCCGGATGCCAGACCTGTTTCGATTTGCCTTCGCTGTCGGTCACGGTCTCGACGCTGCCGCCAAAGCCGATCGGATAGACCACCTCTGGCCGCTCGAACTCCCAGGGGTTGCCGAAATCCAGCCAGTGTTCGGTCTGTTCCTGCTGCCAGCCGTCGACGATGGCCTGGCGGAACAACCCGTGTTCATAACGAATGCCGTAGCCGTGGCCGGCGATGCCGAGGGTCGACATGCTTTCCATGAAGCACGCCGCCAGCCGTCCGAGACCTCCGTTGCCCAGCGCCGCATCCGGCTCCAGGATGCGAATGCGCTCCAGATCGACGCCCAGTTCGGTCAGCGCTTCACGGGCGACGTCCAGCAGACCTAGGTTGCTCAGGCTGTCGTACAGCAAGCGGCCGATAAGGAATTCCAGCGAGAGGTAATACACCCGCTTCTGACCTTTGCGGTAGATCTGCCGGGTGTGGTCCATCCAGTGCTCGACCATGTGATCGCGCGCCGCCAGGGCGATGGCTTCGAACCAGTCATGGTCGAAGGCGTGATCCGGGTCTTTGCCCACCGCGTAGGTGAGTTTGGTCAGGACGGCGTCGCGGAATGCGGCCACCTCTGCTTCGCGAACTAGTGGTTCTTGAGTCATCGATAGGACCTCGAGCGAGCGGGGAATTGTCAGAGCCTAGACGGTCTGACCGACGGTAGGGGCTCTGGTTCGGCAGTTTTTCGTGAGAGTGAGACTTCGTCCGGCAATACCTTGGGCAATGCCTTAATGAATGCAGGGGCCGTGCCGAATTGTTGGACGATGCTTGCGCATGAAGAAAAAATCTGGCGAAAGGTTGTTCAAAAATCCACCAGTCCCGGTATGATCGCGCGCCCTGATGCACACGCCTGGTAAACACCGATGATGAAGCCCAACCTGATCGCCGCAGCCGAGATCGACCGTCTCGATACCTGGGCCAAATATTCGGCCCCGATGTGCGGCTCGTGCGTCTCCAGCTGCTGCACGCTGCCGGTCGAGGTCAAGATCAAGGATCTGGTGCGTATCGGTGTGGTCGACGAGTTCGAACTGGGCGACCCGCCGAAGAACATCGCCAAGCGTCTGCAAAAGGAAGGTCTGGTCGAGCGCTTCAACCAGAAGTCGGGGATCTTCACCCTCCAGCGCATGAGCAACAACGATTGCTACTACCTGGATCGCAAGAGCCGGCTGTGCACCATTTATGACAAGCGCCCGGACACCTGCCGCAACCACCCGAAAATCGGCCCGCGCCCGGGATATTGCGCTTACAAGCCAAAGGAAGTGGAGCGGGTGCAGAATTCGCGGTCGATCGAACGCTTCTGATCCTGCTTGATCGTTCCCACGCTCCGCGTGGGAATGCAGCCCGGGACGCTCCGCGTCCCAGACGCCGAACGCGATATTCAAATCCCGGACAAACAAAAACGCCCCCGGTCTCTCGACCGGGGGCGTTTTTTTCAAGCCTGGCTAAAGCTTATGCCTTGGCTTTCTTGGCAGCGCGGGTGCGCTCGCCTTCGTCCAGGATCTTCTTGCGAAGACGGATGGACTTCGGCGTCACTTCGCACAGCTCGTCATCCTGGATGAATTCCAGAGCCTGCTCCAGAGTGAAGCGGACAGGTGGAACCAGAGCGATGGTTTCGTCTTTACCCGAAGCACGCATGTTGTCGAGCTTCTTGCCCTTGGTAGGGTTGACGCCCAGGTCGTTGTCACGGCTGTTCAGACCCACGATCTGACCGTTGTAGATCTCCTGACCGTGTTCCACGAACAGCTTGCCACGAGCCTGCAGGGTTTCCAGGGAGTAGGTCAGTGCCTTGCCGGTTTCAACCGATACCAGAACACCGTTCTGACGGCCGGACATGTGACCGGACTTCATGGTGTCGTAACGATCGAAGATCGAGGTCAGGATGCCTGCGCCGTTGGTCAGGGTCAGGAACTGGTTACGGAAACCGATCAGACCGCGAGCCGGGATGTTGTACTCCAGGCGCACACGGCCCTTGCCATCCGGGGACATGTTGGTCAGGTCGCCCTTACGCAGACCCATTTCTTCCATGACCTTGCCCTGGGACTCTTCAGGGATGTCGATGGTCACGTTTTCGAACGGTTCCTGCTTCACGCCGCCCACTTCGCGGATGATCACTTCAGGACGGCCCACAGCCATCTCGAAGCCTTCGCGACGCATGGTTTCGATCAGTACCGACAGGTGCAGCTCACCACGACCCGATACCTTGAACTTGTCGGCGGAATCGCCTTCTTCAACTTTCAGGGCAACGTTGTACAGCAGCTCTTTGTCCAGACGTTCCTTGATGTTGCGGGAAGTCACGAACTTGCCTTCTTTACCGCAGAACGGCGAGTCGTTGACCTGGAAGGTCATGGAAACGGTTGGCTCGTCGACGGTCAGCGGCTTCATCGCTTCGACAGTGTTGATGTCGCACAGGGTGTCGGAGATGAACAGCTCGTCGAAACCGCTGATGCAGACGATGTCACCAGCCTGGGCTTCTTCGACGTCAACGCGGTGCAGACCGTGGTGACCCATCAGCTTCAGGATACGACCGTTGCGGCGCTTGCCTTCGGTGTCGATGGCGACGACCGGGGTGTTCGGCTTGATGCGGCCACGGGCAATACGGCCAACGCCGATCACACCCAGGAAGCTGTTGTAGTCCAGTGCGGAGATCTGCATCTGGAACGGACCGTCACGGTCAACGGCCGGCGCTGGAACGTTGTCGATGATCGACTGGTACAGCGGGGTCATGTCTTCGGCCATTTCGGTGTGGTCCAGACCGGCGATGCCGTTCAGGGCCGAGGCGTAGACGACTTTGAAGTCCAGCTGTTCGTCGGTGGCACCCAGGTTGTCGAACAGGTCGAAGATCTGGTCCAGAACCCAGTCAGGACGCGCGCCCGGACGGTCGACCTTGTTGATCACGACGATCGGCTTCAGACCGGCTTCGAACGCCTTCTTGGTCACGAAACGGGTTTGCGGCATAGGGCCGTCTTGAGCGTCAACCAGCAGCAGCACGGAGTCGACCATCGACATGACGCGCTCTACTTCGCCGCCGAAGTCGGCGTGGCCCGGGGTGTCCACGATGTTGATGTGGTAGCCGTTCCAGTTGATGGCGGTGTTTTTCGCCAGAATGGTAATGCCGCGTTCTTTTTCCTGGTCGTTGGAGTCCATCACGCGCTCGTCGTTGAGCTCGTTGCGCTCCAGGGTGCCGGATTGACGCAGGAGTTTGTCTACCAGGGTGGTTTTACCGTGGTCAACGTGGGCAATGATGGCGATGTTACGTAGATTTTCGATCACTTGTGTATCTCGATCAGAGGATTCGGTTTGCTGACAAGTCCTGGCAGCGATTAGCAGTAGTGTCCGGCATGGCCGTTACAGCTTGACGGCGGTGTCGGGGGGCCGGTGACGCAGGCCACAGGCAAACAGCCCCGGGCACTTAGCTCGGTCGATAAACGCGCACATTGGCATGCCCCTCACTGAGCAAATGGTGGGCATGCAGGCGACTCATCACGCCTTTGTCGCAATACAGCAGGTACTGGCGAGTAGGGTCCAGTTCCTTGAAACGAGCGTTCACTGCGTAGAACGGCATCGTCTGTACCTCTATGCCGGCGAGTTCCAGCGGGTCATCCTCGGCGGCATCCGGGTGGCGGATGTCGATGACGATCTGACCGGCCAGCGCTTCGCTGACTTCTTCGATCTGCAAATCCTGGCCCAATTCGTCGATCACCCGATCGATCGGCACCAGTCTGGCGTTTGCGAGCGCACGCTCGAGCACCGCCATGTCGAATTCCTGCTCTTCGTGCTCGACCCGGCCACGCTTGGCGGCGGTCTTCGGGTTGACCGAGATGACGCCGCAGTATTCCGGCATGTGCCGGGCGAAATCACCGGTACCGATCTGGTCGGCCGTGTCGATGATGTCTTGCTTGTGGGCGACGATCAGCGGTCGCAGCACCAGTTTGTCGGTAACGCAATCGATGACCGACAGGTTCGGCAACGTCTGGCTCGACACCTGGGAAATCGCTTCGCCGGTGACCAGCGCATCAATGTGCAGGCGTTCGGCAATGCTCGACGCTGCGCGCAACATCATACGCTTCAATACGACGCCCATATGACTGTCGTCGACCTTGCCGAGAATTTCGCCCAGCACTTCTTCGAACGGGACACTGACAAATAGCACGCGTTGCGAGCTGCCGTACTTCTTCCAGATGAAATGCGCGACTTCCATTACGCCCAATTCGTGGGCACGACCGCCCAGATTGAAGAAGCAGAAATGCGTCATCAGGCCGCGGCGCAGGATCTGGTACGCGGCAACCGTCGAGTCAAAGCCGCCGGACATCAATACCAGCGTCTGTTCCAGCGCACCGAGCGGGTAGCCGCCGATGCCATTGTGCTGGCTGTGGATCACAAACAACCGTTTGTCGCGAACTTCGATACGGACTTCGATTTCCGGCGCTTTCAGGTCGATCCCCGCGGCACCGCATTCACGGCGCAGCTTGCTGCCGACGTATTTTTCGACGTCCATCGAGCTGAACGCATGCTTGCCTGCACGCTTGCAGCGCACCGAAAAGATCTTCCCGGCCAGCGCGTCGCCGTAGTGCTGCTTGCACTTCTCGGTGATGTCGTCGAAGTCGCCCAGCGGGTACTCGTCGATCTGCAGAAAGTGCGCGATGCCCGGCATGCAGGTCAGGCGTTCGCCCATTTCCTTCAGGGCCTTGGGATCGGTGACGCGGGTTTCCAGCTCGAGATTGTCCCACACACCGTTCACCACCACGGCCGGGTCCAGGTCGCGGAGCACGGTGCGGATGTTCTTGGCCAGCTGGCGGATGAATTTCGTCCGGACAGGTCGGCTTTTGATGGTGATCTCGGGAAAGACTTTAACGATTAGTTTCATGAAAACAGCGCGCGCAGGGCCAGCCGAAAAAGGGGGGCGCGGATTATAGCGGAAATTGCTCAAGGTTTAACCAGTTAATGTGCAGAAGGTTTTGCGCGCACCAAAACGGGTCATTTTTCGATTTGAACGCTACATTAAAGGGCGAGATTTTCGCCATTAAGGCGCTTTCGATCTTTAGAAGCGTGAATTTGGGGCAAAAAACCCATGCTGGGGCACTGGCATGCAATTTGCTCCCTTGTGAGGCAGGTTGCCTTGGCAGAGTATTCGCGCCGGCATCACCAACATTTAAGGGCATCCACTACCCGCCCTAAGCCACCCGGAGGACACTATGTCGAAGTCGGTTCAACTCATCAAAGATCATGACGTCAAGTGGATTGATCTGCGCTTCACGGACACCAAAGGCACTCAGCACCACGTGACCATGCCGGCTCGCGATGCGCTGGAAGACGACTTCTTCGAAGCGGGCAAGATGTTCGACGGTTCCTCCATCGCTGGCTGGAAAGGCATCGAAGCCTCCGACATGATCCTGATGCCGGACGACGAAACCGCCGTTCTGGACCCGTTCACCGAAGAACCGACCCTGATCCTGGTCTGCGACATCATCGAGCCTTCGACCATGCAGGGCTACGACCGCGACCCACGTGCCATTGCCCGTCGCGCCGAGGAATACCTGAAGACCACCGGTATCGGTGACACCGTATTCGCCGGTCCCGAGCCTGAGTTCTTCATCTTCGACGAAGTGAAGTTCAAGTCCGACATCTCCGGCTCGATGTTCAAGATCTACTCCGAGCAAGGCTCGTGGATGTCCGACCAGGACGTGGAAGGCGGCAACAAGGGCCACCGTCCAGGCGTGAAAGGCGGCTACTTCCCGGTTCCGCCGTTCGACCACGACCACGAAATCCGTACCGCCATGTGCAACGCACTGGAAGAGATGGGTCAGACCGTTGAAGTTCACCACCACGAAGTGGCAACCGCCGGTCAAAACGAAATCGGTGTCAAGTTCAACACCCTGGTGAAGAAAGCTGACGAAGTTCAGACTCTGAAATACGTTGTACACAACGTGGCCGATGCCTACGGCCGCACTGCGACCTTCATGCCGAAGCCACTGTACGGTGACAACGGTTCGGGTATGCATGTGCACATGTCCATCGCCAAAGACGGCAAGAACACCTTCGCTGGCGAAGGCTATGCCGGCCTGTCCGAAACCGCCCTGTACTTCATCGGCGGCATCATCAAGCACGGTAAGGCCCTGAACGGCTTCACCAACCCGGCCACCAACTCCTACAAGCGTCTGGTGCCAGGCTTCGAAGCTCCGGTGATGCTGGCCTACTCGGCTCGCAACCGTTCCGCCTCGATCCGTATTCCTTACGTCAACAGCCCGCGTGGCCGTCGTATCGAAGCACGTTTCCCGGATCCGGCTGCCAACCCGTACCTGGCTTTCGCAGCACTGCTGATGGCCGGTCTGGACGGTATCCAGAACAAGATCCACCCAGGCGATGCTGCCGACAAGAACCTGTACGACCTGCCGCCTGAAGAGGCGAAAGAAATCCCGCAAGTTTGCGGCAGCCTGAAAGAAGCTCTGGAAGAGCTGGACAAGGGCCGTGCGTTCCTGACCAAGGGCGGCGTGTTCTCCGACGACTTCATCGATGCCTACATCGCGCTGAAATCCGAAGAAGAAATCAAGGTCCGCACCTTCGTACACCCACTGGAATATGAGCTGTACTACAGCTGCTGATCCGGTAGCGCCGCGCTACGCGGCGTGACAAAAGAGAGGCCTCCTTCAGGAGGCCTTTTTTATTGGCCGGATGTTTTCCATCCGAGCCTTCCCCGCTCCACTGTCCTATGCTGCATCCCATCGTTTTCGTTTTCGGTCGATTTCATGGGTCGCACCCTTCTCTATATTTTGCTGCTGATCGCCCTGCCCGTCGCCGCGCAGATCTACAAGTACACCGACGCCGGCGGCAACACGGTGTACAGCGATCACGCGCCGGACGGCGTGCAGGCGCAGGCGGTGGAGTTGCCGCCGCTCAACAGCGTCCAGCCTCAGGCACCGAATGCGCCGTCTACCGATACGGTCAGTCGTGAGCCTGCGCGCAATGCCTACGAAGTGCTGGAGCTGACCGGCCTGCCCACCGAGGAAGCCCTGCGCGCCAACAACGGCACCTTCACGGTCAGTGTGCTGATCAAGCCGCGTCTGCAACCGCCGCATCAATTGCGCCTGCTTTTGGACGATGCGCCTTATGGCCAGCCGAGCAACGTGCCGATCCTGCAACTGGTGAACGTCGACCGGGGCGAGCATCGGCTGGCGGTGCAGGTAATCAATGGCGAGGCGATCATTCAGCAGAGTCCGGCGGTAGTGTTCACCGTGCAGCGGGTGCACAAGCCATGACGCGGGGATTGATTGCCTTGTTCCTGTCGTTGATCGCGCTCGGCGCATCGGCCGAGGCGTTCACTTACATCGACGCACAGGGCAATCGCGTCTACACCGATCAGCCGCGTGGCAACGCCAAGCGCGTGCCGCTGGCCACCAGCAATCGCATGGCCTCGAATCCGAGCAGCGCCGCCACGATCACGCCGTCGAAGAAATCTGCGGAACCACCGCTGTTCCACTACGACATGCTGCGCGTGCTGATCCCCGAGCCGGACGCGACCATTCGCAGCAGCGCCGGCGAACTGATCGTCAGCGTCACCAGCGAGCCGGGCCTGCAAAGAGGTCATCTGTATCGCTTGCTGCTGGATGGCAAAGCCGTCGGCGAACCAGGTCTGAGTCCTGTGTTCCCGCTGAGCAATATCGATCGCGGCAGCCACAATCTGTCGGTCGAGATCCTCGACGCTCAGGGCCGAACCGTGGAGAAAACCGCCAACCAGCCGTTCCACATGCAACGCATCTCTCTGGCCCAGAAGCGTCAGGTCAAACCGTGCGTCAGCGCCGACTATGGCGTGCGTCCGGAATGCCCGCTGAAAGACAAACCCGCCGAACCGAAAAACCCTTTCCTGCGTTTCTTCTGACGCCGTTCAGCTTTGCGCACTATATTGGTGCAATACGCTGCACCGTACTCACATTCCAACCCATTTTGGTTCGAAAGTACCCGCCAGAGCGGTTTGACTGCCACGCAAACGAGCGTCAAACGCCCGTTTCAGGGGTTGAACGCTTCTTTTCGGAGCCTTGGTTTGGTTTTTGCATTTTCCTCGCATCAGCGCTGTATCCCTGCGCGCGCCATGCTCCAAAAGAGGTCCTCATGACCATCAGTGACGCACTGCATCGCTTGCTACTCGACAACCTGACCACCGCTACCATCCTGCTCGACAGCGAATTGCGCCTCGAGTACATGAACCCGGCGGCGGAGATGCTGCTGGCCATCAGCGGCCAGCGCAGCCATGGCCAGTTCATCAGCGAGCTGTTCACCGAGTCCACCGAGGCGCTCAACTCGTTGCGCCAGGCGGTGGAGCAGGCGCATCCGTTCACCAAGCGCGAAGCGATGCTCACCGCTCTCACCGGACAGACCCTGACCGTGGATTACGCGGTGACGCCGATCCTCAGCAACGGCGCGACCCTGCTCCTGCTGGAAGTGCATCCCCGTGACCGTCTGTTGCGGATCACCAAGGAAGAGGCGCAGTTGTCGAAGCAGGAAACCAGCAAGATGCTGGTGCGCGGCCTGGCTCACGAGATCAAGAATCCGCTGGGCGGTATCCGCGGTGCCGCGCAATTGCTGGCCCGGGAGCTGCCGGAAGACAGCCTGCGCGACTACACCAACGTGATCATCGAAGAGGCCGACCGCCTGCGTAATCTGGTCGACCGCATGCTCGGTTCGAACAAACTGCCGTCGCTGGCCCTGTGCAATGTCCACGAAGTGCTGGAGCGCGTCTGCCAACTGGTCGAGGCCGAAAGCCAGGGTTGCATCACGCTGGTGCGCGATTACGACCCGAGCATTCCCGACGTCCTGATCGACCGCGAACAAATGATTCAGGCGGTGCTGAACATCGTGCGCAATGCGATGCAGGCCATCAGCAGCCAGAACGAGCTGCGCCTGGGCCGCATCAGCCTGCGTACCCGCGCCATGCGCCAGTTCACCATCGGCCACGTCCGCCATCGTCTGGTGACCAAGATCGAGATCATCGACAACGGCCCGGGCATTCCGGCGGAACTCCAGGAAACCATCTTCTTTCCCATGGTCAGCGGCCGTCCGGACGGTACCGGGCTGGGCCTGGCCATCACCCAGAACATCATCAGCCAGCACCAGGGCCTGATCGAATGTGACAGCCATCCAGGCCACACCACGTTTTCGATCTTTCTGCCACTGGAACAAGGAGCCACATCGACATGAGCCGTAGTGAAACCGTGTGGATCGTCGATGACGACCGTTCTATCCGTTGGGTTCTGGAAAAAGCCCTGCAACAGGAAGGCATGACCACCCAGAGCTTCGACAGTGCCGATGGCGTGATGAGCCGCCTCGCACGCCAGCAGCCGGACGTGATCATCTCCGATATCCGCATGCCCGGCGCCAGCGGCCTGGACCTGCTGGCGCGGATCCGCGAGCAGCACCCGCGGCTGCCGGTGATCATCATGACCGCTCACTCCGATCTGGACAGCGCTGTCGCCTCCTATCAGGGCGGCGCGTTCGAGTACCTGCCCAAGCCGTTCGACGTTGACGAAGCGGTGTCGCTGGTCAAGCGCGCCAACCAGCACGCCCAGGAACAACAGGGCCTGGAAGTCGCTCCGCCCCTGACCCGCACCCCGGAAATCATCGGCGAAGCGCCGGCGATGCAGGAAGTGTTCCGCGCCATCGGGCGCCTGAGCCATTCCAACATCACCGTGCTGATCAACGGCGAATCCGGCACCGGTAAAGAACTGGTGGCTCACGCCCTGCACCGCCACAGCCCGCGCGCGGCCTCGCCGTTCATCGCGCTGAACATGGCGGCGATTCCGAAAGACCTGATGGAATCCGAGCTCTTCGGCCACGAGAAAGGCGCGTTCACCGGCGCGGCCAACCTGCGTCGCGGCCGCTTCGAACAAGCCGACGGCGGCACGCTGTTCCTCGATGAAATCGGCGACATGCCGGCAGACACCCAGACCCGACTGCTGCGGGTGCTGGCCGATGGTGAGTTCTATCGCGTTGGCGGGCACGTGCCGGTCAAGGTTGATGTGCGGATCATCGCCGCGACTCACCAGAATCTGGAAACCCTGGTTCACGCCGGGAAATTCCGTGAGGACTTGTTCCACCGCCTCAACGTGATCCGCATCCACATCCCGCGCCTGTCGGATCGCCGCGAAGACATCCCGACCCTGGCCAAGCACTTCCTCAGCCGCGCCGCGCAAGAACTGGCGGTCGAGCCGAAGCTGCTGAAAAGCGAGACCGAGGAATACCTGAAAAACCTGCCATGGCCGGGCAACGTGCGCCAGCTGGAAAACACCTGCCGCTGGATCACGGTGATGGCGTCCGGGCGCGAGGTGCATATCAGCGACCTGCCGCCGGAACTGTTGAGCCTGCCGCAAGACTCGGCGCCGGTGACCAACTGGGAACAGGCGCTGCGCCAGTGGGCCGACCAGGCCCTGGCTCGCGGTCAGTCGAGCCTGCTCGACAGCGCGGTGCCGGCGTTCGAGCGGATCATGATCGAGACCGCACTCAAGCACACCGCCGGGCGTCGTCGTGACGCTGCGGTGCTGCTGGGCTGGGGCCGCAACACCTTGACCCGCAAGATCAAGGAGCTCGGCATGAAGGTTGATGGCGGGGATGACGATGAGGGTGATGAAGGCTGAGATTGAGCGCCAGTCTGCACCGCCGCAAGGCACCGTGACCCGTAATCGGGCACGGCCAATGGCTCAGGCTTGCACTGAAAACCGCTGAAAATCCCATCCTGTGAAAAGACGAAGGCCCCGTATTACAGGGCCTTCGTCATTGTGTCGGGCTTTTTTGTTTCAAAACGAGAAAACCTGGCACGCCCCCTGCAATAACTCCATCAGGTGATTCGATTCACCCACCCTTTCGGGGGCCTTGGTACAGGCAGGCCGGGGATTCCCCTCTTTACACCGGACTCATCGAGTCCACCCTTTTGGGGCCCTTGATACAGGCAGGTCAGGGGTTCCTTCTTTACACCGGCTCAGAACGCGATGCGATGAGCCCGCCCGTTTCGGGAACCTTGGTACAGGCAGGCCGGGGATTCCCTCTTTTATTGCTCCCGGAGATGGATCTCCAGCCGCCAGCGGTCATCGACCGCCTGGCCGGCCCAGTCGCCCTGCAGCGGCCGCGCCGCCACCAGCGTCAGCAACAATCCCCCGTCACTCAAGCGTGTCCGCCAGTTCACGTCCTTGCCGTTGAACTTGAGCTGTCCTTTCTGCACCTTGCCTTCGGCCTCGAACAGCAACGCAACGCTGCCATCGACGATCTCGCCGTGCAGCTTCGGCTCGTTGTTGAACCAGACCGCCAGCCCCCCATCGATCACCTCGACCTGCTGTAAAACGGTCGGGTCAGGCGTGGTCAAACGGCCGATCATCATCCCGACCATCACACCGACAATCGCCAGCGAAGCCATCACCCGCGGGAATAGTTTCGAACGCGGATCCGCTTGCGGCGTAGAATGCGCGTCATCTTTACCTTCGGAGCCGTGCATGTTTCACGTCATCCTTTTTCAACCGGAAATTCCACCGAACACCGGCAACGTTATCAGGCTGTGCGCCAACAGCGGCTGCCACCTGCATTTGATCGAACCGCTGGGCTTCGAGATGGACGACAAGCGCCTGCGTCGTGCCGGTCTCGACTACCACGAGTACGCCACGCTGCAACGCCACGCCGACCTGGCCAGCTGCCTGGAAAGCCTCGGTCATCCACGGCTGTTCGCCTTCACCACGAAGGGCTCGCGGCCGTTTCACGATGCCGCGTTCGTCCCGGGCGATGCGTTCATCTTCGGACCGGAAAGCCGCGGCCTGCCGCCGGAGGTGCTCGACGCCCTGCCGGGCGAACAGCGCCTGCGCCTGCCGATGCGCGAAGGCTGCCGCAGCCTGAACCTGTCCAACACCGTGGCAGTGGCCGTATACGAAGCGTGGCGGCAGAACGACTTCAAGTAACGCGCCAGTCCTGGATCGTTCCCGCGCTCCGCGTGGGAATGCAGCCCGTGACGCTCCGCGTCACTGGACGCGGAGCGTCCCCAGAGGCATTCCCACGCAGAGCATGGGAACGATCAACGCGAGAACGATCGCCCAAGAAAAAAGCGCCTGTAACGGCGCTTTTTTCGTTGTTGCATCCACCGCTTACTGAACGGTCGGAGTCTCGCCGGATTCCTGCATGCGCTGCAGCTCTTGCGCGTACAGGGCGTCGAAGTTCACCGGGGCCAGCATCAGGGCCGGGAACGAACCACGGGTCACCAGGCTGTCCAGGGTTTCGCGAGCGTACGGGAACAGGATGTTCGGGCAGAACGCACCCAGAGTGTGGCTCATCGAAGCCGCGTCCAGGTTCTTGATCAGGAAGATACCGGCCTGTTGCACTTCAGCGATGAAGGCGACTTCTTCACCGTTTTTCACGGTGACGGACAGGGTCAGCACGACTTCGTAGAAATCACCTTCCAGGGCTTTCTGGCGGGTGTTCAGATCCAGAGCGACCGCCGGATCCCACTGCTGGCGGAAGATCGCCGGGCTTTTCGGGGCTTCGAAGGACAGGTCGCGTACGTAGATGCGCTGCAAGGAGAATTGCGGTGCGGTTTCTTCTTCGCTGGCTGCAGTGTTCTGTTGGTCAGTCATCTCAGATCCTTTCTGATCTCGGGTCTTTTAGGGTTCTTGGTGTTCGGTAGAGCGTGCAGCAGGTCAGGCCTTGAGCAGCGCGTCGAGCTTGCCGGCGCGCTCCAGGGCGTACAAATCGTCACATCCGCCGACGTGGGTGTCGCCGATCCAGATCTGCGGCACGGACGTGCGTCCGGCCTTCTGGGCCATGGCGGCGCGCACCTGCGGCTTGCCATCGACCTTGATCTCTTCGAAGGCCACGCCTTTGTTCGCGAGCAGGTACTTGGCGCGCGAGCAGTAAGGGCAGTAATCGCTGGAGTAGACGATGACGTTGCTCATGTCACTTCACCAACGGCAGGTTGTCGCCTTTCCAGCTGGAAATCCCGCCGGACAGCTTGGCGGCGGTGAAGCCGGCCTTCATCAGCTCGCGGGCGTGGGTGCCGGCGGTCTGGCCCAGGGCGTCGACCAGGATGATGGTCTTGGCCTTGTGTTTTTCCAGCTCGCCGATACGGGCAACCAGTTTGTCCTGGGGAATGTTCACCGCGCCAACGATGTGACCGGCGGCGTATTCCTTGCTCGGACGGATGTCCACGACCACGCCGGCTTCCTTGTTGACCAGTGCGGTCAGCTCGCCCGTGCTCAGGCTTTTACCGCCGCCCTGCACCGTATGCGCCAGCAGCAAAGCCAGCAGTACGACGAAGATACCGACAAGAATGTAGTGGTTAGTGGCAAATTCAATCAGGTGAGCAACCATCGAAGGAGGTTCCAGGGCGTTAAAATGTCGGCCAGTATACACAGCCACTATGGTCGGCCAAACCCCGTCCGGCGGTGACGCCGCCGGAACTTCGCTTTAAACTCCAACTCCCTTTTCCATCGCCCTCTTCTTATTAGCCACGAGTGGATTCCATGACTACCACGCCTAAACCTTTGGTCCTGATGATTCTCGACGGCTTCGGTCACAGCGACAGCCACGAATCCAACGCCGTCTATGCGGCCAAAAAGCCTGTACTGGATCGCCTGTGGGCCACCGTGCCGAACGGCTTGATCTCGGGCAGCGGCATGGACGTCGGTCTGCCGGACGGCCAGATGGGCAACTCCGAAGTCGGCCACATGAACCTCGGCGCCGGTCGCGTGGTGTATCAGGACTTCACGCGCGTGACCAAAGCGATCCGCGATGGCGAGTTCTTCGAGAACCCGACCATCTGCGCCGCCGTGGACAAGGCCGTGGCCGCCGGCAAGGCCGTACATTTCATGGGTCTGTTGTCGGACGGCGGTGTTCACAGCCACCAGGATCACCTGATCGCCATGGCCGAACTGGCCTTCAAGCGCGGCGCCGAGAAAATCTACCTGCACGCCTTCCTCGACGGCCGTGACACGCCGCCGAAAAGCGCCGCCTCGTCGATCGAACTGCTCGACGCGACCTTCCAGGCGCTCGGCAAGGGCTGCATCGCCAGCCTGATCGGCCGCTACTACGCCATGGATCGCGACAACCGTTGGGATCGCGTGTCTCAGGCCTACAACCTGATCGTTGATGGCACAGCCGAATTCAGCGCCGCCACCGCCCAGGAAGGTCTGGAAGCCGCTTACGCCCGTGGCGAGAGCGACGAGTTCGTCAAAGCCACCAGCATCGGTGAGCCGGTAAAAGTCGAAGACGGCGACGCCGTGGTGTTCATGAACTTCCGTGCCGACCGTGCCCGCGAGCTGAGCCGTGTGTTTGTCGAAGACGACTTCAAGGAGTTCGAGCGCGCACGCCAGCCAAAAGTGCAGTACGTCGGCCTGACCCAATACGCCGCCAGCATCCCGGCCCCCGCCGCCTTTGCCCCGGGCAGCCTGGAAAACGTGCTCGGCGACTACCTGGCGAAAAACGGCAAGACCCAGCTGCGCATCGCCGAAACCGAGAAATACGCCCACGTGACCTTCTTTTTCTCCGGCGGTCGTGAAGAGCCGTTCCCCGGCGAAGAGCGCATTCTGATCCCGTCGCCGAAAGTCGCCACCTATGACTTGCAGCCGGAAATGAGCGCGCCCGAAGTCACCGACCGCATCGTCGAAGCCATCGAGAATCAGCGCTACGACGTGATCGTGGTCAACTACGCCAACGGCGACATGGTCGGCCATAGCGGCGTGTTCGAAGCCGCGGTGAAAGCCGTGGAGTGCCTGGACACCTGCGTCGGCCGTATCGTCGAAGCCCTGGAAAAAGTCGGCGGCGAAGCGCTGATCACCGCCGACCACGGCAACGTCGAACAGATGGCCGACGAATCCACCGGCCAGGCGCACACCGCGCACACCACCGAGCCGGTGCCGTTCATCTATGTCGGCAAGCGTGATCTGAAAGTCCGCGAAGGCGGCGTGCTGGCGGACGTGGCGCCGACCATGCTGAAACTGCTGGGCCTGGAAAAACCGGCGGAAATGACTGGCACTTCGATTCTGGTGTAATCGCCCGTCAAAACACTGAAAAACCCTGTGGGAGCTGGCTTGCCAGCGATAGCAATCTGACAGCCGACAACTATGTTGAATGTTCAGACGCCATCGCGGGCAAGCCGCTCCCACATTGGTTTGTGGGGTTTTCAAAGAGGATTTCACTCTGTCCGGCACCCCAGTTATCACACAGTCCCAATTGGGCGTTTTTTTTGCCGCGTCGGGCGGGCATACTAGGCCGTCCCTTACCCTGGTGCCGCCCGCCTCTATGCTTCGCGTCCTGATCGCCCTCGCTCTGACATGCCTGCTCCAACCGGCCTTCGCGGATGAGCGCGCGCAAACCCAACAGCAACTGGACGCCACGCGCCAGGACATCGCCGAGCTGAAAAAACTGCTGGGCAAGCTCCAGGAAGAAAAATCCGGCGTGCAAAAGGAGCTCAAGGGCACTGAAACCGAGATGGGCAAGCTCGAGAAACAGGTCGAAGCCCTGCAGAAAGAGCTGAAAAAGAGCGAATCCGAGCTGCAGCGGCTCGATGCGGAGAAAAAAAAACTCCAGAGCGCGCGCACTGAACAGCAGCGACTGATCGCCATCCAGGCCCGCGCCGCCTACCAGAATGGTCGCCAGGAATACCTCAAGCTGCTGCTCAACCAGCAGAACCCCGAGAAATTCGCCCGCACCCTCACCTATTACGACTACCTGAGCCAGGCTCGCCTGGAGCAGCTGAAAAGCTTCAACGAAACCCTGCGCCAACTGGCCAATGTCGAAAAGGACATCGGCTTGCAGCAGGCGCAATTGCTGGCGCAGCAAAGCGATCTCGACACTCAGCGCGAAGCGCTCGACAAGGTCCGCAAGGAGCGCCAGCAGGCCCTCGCCAAACTCAATGAAGACGTGAAAGCCCGGGACCAGAAACTGGCCGCCCGCGAGCAGGATCAGGCAGACCTGTCTAAAGTCCTTAAAACCATTGAAGAAACCCTGGCCCGCCAGGCCCGTGAGGCAGAAGAAGCGCGGCAGAAAGCGCTCATCGCCCAGCAGGAAGCCGAAAAAAAGCGCTTGCGTGAGGCCGAGGCGGAAAACACCGACGCCCCACGCAAACCGGTCAGATCGACTCCCGGCGCCCTGGTGTCCAGCGGCGGCGAGACCTTCGGTGGCCCTTTTGCGTCTAGTCGGGGAAAACTTCCATGGCCCGTTGATGGTCGACTGCTGGCACGCTTCGGCGAAACCCGTGGCGACGATGCCCGCACCAAGTGGGACGGCGTGATGATCAGCGCCTCCGCCGGCAGCCAGGTGCATGCCGTACACGGCGGGCGCGTGGTGTTTGCCGACTGGTTGCGCGGCGCCGGGCTGCTGGTGATCCTCGACCACGGCAACGGTTTTCTGAGTCTTTACGGTCACAACCAGACGCTACTGAAGTCGGCGGGTGACGTGGTTAAGGCCGGCGAGTCCATCTCCACTGTGGGTAACAGTGGCGGCCAGGACACTCCGGCGCTGTATTTCGCAATTCGTCAGCAGGGTCACCCGAGTGATCCGGCGCAATGGTGCCGCGCGCAAGGATAAGCGCGGGCAACCTAAATTAGGAGTTCGTTCGACATGCTGCATTTGTCCCGCCTTACCTCGCTGGCCCTGACGATCGCCCTGGTGATCGGCGCGCCTCTGGCGTTTGCCGCTCAACCGGCCCCGGCTGTCGCTCCGGCAGGCACTGCCGCGACCTCCAAGGCGCCATTGCCGCTGGAAGAGTTGCGCACCTTTGCCGAGGTCATGGACCGGATCAAGGCCGCCTATGTCGAACCGGTGGACGACAAGACCCTGCTGGAAAACGCGATCAAGGGCATGCTCAGCAACCTTGATCCGCACTCCGCCTACCTTGGTCCCGAGGATTTCGCCGAGTTGCAGGAAAGCACCAGCGGTGAATTCGGCGGCCTGGGCATCGAAGTCGGCGCCGAAGACGGCTTCATCAAGGTCGTGTCGCCGATCGACGACACGCCGGCGTCGAAGGCCGGCATCCAGGCCGGCGACTTCATCGTCAAGATCAACGGCGCGCCGACCCGTGGCCAGACCATGACCGAAGCCGTGGACAAGATGCGCGGCAAGATCGGCCAGAAGATCACCCTGACCCTGGTTCGCGACGGCGGCACGCCGTTCGACGTGACCCTTGCTCGCGCCGTGATTCAGGTGAAGAGCGTCAAGGCGCAACTGCTGGAATCGGGTTATGGCCTGATCCGCATCACCCAGTTCCAGGTCAAGACCGGCGAAGAGGTCTCCAAGGCCCTGGCCAAACTGCGCAAGGACAACGGCAAGAAGCTCAACGGCATCATCCTCGACCTGCGCAACAACCCGGGCGGCGTGTTGCAGGCAGCGGTGGAAGTGGTCGACCACTTCATCACCAAAGGCCTGATCGTCTACACCAAGGGCCGGATCGCCAACTCCGAACTGCGCTTCTCCGCCACCGGCAAGGACGAAAGCGAAGCGGTGCCAATGGTTGTGCTGATCAACGGTGGCAGCGCCTCGGCCTCGGAAATCGTCGCCGGCGCCCTGCAGGATCAGAAACGCGCCGTGGTCATGGGCACCACCAGTTTCGGCAAGGGCTCGGTGCAGACCGTGCTGCCACTGAACAACGACCGCGCGCTGAAGATCACCACTGCGCTGTACTTCACGCCGAACGGTCGCTCGATTCAGGCCCAGGGCATCGTCCCGGACATCGAGGTACGCAAGGCCAAGATCACCAACGAGGCAGACGGCGACTACTTCAAGGAAGCCGACCTGCAAGGTCACCTGGGCAACGGCAACGGCGGCGCGGACCGTCCAACCGGTTCGGGCGGCAAGGCCAAGGCGATGCCGCAGGATGACGATTACCAGTTGGCCCAGGCCCTGAGCCTGCTCAAAGGCCTGAGCATCACGTCCGGCCGTTGAGGATGTCTTTGCGTTTTCTCTTCGTCCTGCTGTGCTGTCTGGCGGGTGCTGCTCATGCAGAACCTGCCAGACCAACACCTCAAAAAGCCTACCTGACACTGATCATCGACGACCTGGGGCAGAACCTGCCCCGGGATCGCCGCGTGCTGGCCCTCCCCGGGCCGGTGACCACGGCGATCATGCCCGACACCCCGCACGCCACCGAATTCGCCCGCGAAGCCCATCGCGCCGGCAAGATCGTGATCCTGCACATGCCGATGGACCCGGCCACCGGTCCGTTCGCCTGGCATCCCGAACTGCCGATCGAAGAGCTGGAAAAACGGCTGAACGCCGCGTTCAAAATGGTCCCGTACACCGCAGGTATCAACAACCACATGGGCAGCCGCATGACCGCTCAACCAGTGGCAATGGCGTGGCTGATGGGCGAGTTGCAGCGCCGCCACAAATTCTTCGTCGACAGTCGCACCAGCGCGCAGACCGTCGCAGCGCAACAGGCGCAGAAGATCGATCTGGCGAGCGTTTCGCGGGATGTGTTTCTCGATGATGAGCGCACCGAAGCGGCGATCCTGACCCAATTGCAGACCGCAATCAGCCTGGCGCACAAACAGGGTTCGGCAGTGATGATCGGCCATCCCTATCCGCAGACCCTGGCCGTGCTGGAGCGCGAGCTGCCGAAATTGAAAGCTCAAGGCATCGAGTGGATCGACATCAAGCAGATGATCAGCGTGCGCAGCAATCGGGCCACCGCCGCTCATGGGAAAGACGGCGTTTATCGGTAACAAGCTGTCACGAAGCGATAGATAGATACCGCAGCCAGCCCCCTCGCTACCCGGATATTGAGACCCGTCGCGGCCACACCGAGCCGTTTCTTTATTCGGGATCAATCATGAACACCCAAACCAATCTTCATTTGCCTGTTCGGCAGATGGAACCCATAGCGGTTGAAAACCTGCTGATCAATTTCACCACCGAGTTCCACCGGATCTGGGACAACACCGGCTCGAAGTCAAAACCCGGCAGTTTCTGGCGTCCGACACCGGCTCCCGACCTGCTACCCGGTTATTTTCCGTTGGGTGATCTCGTTGTCGCCGGACGAGACAACATCAACGATAAGAAGGTGATGGCTGTCGTCCGCGAGGGGGATCTGCAAAATACCGAGCCGGGCAAAGGTCCTGCACTGAGCAGGCCGGATGATTACCAACTCGTCTGGAACGATATCGGCTCGAACGCCAACGGCGACTGCTCTGTCTGGCGGCCGATCCCTCCGCAAGGTTACGTGGCTCTCGGGCTGGTGTGCTCCAACGACCGCAGCAAGCCGTCCTTCAATGCCGTTCGTTGTGTGCGCACCGACCTGGTGATCGCCGCCAGTACCGGCGACCTGATCTGGAGCGACAAGGGCAGCGGAGCCGACCGCGATTTCAGCGCCTGGAGCGTCAAGCCTCCCGCAGCGCCCGCAGGGGAAATCTACTTTGCTCCGGGCACGTTCATTGGCGAAAACGGCTACGGCAAGCCTGCGTCGCCAATCATCGCCTATGCCTTGCGGATGCAGATTCCCCTTCAGGTCGAGTCACCACCAGCCGCCCCCGTACTCACCGGGCACGATGTCTCTGCCGCCCTTACACCAGCGAAGATCACACGAGTGGTGCAGTTGCCGTGGTTCGCGGTAAACGACTCACTCATGGCAAACCTTGAACAACTGCGCACCTCACCGTTTTACAGCCTGGAGAGAACAGATCGCTATTTGCTTGTCGGCCAGGGGCAAAACAGTACAGACATGAACCGAGCGCTCAAATCGAAGGCCGGCCGTACCCAGTCCTGGGAGACGTTGCGCAAGTTCTGCCGTAACACAGGTATTGAAATCGGCGATCAATGGTCACCAAGCAGGTCTTTACCTGAGCCTGTCATCATCTGCTCGGCCAAATTGCACAACAGCTTCTTCAACGCCGAGTCAGAACCTTTCGAATGGGTGAACTCTTCGGACGCAGAGGTCATCGCACTCGTTGCAAAAAACCGGTTCGCGGCGGTTTACGTCTTGCAGAGCGACTATCGACTGTTGCGCGAAGACGGCTCACAAGTGGAAGGTCATTTCAGCTTTACCGACATGGACAGCCTGCATATGACGGATTGCCCGGTCGAGCCTGAACTCGAACGCGTGAAGGAACCGCTCGAAGAACCCGCGGAACCGACCGTCACTGAACCGGCAAAAGAGCCTGAAGAGCCGCCGGTGGCGGAGCTCGCAGTTAAACCGCAACCACCGGCTGAACCCGCAGCGGTTACAGATACCGCCCCATGATCTCGTCGACCACGCCATCCTTGCGCATCTGATCCAGCGCAGTTTGCAACTTGGCAACGGTTGCATCCGGTACGTCCTTGTTCAGCGCCAGATACAGTTCGGCACTGTTGAAGCGAAGCACGGTTTTCAGCCCGATCACGCCATCCTGCCGCGCCAGATAACGGCCGGCAGGATCGCCGGTGGCCCACAGGTCGATCTGGCCGCTAACAAGTTTTTTGGCATTGTCCTGATCGCGCAGCACCACCACCGGCTTCAGACCCTGTTTGGTCAACGTCTCGGCGATGGCATCGCCCTTGTAGGCGCCGATCTTGTATTTGCGCGCGTCATTGAGGGTTTCGAGGATGATCTTGCTGTCGGCCTTGGCCAGCATGACCCAGTCGTCCGGGCCGATCGGGCCGACCCACTTGAAGAGTTTTTCGCGATCCGGCAGGCGCGCCATGACGAACGCACCGTAACCGGGATTCTCCAGCGCCAGTTTGTAGACCCGCTCCCAAGGGAAGCGCAGGGTCAGGCTGTAAGTGATGCCGGCACGCTTGAACATCTCGCGCACGATGTCCGTGGCGATGCCGTTGATGTTTTCATCCTGGGCGAAATTCTTGCCGTTCTTCGCCATGTTGTACGGCGGGAAGTTTTCGGTAAGAAGCACCAGATCGGTGTCGGGACTTTCTTCGGCGTGGCCGGTGTTGATCAACAACACGGAGGCACTGGCGAGAGCGAGAAGCAGGCGTTTGATCATGTCGGGCTACCGAAATCCATGGCGTGCCCAAGAGTGCCTTGGGTACGCCATGCTGTCCACTGGCCTGTATCGTTTAACGCATTACGATGCCGCGGTGAGCCATATAAGCCTTGGCTTCCTGAACGGTGTATTCGCCGAAGTGGAAAATACTTGCCGCCAGTACTGCGCTGGCGTGGCCTTCAAGAATGCCGTCAGCCAGATGCTGCAGGTTGCCGACACCGCCGGACGCGATCACCGGAATACCCAGCGCATCGCTGATGGCGCGGGTCACGCCGAGGTCGAAGCCGTTTTTCATGCCGTCCTGATCCATGCTGGTCAGGAGGATTTCACCGGCACCCAGGCCTTCCATTTTCTTCGCCCACTCGACCGCGTCGAGGCCGGTCGGTTTGCGGCCGCCGTGGGTGAAGATCTCCCAGCGCGGGGTTTCGCCCGGGCCCGAAACCTTCTTCGCGTCAATGGCAACGACGATGCATTGCGAGCCGAAATGCTGCGCCGCTTCGCCGACAAATTCCGGGTTGAACACGGCAGCGGTGTTGATCGAGACCTTGTCCGCACCGGCGTTGAGCAGGTTGCGGATGTCCTGCACGGTACGCACGCCACCGCCGACGGTCAGCGGAATGAACACCTGGCTGGCCATACGCTCGACGGTGTGCAGTGTTGTGTCACGGCCATCGACGCTGGCGGTGATGTCGAGAAAGGTAATCTCGTCGGCACCCTGCTCGTCGTAGCGACGGGCGATTTCCACCGGATCGCCGGCGTCACGGATGTTCTCGAATTTCACACCTTTGACGACCCGACCGTTATCCACGTCCAGGCAAGGGATGATGCGTTTGGCCAGCGCCATGGTCAGTCCTCAGCCTTGGTACGAGTCGCAGAAAGCTTGCGCTTGGGCGACGTCGAGAGTGCCTTCGTAGATCGCCCGGCCGGTGATGGCGCCGATGATGCCCGGCGCCCTGGCGTCGAGCAGCGACTTGATGTCACCCAGGTTGTGAATGCCGCCGGAAGCGATCACCGGGATCCTGGTGGCAGCCGCCAGTGCAGCGGTGAACGGAACGTTGCAGCCCTGCATCATGCCGTCTTTGGCGATGTCGGTATAAACGATCGAGGACACGCCGTCGGCTTCGAACTGCTTGGCCAGGTCGATGACCTGCACGGTGCTGATTTCAGCCCAGCCATCGGTGGCGACAAAACCGTCCTTGGCGTCCAGACCAACGATGATCTTGCCCGGGAACGCGCGGCAGGCTTCAGCGACGAACGCCGGATCCTTCACCGCTTTGGTGCCGATGATCACGTAGCTGACGCCCGCCTTGACGTAGTGCTCGATGGTTTCCAGCGAACGGATGCCGCCGCCGATCTGGATCGGCAGGGTCGGGTAGCGCTTGGCGATTGCGGTGACGACTTCGCCGTTGACCGGCTGCCCTTCGAAAGCGCCGTTCAGGTCGACCAGATGCAGACGGCGGCAACCGCCCTCCACCCACTTGGCAGCCATGCTCACCGGATCATCGGAGAACACTGTGGAATCTTCCATGCGGCCCTGGCGCAGACGTACGCAGGCACCGTCTTTGAGATCGATAGCGGGAATAATCAGCATCTGGCAAACCTTCAAATTTGAATGTTCAGCTTGGCTCGGAAATCAGTTTTTCTCGAGCGCCCACAGGTCGCTTTCAATGCTTTCAAACCGCTCCTTGAGGTGGGTCTGCACATCGAAAATCGCCCTGTTGTAATAGTGCGGAGCAATTTCGCGGGTAAACAGCTCAAGAATTTCCGCCGCCTCGAACGAACCCAGGTCCAGTTCGAAACGATCCTCCATGAACCGCTGAATCTTGCGGTTGGCCTCACTGTCCTGCTCAGGCGTGAGGGTCAGGATCGGTGGCCTGGATTTCTTGACGGCCATTTACCAGCGACCGTCCCACGCGGCGAAGTTCTGCAGCAATTGCAAGCCATGGGTATGGCTCTTTTCCGGGTGGAACTGCACGGCGAAACGCGAACCTTCGGCCAGCGCCGCAGCGAAATCGACACCGTAATGACCGCTGCCGACCACCTGCCGCGGGTTACCGGCGGCGATGTAGTAGCTGTGCACGAAGTAGAAGCGCGCCAGGTTCGGAATGTTGTGCCACAGCGGGTGATCCACCGCCTGCTTCACTTCGTTCCAGCCCATGTGCGGGACTTTCAGGTGTTCGCCGTCTTCATGCAGATCTTTGCCGAAGAACTTCACCGCGCCCGGGAACAGGCCGATGCAGTCGACGCCGTCGTTCTCTTCGCTGCTGTCGAGCAAGGCTTGCATGCCGACGCAAATGCCGAGGAAGGGACGATCCTGGCTGACTTCACGCACCAGCGAGTCGAAACCGAGGCGACGGATCTCCGCCATGCAATCGCGAATCGCGCCGACGCCGGGGAAAACCACCCGGTCGGCTTCGCGGATAACTGCCGCGTCGCTGGTGATCAGCACCTTGCCGGCACCGACGTGCTCGAGGGCCTTGGCCACCGAGTGCAGGTTGCCCATGCCGTAATCGATAACTGCAACGGTCTGCATTACAGGACGCCTTTGGTCGAAGGCATCTGGCCGGCCATGCGCTCGTCCAGCTCGACGGCCATGCGCAGCGCGCGGCCGAAAGCCTTGAACACGGTTTCGATCTGGTGGTGGGTGTTGGTCCCGCGCAGGTTGTCGATGTGCAGGCTGACCAACGCGTGGTTGACGAAGCCCTGGAAGAATTCCTGGAACAGGTCGACGTCGAAACCGCCGACGGTGGCGCGGGTGTACGGCACGTGCATCTGTAGGCCCGGGCGGCCGGAGAAGTCGATCACCACGCGCGACAGCGCTTCATCGAGCGGCACGTAGGCGTGGCCGTAACGACGGATGCCTTTCTTGTCGCCGATGGCTTGCGCGAAGGCCTGGCCGAGGGTGATACCGACGTCTTCCACCGTGTGGTGGTCGTCGATGTGCAGATCGCCCTTGCATTGGATATCCAGGTCGATCAACCCGTGACGGGCGATCTGGTCCAGCATGTGCTCAAGAAAAGGAACACCGATATCGAATCGGGCCTTTCCGGTGCCATCAAGGTTGATCGAGGCTTTGATCTGGGTTTCCAGAGTGTCGCGCTCGACAGACGCCTTACGTTCGGCCATCACCAGCTCCGCAAAATCATTGGGCGAAAAAGGCAGCCATTATAGGGGCGCGGGGCCGAAACAGAAACACGAGAGGTGCAATGACTGACGGATAGAACCCCCGGCCGTCGCGGGTAGACATGTCCATACAAGCCATTACAGGCAGCCTGAAAACAAATGTGGGAGCGAGCTTGCTCGCGAAATCGGTGGGTCAGCCGACAACGATGTCGACTGATCTACCCTCTTCGCGAGCAAGCTCGCTCCCACAGGTGTTGGTGCCGGCCTGAGATATCAGGCCGGCAATTTCAGCGTCTTAGTGGAACAGAACCGCCGTCTTCTGCAGGGTCACCCACACACCCCACGCCAACGGAATCCCCACCACCAGCCACGCAGCGATCGCCAGTGGCTTGCTGCCCGGCGCGGCTTTCCACTCCAGCACGGTGCTGGCATCAGCCCCCTTGTCGTGGCCCAGCGCCTGCTCGGCAGCCAGTTCGGCGTCGGTCATGAAGTACTTGTCGGCCACCGGGCGCACCAGCAGGTTGCACAGGAAGCCCAGCACCAGCAGGCCGGCGAGGATGTACAGGGTGATGTCATAAGCGGCGGCGCGTTCAACGCCGATGCTCAGCTGATACTCACGCAGGTAGTTCACCAGCACCGGACCCAGCACGCCGGCGGCGGCCCAGGCAGTCAGCAGACGACCATGGATCGCACCGACCATTTGCGTACCGAACAGGTCGGCCAGATACGCCGGCACGGTCGCAAAACCACCGCCGTACATCGACAGAATGATGCAGAACGCCGCCACGAACAGCGCAACGTTGCCCAGGTGACCGAGATTCGGGATCAGCGCGTACAGCGCAAAACCCAGTGCGAAGAACACGAAGTAAGTGTTCTTGCGGCCCAGGTAGTCCGAGAACGACGCCCAGAAGAAGCGACCGCCGATGTTGAACAGGCTCAGCAGACCGGTGAAACCGGCTGCAATGGCAGCGATGGAAGCCAGTTGACCGGCGTCCAGCTGACCGAACGGCAGGTCGTTGCCCAGCAGCTTGCCGCCGAACACTTCCTGCAACAGCGGCGAAGCCATGCCGAGGATGCCGATACCGGCGGACACGTTCAGGCACAGCACCAGCCACACCAGACGGAATTGCGGGGTCTTCCAGGCCACGTTCACGTGAACGTGACGGTGGGTGATCATCGCGTTCGATGCTTTTTTCGCCGGCGCGGTCCAGCCTTCAGGCTTCCAGCCGGTTGGCGGAACGCGGTAGGCCAGAGCGCCTCCGATCATGAACACGAAGTAGATCGCAGCCATGGCCACGAAGCTCTGCCATACGCCCACGCCAGTCGGCGAAGCGAAGTGGCTCATCAATGCGGTTGCCAGTGGAGCACCAACCATCGCGCCGCCACCGAAACCCATGATCGCCATGCCGGTCGCCATGCCGCGCTTGTCCGGGAACCACTTGATCAGGGTCGAGACCGGTGAGATGTAGCCCAGGCCCAGACCGATACCGCCGATCACGCCGGAGCCGATCCACATCAGCCAGATCTGGTGGGTATAGATCCCCAGCGCAGAAATCAGCAGACCGCCGCACCAGCACAGAGCCGATACAACGCCAGCCTTGCGCGGGCCTGCGTGTTCGAGCCAGCCACCCCAGATCGCTGCCGAGCAGCCGAGGAAGATGAAGAACAGGGTGTAGATCCAGCCGAGCATGGAGATCGGCCAGTCGCACTGCGACGAGAAGACTTGTGCAATGAAGCTCATGTCCGGTGCGCAAGCCACCGGAGCGGTCACGCCCAGCGCCTTGGACAGCGGCAACCAGAATACCGAGAAGCCGTAGGCCATGCCGATGCACAGGTGAATGGCCAGAGCGGCCGGCGGAACCAGCCAACGGTTGAAACCGGGCTTGGCGATGATGCGTTCCTTGGACAGGAACCCGGGCTGATCGGCTTTGAAGCCGTCCGCCGTAATGGTCGTGCTCATTATGTATCCCCCAATTATTAGTATGGTTCGCCAGCCACTGCTCACCCCCGGCCTTTATGCACGCAGGCATGACCGTTTTTTTGCGGGTGAAGCTCCTTGAAAGCGCGACGTTAAGTCGCAGATGGGCGGACGAACGGGCGAAGGTTACCATTTGCACGTGACAGAAAAACCAAACTGACATCACCTTTTTTGGGTCATCTGATCTCCTGACGCCGGGGAACCCCGATGCCGATCGTTGTCGAAGCGCTGTACATCACGGTTCAGCGGGCTGACGGGGCACCGCAACAGCGAGGGTTGATGCAGCGCTATACTCCCCGGCTAAATCACGAATTCGACTACTTACAAGGACTCGCCCATGAAAGCGTTCGGCAAAATCCTGGGTCTGGTACTTCTCGGGCTGTTGCTGATCATTGTGGCGGCGGGCTTCGCCCTGACCCACCTGTTTGATCCCAACGACTACAAAGACGAGATCCGCCAGATTGCCCGCGACAAGGCCCACATCGAGCTGACGCTCAATGGCGACATCGGCTGGAGCCTGTTCCCGTGGCTCGGCCTGGAACTGCACGAGGCCAGCGTCGCGACTCTGGCCAAGCCTGCCGAACCGTTTGCCGACCTGCAGATGCTTGGCCTGTCCGTGCGCGTGTTGCCGCTGCTGCGCCGCGAAGTCCAGATGAGCGATGTGCGCGTCGAAGGCCTGAACCTGCGCCTGAATCGCGACAAGAATGGTCATGGCAACTGGGAAGACATCGGCAAGGTGCCGCCCAAGGCCGGCAGCACACCGGCACCGACCACCACCGCCGAAACCGCACCCGAGACCACCCCGCAACCGGAAAAACCGGCCCAGCCGATCCGCCTCGACATCGACAGCCTGACCGTCAACAACGCCCGCGTGGAATACAACGACGAGCTGACCGGCAAGCAATTCAGCGCCGAAAGCATTCAGCTGAGCACCGGCGCGGTCCACGATTCGACCAACATCCCGGTCAAGGCCACCGCATTTCTCGGCACCAATCAGCCAGTGCTGCGGGTGCGCACCGAGCTTAACGGCGAGCTGCGCTTCGAGCGCGCCCTGCAACGCTACAAGTTCGAAGACCTTAAGCTTTCCGGCGAAGTCGCCGGCGATCCGCTGCAAGGCAAAACCGTGACCTTCGCCGCCCAAGGCCAGTTGTTGCTGGACAAGGCCGCCAACGTCGCCGAATGGACCGGCATCAAGCTGTCGGTCAATCAGCTGCGTGCCTTGGGCGAGCTGAAAGCCAACGACCTGGACAAGACGCCACAGATCACCGGCGGGATTTCCATTGCCCAGTTCGACCTGGCGAAATTCGTCGACAGCATCGGTCAGACCTTGCCAGCCATGGCAGAAGGCAGCCTGAGCAAGGTTGAACTGGTCAGCCGTGTCGCCGCGACGCCGACCAGCGTTTCGCTGGACAACATCAACCTGAAACTCGACGACAGCAGCTTCAGCGGCCGCATCGCCGTCGAAGATTTCGCCAAGCAATCGCTGCGGGCGATCCTCAAGGCCGACACCTTCAATGTCGACCGCTACCTGCCGCCGAAATCGGAGAAAGCCAACAACGCCACCCAGGTCCGCCAGGCCGAAGTTGCCAACACCGAGGCCGATGCGATGGCCGGTGCCGGCAGCACACCGCTGCCGGAAAAACCGAGCAAAAGCGCCTGGAGCACCGAGCGCCTGTTCCCGGTTGAGCGCCTGAGCAAACTCGACGTAAACGCCGACCTGACCTTCGGCCAGTTGACCCTCGACAAGCTGCCGATCCAGAACGCCGCACTGAAAGCCACCGGCCAGGGCGGCCTGCTGACCCTGGAAAATCTGCGCGGCGAGCTGTACAACGGCGACTTCGAAGCCAAGGGCACGCTGGATGTGCGCCAGACAGCGCCGGTGCTGAACCTGCAAACCCGGATCAACCGGGTGCCGGTGGAGAAAATCCTCGAAAGCCAGGGCAAGAATCCGCCGGTCAAAGGTCTGGTCAATCTCACCAGTACCGTCACCGGCAGCGGCAACAGCCAGCAGGCGCTGATCGACACCCTCAACGGCAACGCCAGTTTTGTGATCAACAATGGCGTATTGCTCAACGCCAACCTTGAGCAGCAACTGTGCAAGGGCATCGCCACGCTCAACCGCAAATCCCTGAGCGGTGAGCCGCGCGGCAAGGACACGCCGTTCCAGGAACTCAAGGGCAACCTCACCTTCCGCAACGGCGTGGCCAGCAACCCGGACTTGAAAGTGCGCATCCCCGGCATGAGCGTCAACGGTGACGGCGATATCGACCTCAAGGTGCTGGGCATGGATTACCGCGTCGGCATCATCGTCGAAGGCGATACCAGTGCCATGCCGGATCCGGCCTGCCAGGTCGGCGAGAAGTTCGTCGGCATCGAATGGCCGCTGCGCTGCCGTGGCCCGCTGGAACTGGGCGCCAAGGCATGCCGCGTGGACAACGAGCGCCTGGGCCAGGTCGCGACCAAAATGGCCGGCGACAAGCTCAGCGAAAAAATCGACGAGAAACTGGGCGACAAAGTCAGCCCGGAACTGAAAAACGCATTGAAGGGGCTGTTCAAGCGATGAGAGCGGAGCAGTTTTCCACGGCGGTGCTGGAATGGTTCGACCGCCACGGCCGCCATGATTTGCCCTGGCAACAGAACATCAACCCGTACCGGGTGTGGGTGTCCGAGATCATGTTGCAGCAGACCCAGGTCAGCACCGTGCTCAATTACTTCGACCGCTTCATGGCCGCGCTGCCGACGGTCGAAGCCCTGGCCGAAGCGCCGGAGGATGAAGTGCTGCACTTGTGGACGGGCCTGGGTTATTACACCCGCGCGCGCAATCTGCAGAAGACCGCGAAGATCGTCGTCAGCCAGTACGGCGGCGAGTTTCCCCGGGATGTCGAGAAGCTCACCGAACTGCCGGGCATCGGCCTGTCCACGGCCGGCGCGATTGCCAGCATCAGCATGGGCCTGCGTGCGCCGATTCTCGACGGCAACGTCAAACGGGTGCTGGCGCGCTTTACCGCGCAAGAAGGCTACCCCGGCGAGCCTAAGGTCGCGAAACAGCTGTGGGCCAACGCCGAGCGCTTCACGCCGCAGGATCGGGTCAACGCCTACACCCAGGCGATGATGGACCTGGGCGCCACGCTGTGCACCCGCAGTAAACCGAGCTGCCTGCTGTGTCCGCTGAAAAAGGGCTGTGAAGCGCACCTGCTCGGCCTGGAGACGCGTTACCCGATCCCCAAGCCGCGCAAGGCCATCCCGCAGAAACGCACGCTGATGCCGCTGTTGGCCAACGAGGACGGCGCAATTCTGCTTTATCGTCGACCGTCCAGCGGATTGTGGGGCGGTTTGTGGAGCCTGCCGGAACTCGATGACCTCGACGACCTGCAACACCTCGCCGCGCAGCACTCTCTGGAACTGGGCGAGCAGCAGGCGCTGCCGAGCCTTGTCCACACATTCAGCCACTTCCAGCTGTCCATCGAACCCTGGCTGGTTCAGGTGCAGGAGGTCGGCGGTCACGTGGCCGAGGCCGACTGGCTCTGGTATAACCTCGCCACCCCGCCGCGCCTGGGCCTCGCCGCCCCGGTCAAGACCTTGCTCGAACGCGCGGCCGCCGTCTTGAATGCAGGAGAGTCGACATGACCCGCACCGTAATGTGCCGCAAATACAAAGAACAACTCGAAGGTCTGGAGCGCCCACCGTACCCGGGCGCCAAGGGCCAGGACATTTTCGAACACGTCTCGGCCAAGGCCTGGGCCGACTGGCAGAAACACCAGACCCTGCTGATCAACGAAAAACGCCTGAACATGATGAACGCCGAAGACCGCAAATTTCTTCAGGGCGAAATGGACAAGTACTTCTCCGGCGAGGAATACGCTCAGGCCGAAGGCTACGTTCCGCCAGCCGAATAACCCCCGGATTTCGTAAGCGACGGAATTAATTTAAGAAATTTTAAAAAAGTCGTTGACGTAAATCCGAAAAACCCTTTTAATGCGCCCCGTTGCCCAGATAGCTCAGTCGGTAGAGCAGGGGATTGAAAATCCCCGTGTCGGCGGTTCGATTCCGTCTCTGGGCACCAAATACCGAAAACCCTGAATCGCAAGATTCAGGGTTTTTTTATGCCTGCGATTTGATGAGTTGCAGCTCTACAGCGCTGCGCTCACTGCCAATCCCCTGCTACTCCCCTCTCAACACATCACGATCATCTGTCGCACCCTGAGGGATGCAGACTGAACTCCACAGGTATGGGTGATCGATAAATCTCAAAATCTTTCAAATAGACCGGAACGCTCCGTAAGCCTCAGCGGAAATGGCCGACATACATTCATCCCGGGATTGAGCAGAATCGCGCCCTGAGTTGCTAGCCAAAACCAGATACACAACAGGGACGTATCCGATGATCGACGCCATCAACCCCAACATCGCAATCGCTGAGCCTTGCATCGGACGAGAAACAAGAATTTTCAACTTTGAACGACAGCAATCAAACCTGCTTCAGCAATTCACGATGGAGTTGGCCAATATTGGCGGACCACAGGCGCCAGGAGCCTGCCTCATCGCCTCTTCGGCAGCTGCTCAGTTGAGATCTGCATTTTCCGAGCATCAATGCGCACTTCTTGATGCGTATTCTGACTGTCTGCATTCCGTATTGATCTTCGAAGGCCTACAAAAGATTGTCGACTCAGGCCCACCTCATGAATTACCCGACCTCGCGTCCTTGGAAGGTCGCCATGACGTGCTCTGCCTAGCTGCACGCAACCAGATACTGTTGAAACTGGTTGATAACACTGCGTTCGCCTATGACATGGACAATGATGGAAAACTGGTCCGACTAGTAGCCAACTTCAAGGGTGGCGGGCTTACAACAATTGAGGGCGAGCCCGAATACAAAGAACTGAGCTCACACTCCGGTCTTGCACTTGGGCCACACACCGAGGCGCCATACTGGTGCGCCGTAAATGCAAAAAATGGCCATTCGCCTTCGCCGTCCTCACTCATACTTTCCGCCCTCTGGAACCCTTCCCGTGAACCCACACGCGTCATTCCGCTTCCTCCCGTATTAGAAAGGATCGGCATAACCAATTGCCTTGCGCTGACCACAAACAACTTTCAGTTCACCCGTAGCGACTCGTTTGTCAGTGGCAAAGGAGAGGACGGGAGTAACGTCTCGATCCTTGAGTTTGACGACCGAGCAGGTTTCGCAGCGCGGTTCAATTCTTATCGTTTCTCGACAGGCAGTAACGTTTCGCCAACCGTAAAAAAGGCGTACTCAGCCCTATGCCAAGCGGTGAGTGAGTCGACTACGACAGATTATGTGCTGACTCAGGAGTCGGCCATGATCATCAACAACGCCCGAGCATTGCACTGTCGAGACGTCATCAAAGACAACAGACGAGTGCTGGTGCGCATTTTCGGACTTTCCAAATTTGCGTCTCCAATCGTCATTTCAGAGGATCCATTACTGCTACAGGGATGATTTCCATACACACAGGCCGCTGAGCATCTCGCGATCCAACAATAAATAAATCATGAAAAGGGTAAGCAATGTCCTGGGACATAATCGGCACGTTGGCGCTTGTTGCTTTTTGCGCTGGATTCTTTGATGCGATTGCCGGCGGCGGCGGTTTGATTACATTGCCTGCCCTGTTTCTGGCCGGCGTAGACCCGATCAGCGCGATTGCCACAAACAAGTTCCAGGCTGCCTCGGCCACTATTTCGGCAACCGTCACTTTTGCTCGCAAAGGAATGATTGAGTGGCGCGAAGGACGCTTTCTGGTTATCTGCGCGTTTCTGGGTGGAGCCAGCGGTGCTCTGTTGGTCAGCTCCATCGACAAGCGTTATCTGGAAGTGTGCGTGCCCATCATGCTTATTCTGGTGGCGATTTACTTTGCACTCTCGCCGAAACTGGCCAATGAGGATCGACGCAAGAGAATGGGCATTCTGCTGTTCTCGTTCACTGTTGCGCCGATCTTGGGCTTCTACGACGGCATCTTTGGTCCCGGCGTAGGCTCGTTTTTTATCGTCGGTTTCGTTCTGCTCTGCGGACTTGGAATGATGCGGGCAATGAGCTTCACCAAACTAGCAAACGCCTCCTGCAATCTAGGTTCGCTATCAGTCTTCATCACCAAAGGCGTCATCATCTGGCCGATCGCGATTGCCATGGCTCTGGCGGCCTTCCTTGGCGCACAACTAGGTGCAAGAGCCGCCGTCCGGGTCGGCCCGCGTTTGATCAAGCCCATGCTGATCGTGGTCTGCTGCGCACTGGCGATCAAACTTCTGAGCGATGAGACCAATCCACTGCGAGTTGCAGTCATTCACAACCTGGCAGCCTTTTGATCAACCGGTCGGCGCTGATCGGCGCGTCCAAACTTCGATCCCGGTTGCAGTTCGACGCGGCGCCTCGATCTACTGCCAAGCGCCCTCCTCTTGCACACGCCGAAACGCCAGCATCGCACAGGGAAAATCTAAAGCGTATTGATGTAATCGACAGGAAGCAGAACGGTGTCCAAAGCTGCATCCACTGGCAGGGATACGACGGTAATGACCGGACAGACAATCATCATGTAACAAATTATCGCTGCCGGCATGCCATCGCTCCCCCCGCCACGCACGCCCAGCAGATGAAGGTTGCCATCAACCCCCCGGTAATACCGGGCGTCAGACAAACCGTCATTCAAACGTCCGATAAACATTCCGCAGCCCGCCAACAAAAACACAAGGCCCACTACGAAGCCCATCCGCAAAATCCCTTTCAAGCCAACGCTTCCTTGGTTCACAACGTATAAGGCGCGGGATTGTACCCGCGCCTTGTTTCACGGATACACCCATCGCTATCCGGCGTCATTCCAGTGAAAGACCAGATTGCGCGCAGCACCGCCGCCTATTTCGGCCGCATCCCGGCGTGTTTCACCATTGCGGGTCGCCACGACCGTGTATTTGCCGGGCGGCAACTGCACGTAGACCAATGGCCCGGTCTGATTCAGCGTCAGCACGGTCTGGCCCGGAGCTTTCTGGATCATCACGTCGACATCGGCGGTGTATTGGTTTTGCATGCCGACGGCGAACGTCATGTGCAGGTTGTAGCCCGCGGATTGCTGAATGGCTTTCGACTCATCTTCGCCAATCCCGCCAGCCAGATAGCAAACGCCGTTTTGTTCTTGCTGCTGAGCCTGCACAGCGGAGCTGTCGATCGGCTCCAGACTCGCAGCCTGCGCCATGACCGGAAACAGCAGCACCGCAGCAGCGGCAACGGGCAGCACGAATGAAAGAACACGTTTCATGAGGACGACTCCCGGGCTCTCGCGGAACCCAATCGTTACCTCTTTTTAGATTTTGTCTTGCGGGGTGGGTTTTAGAACGATTGGGAGTTGCGGTTGATACGAAAAGGACTACACGCCGTACTCCTCGTTCGCGGACTCCGTCAGCCTGATCTCGCAAAACCCGCCCACTCTTCCTTCAGTGGCATCAGACACGGCCGGCATCCCCAGGCCCTGAACAATTGGCATGCTCTTGCTTCTGTTCACCCCGAGCCGGAAGACCTGATGAGCCAACTGGAAACGGCTGAACCACAAGATTCAAAACTTGAGTCGCTGCTGGGCGACCTGATACGCGAGGCCCGGCAGAAAGTGCTGCGAACGGTCGACACAATTCAAGTCCAGACCTGCTGGCAGATCGGGCGACACATTGTCGAGTTCGAGCAACAGGGAGCCCGGCGTGCGGGGTACGGAAAACAGCTTCTGGCTACGCTGGCGAAGGAGCTGACTGCAGACTTTGGGAAAGGCTTCGACGTTACCAATCTTCGAAAAATGCGGCAGTTTTATCAGCTCTTTCCAATTCGAGACGCACTGCGTCTCGAATTGAGCTGGACCCATTACCGCAGGATATTGCAGGTCGAAAGCGAACCCGCCCGGCAGTGGTACATGAACGAAGCCGCTGCGCAAAACTGGTCAAGCCGTGCCCTCGATCGCCTGATCAACACCCTCTACTACGAACGTCTGTTGATGAGTCGAGACAAAACCGACGTCTATGCAGAGGCCGCAACCAACATTGCCGCGATGAAAAGCAATCCCCGGGAATTCATCCGCGACCCGGTCCTGCTGGAATTTCTCGGCCTGCCATCACCGGGCAAGCTTCAGGAATCCGAACTGGAGCAAGCCTTGATCGACCAGCTCCAGGGATTTCTCCTTGAGCTGGGCAAAGGCTTCGCTTTTGTCGGTCGCCAGCAACGCATCAGCGCTGGTGACGATGATTTTTACATTGACCTGGTGTTCTACAACTACCTGCTCAAATGCTTCGTCATCCTCGATCTGAAGCGCGGCAAACTCAGTGCTCGGGACGTAGGCCAGATGGACATGTACATCCGCATGTACGACGACCTCAAACGTAGCGAGGGCGACGGGCCAACGGTGGGGATCATTCTCTGTGCCCAACAAAATGAATCGGTGGCGCGCTACACGATCCTCAAGGGTAATGAACAACTGTTCGCCAGCAGCTACAAACTGGTGCTGCCGAGCGAAGAGGAGTTAAGAGCGGAGTTGAATCGGGAACACACGCTGCTGGAAGAGCGCTTGAGCGATCAGACGGCTGATTGATCGCCGACGGATTGTTCACCGAGCCAGCTGGGACTATCGTTGGCAGCTACTCCGCGAAGGTCGAGAGCCATGGGTTTTCAAGACACGCACGCACTGGAAGCTGCCCGGAACAGAACCACACTCGCAAGCGATGTTCAGGACGCCCCCTTTCAGGAACCTGCCGCCGACGGTTATCTGCTCGGCGGTTTCACCTGGCGTCACGCCTCACCAGACCCACAACGCCCAGTGGTAATCATCAACGCCGCCACGTCCGTGCGCTGCCGTCACTATTCGCGCTTCGCGGCGTACCTTTTCGCCAACGGCTTCGACGTGATCATTTACGACTACCGGGGCATTGGTGAATCACGACCGAAATCGATGAGGCATTTGCAGGCTTCATGGACGGATTGGGGCGCGCTGGATTTCGAGGCGATGCTCAAACGCGCGCAGCGGGAGTTCCCCGGGCAGCCGATCGATGTGGTCGGGCACAGCTTCGGTGGCTGCGCAGCAGGCCTGGGGGCGTCCGGGAAGATAATCCGGCGACTGGTGACGGTCGGCGCGCAATTCGCTTACTGGCGCGATTACGCGCCCGAGCACCGCTGGCGGATGTTCGGCAAATGGCATCTGCTGATGCCACTGGTCACGCTGTTTTGTGGCTACTTTCCGGGCAAACGACTTGGCTGGCTGGAAGACACCCCCGCCGGCGTGGTGCGCGACTGGAGCACGCCGGACGCACGTTATGAGCGGCGCCCGAGCGGCAGAACGATGACCGACTTGCCCTTCGCCAACGTCCGGGCCAAAGCCCTGGCAATCAGCATCAGCGACGATCCCTACGGCACGATTGCCGCCATCGAACGTCTGCTCGCTTACTTTCACAACGCGCAAAGGACCCACCTGCGAATCGAGCCGCAGGACATCGGTGAACAGCAAGTCGGACATTTCGCCTTTTTTCGCAGCGCATACCAAGCCACACTATGGCCCATCGCTCTGACCTGGCTGCAGACCGGCGAACTGGCCTCCGACACCCCGGGGCGCAAAATCCCACGCAGCCAAGCCCTTTAACGCACCACGGAACACACACCATGGCTTCCGCCAACAAGCAGCAAAAACGCGCCGCCCGAGCCAAGACCAAAGCCAGGCAGAACCGCACCAAGCGTGCCGAAGCACCGGTCGAGCTGGACCCGAACGACGACCGCATCGATTTCGAATCGGTGGACCTGACCGAACTGTTCAAGAAAATGATCGACGCCGAGAAGATCAGCCAGCAGGCCATGTGCACCGCATTCCTCGAAGACCCGTTGCTGGAGCTGGTGTACGAGCAGGAAGGCGAAGAAGGCGCGATGGATTTCATCCTCGCCGCCCTGATCGAGTACCGCCAGTGGTCCACCGAAACCGACGAAGCCGGCGCCCTGGCCTGGATCGAGTCGCCTGAATTCCAGAAAGACTATGTGGCCGCGTCCGACGCGATCGCCGCACAAACCCAACAGAAAAACTGAGTTCCCATGGCATCCCTGAACAAGCAGCAGAAACGCGCCAAACGCGCCAAGGCCAAAGCCAAGCAGATCCGCATGGTCGGCCGCAAACCTCTGGCCCTGGACGATGACCACGGTCACCTGGCGGAGCCGATCCCGGAATACACCCTGGCGATGTTCAGCAAAATGCGCGACGCCGAAGCCGTCAGCCGCGACGAAATGCTGCTGACCCTGCTGCGGGAGCTGGCGTTCATCATCGTCGACCATCCTGAACTGCTGGACATGGAAAATGCTGACGACGAAGGCATGGCCGCCACTCACCTGGCCGCCGACATGCTGATCGACTACCGCATGTGGGCCGACGGAATGGATCGCGAGACCGCCCAGGCCTGGCTGAGCGAGCCGCAGTTCATCACCGATTTCGGGAAGGCACTGGACACCTACGGCCAGTCGCTCGAAGCGCAGGAAGAAAAGAGCGAATAAACCTCGCCGGCTAACAAAAACGGCCGCTTGTCATCGCTGACAGCGGCCGTTTTGCATGACGCGATACGGATCAGTTCAACACCACCGCACCACGGTTTTCTGCCTTGCGACGACGTGCCACGAGCAGGCCGGTCGCGACAACCACCAGGCTCAGCAGGCCGGTCGCGAGGATTTCCACGCGGTGGGCTTCCTGGAACAGCATGATGGTCAGGGCCGCCACGATGAATACGATCACCGCGTAGGTCAGGCCCGGGAACAGCCACATGCTGAAGACGATTTTCTCGCCGCGAGCCACGCGTTGTTTACGCATGCGCAGTTGCGAAATCGCGATCACCAGATACACCAGCAGTGCGATGGCGCCGGAGCTGGCCAGCAGGAACTCGAACACCGCTGCCGGGGCCACGTAGTTGGCGAAGGTGCACAGGAACGCCGCGCCGGTGGACAGCATCACCGCCCAGTAGGGGGTGCCGCTCTTGTTGGTGCGGGTCGACATGGCTGGAGCATCGCCCCGTTTGCCGAGGGAGAACAGCATGCGCGAAGAGGTGTACAGCGCCGAGTTCAGGCAGCTGGTCACAGCGACCAGTACCACGATGTCGACGATCATCTTGGCATTCGGGATGCCCATGCGCTCAAGCACGGTCTGGTAGGAACCGAGGCTGGCCAGTGCAGGATCGTTCCATGGCACCAGCGCCACGACGATGAAGATCGATACGAGGTAGAACAGACCGATCCGCCAGATCACCGAGTTGGTGGCCTTGGAAATCTGTTTGCCAGGGTTCTTCGATTCCGCGGCCGCGATGGTCACGATCTCGGTACCCATGAAGGAGAACATGGTGGTCAGGATCGCGCCCAGCACCGCGCCCATGCCGTTCGGCAGGAAGCCCTGGGTGTCGAAGATGTGCGAAACGCCGCTGACCTGGCTGTTCGGAAGGAAGCCGAAAATGGCCGCGACGCCGAGAATGATGAAACCAATGATCGCCACGACTTTGAGCAGGGCGAACCAGAATTCGAACTCACCGTAGTTTTTCACGCTGAACAGGTTGGTCACGGTCAGCAGCATGGTGATGATCAGCGCGAATGCCCAGATTTCCACACTCGGAAACCAGGCGTGCAGGATGGTTGCGGCGGCGTTGGCCTCCAGCGGAATCACCAGAACCCAGAACCACCAGTACAGCCAGCCGATGGTGAAACCGGCCCAATGACCGATGGCACGGTCGGCGTAAGTCGAGAACGAGCCAGTGTCAGGCGAGGCGACAGCCATCTCGCCAAGCATGCGCATGACCAGCACAACCAGCGCGCCAGCAGCGGCGTAAGCCAGCAGAACAGCGGGACCGGCGGCGGCGATGGCATGGCCGGAGCCTACGAACAGACCTGCACCGATCACCCCGGCGATCGACAGCATGGTCACATGACGCGGTTTGAGCCCCTGTTCGAGGCCATTGGAGCTTTGGGTACTGCTCATTGAAACTACCTTTGCGAGGAAAGCGATGGCGTCCGGCCCGTCTGGCGTTCCTTCTCGTAAAAAGAATCCAACGGGGCGTTCCGAATTCTGCACGCAATAATTGCGCCAAAATGTTTCAAAGTCTTCTGGCCTGCGGTTTTCAGCGCGACCGGACAGTCATCGCAAGTCATTGAGAATAATGGCCTTTCGCCAAAGCGTTACCCTGCGACCCACTTTTCAAACGAATCAGCGCACCAGAAACACACTGAAAAAGTACGGGATGCACAATAAAAGGGCGAATGAGGAACGTTCGGCCGGTTAGCGCTTCCAACACCCCGCCAAAGGTGGCAACATCGCGCCTTTTTTTACGCGACACCCACGGGAATCCACGTTCAAACACCCGTTCGGTTGTTGATGGGGCGACAGTCTGCTGCGCCGATGCGACAACCTGCCACACGCCATCCGTTTACCGCTCGTAGCGCTGTTGGCTGCCATTGAAACGCTATGCTAGCTTGGCCGCCTCGCCAGGAAGGCCAACCAACAGCAGGAGCGCAACATATATGAGGAACGCACATGGCTGAGGCCACGCCCGCGCTTGAAATCCGCAACTTGCACAAACGCTACGGACAGCTTGAGGTGCTCAAAGGCATCTCGCTGACCGCCCGCGACGGCGATGTGATCTCGATCCTCGGTTCCTCCGGTTCCGGCAAGTCCACGTTCCTGCGTTGCATCAACCTGTTGGAAAACCCGCACCAGGGCCAGATCCTGGTCGCCGGCGAAGAACTCAAGCTCAAGGCCGCCAAGAATGGCGAACTGGTTGCCGCCGACGGCAAACAGATCAATCGCCTGCGCTCCGAGATTGGTTTTGTATTTCAAAACTTTAATCTATGGCCGCACATGAGCGTGCTCGACAACATCATCGAAGCCCCGCGCCGCGTGCTCGGCCAGAGCAAGGCCGAAGCCATCGAAGTCGCCGAAGCGCTGCTGGCCAAGGTCGGCATCGCCGACAAGCGCCACGCCTACCCGGCGCAACTGTCCGGCGGCCAGCAACAGCGCGCGGCGATTGCCCGCACACTGGCGATGCAGCCCAAGGTGATCCTGTTCGACGAACCCACCTCCGCCCTTGACCCGGAAATGGTCCAGGAAGTACTTAATGTCATCCGCGCACTGGCCGAAGAAGGCCGCACCATGCTGCTCGTGACCCATGAAATGGGATTCGCCCGTCAGGTCTCCAGCGAAGTGGTGTTCCTCCACCAGGGCCTGGTCGAAGAGCAAGGATCGCCACAGCAGGTGTTCGAGAACCCGCTTTCGGCGCGCTGCAAACAATTCATGTCCAGCAACCGCTAACGGAGCTACCCGCATGCAGAACTACAAAAAGGTCTTCCTGGCCGCCGCCGTCACTCTCGCGTTCAGCGCCGGTGCCATGGCCGAGACCCTGAAGATGGGCATCGAAGCGGCTTACCCGCCGTTCAACAACAAAGACGCCAGCGGCAACGTCGTCGGCTTCGATAAAGACATCGGCGACGCCCTGTGCGCCAAGATGAAAGTTGAATGCTCCGTAGTCACCTCGGACTGGGACGGCATCATCCCGGCCCTGAACGCCAAGAAGTTCGACTTCCTGATTTCCTCGATGTCGATCACCGACGAGCGCAAGCAAGCGGTGGACTTCACCGACCCGTACTACTCCAACAAGCTGCAATTCATCGCGCCGAAGGATAAAGAGTTCAAGACCGACAAGGACTCCCTGAAAGGCAAAGTGATCGGTGCCCAACGCGCGACCCTCGCCGGTACGTACATGGAAGACAACATGCCGGGCGTCGAAGTGAAACTCTACGACACCCAGGAAAACGCCTACCTCGACCTGACCTCCGGTCGTCTGGACGGCATCCTCGCCGACAAATACGTCAACTACGAATGGCTGAAAAGCGACGCTGGCAAAGCCTACGAATTCAAAGGCGACCCGGTGGAAGAAAGCGACAAGATCGGTATCGCTGTACGTAAAGGCGACCCGATCCGCGAGAAGCTGAACGCCGCGCTGAAGGAAATCGTCGCCGACGGTACCTACAAGAAGATCAACGACAAGTACTTCCCGTTCAGCATCTACTGATCCTGACCTGCCGGATCGGCACCGTCACATGGCGGCGCCGATCCCCGGCCTTGCCTGCCGCGATTTGAAAAGAAATCCATGATTATCGACCTCCACGGATTCGGCCCGGCGCTCTTCGCCGGTGCGCTGATGACCGTCAAACTGGCACTCTCGGCCCTGTGCCTGGGGCTGGTGCTCGGTCTGCTCGGCGCCTTGGCCAAGACTTCCCCGTACAAGCCGTTGCAGTGGCTTGGCGGAACCTATTCGACCCTGGTGCGCGGTGTCCCGGAATTGCTCTGGGTGCTGTTGATCTACTTCGGTACGGTCAACGCGATGCGCGCGCTCGGTGAGTTCCTCGGCAATCCCGAACTGGAACTCAGCGCCTTTGCCGCCGGCGTCATTGCGCTGGGCCTGTGCTTCGGCGCCTACGCCACAGAAGTGTTTCGTGGCGCGATCCTCGCCATTCCCAAAGGCCACCGTGAGGCCGGCGTGGCCCTGGGCCTGTCGAAATGGCGGATCTTCACCAAACTGATCATGCCGCAGATGTGGCGCATCGCCCTGCCCGGCCTGGGTAACCTTTTCATGATCCTGATGAAGGACACCGCGCTGGTGTCGGTCATTGGCCTGGAAGAAATCATGCGTCACGCGCAGATCGGCGTGACCGTGTCCAAGCAGCCATTCACCTTTTATATGGTGGCGGCGCTCATGTACCTGTGCCTGACCGTGCTGGCGATGATCGGCATGCATCTGCTGGAAAAACGCGCCGCACGCGGCTTCGCGAGGAGCGCTCAATGAATTGGGAAGTCATCATCAAATGGCTGCCGAAACTGGCTCAGGGCGCGACGCTGACCCTGGAACTGGTGGCCATCGCCGTGATCGCCGGTTTGCTGCTGGCAATTCCGCTGGGTATCGCCCGTTCTTCGAAGCTGTGGTACGTGCGCGCTTTGCCCTACGCCTACATCTTCTTTTTCCGTGGCACGCCGTTGCTGGTTCAACTGTTCCTGGTCTACTACGGCCTGGCGCAGTTCGATGCGGTGCGTAACAGCTCGATGTGGCCATACCTGCGCGACCCGTTCTGGTGCGCCACTGCGACCATGACCCTGCACACCGCAGCGTACATCGCCGAGATCCTGCGCGGCGCGATCCAGGCGATTCCGCCGGGCGAGATCGAAGCGGCACGGGCACTGGGCATGTCACGGCCGAAAGCACTGTTCTACATCATCCTGCCGCGTGCCGCGCGCATCGGTCTGCCGGCCTACAGCAACGAAGTAATCCTGATGCTCAAGGCCAGCGCCCTGGCCAGCACCGTGACTCTGCTGGAACTGACCGGCATGGCGCGCACGATCATTGCCCGCACTTACTTGCCGGTGGAGATCTTCTTCGCTGCCGGTGTGTTCTACCTGGTGATGGCCTACGTGCTGGTTCGCGGCTTCAAGCTGCTTGAACGCTGGCTGCGCGTCGATGCGTGCCAGGGGCGCTGATTCTTCTGACGTGCTGATGGGCGAGGATCTGCTCGCCCGTTTCACGGCACTGGATACATTTCTCACAGCGCATCAGGCGCTGTGGAAACCCCGCCCGTTCACTCATCTGCAACTGCCTTGGGAAGCGTCCTACCCGGAACTGGCCTCGTGGCTACGCAGGCGATCGCTGGAAGATGCGGAAAACGCCCACAACCAACCTGCCGAACTTATAGATTCGCCGGAGCCGTTTGCTTCATTGGCAACGTTGTCGCTTGAGCTGAGTTCGGTGGGTGATTTGCCTGCGCATACGCTGGAAGCCGCCGGACATCGCCTGAATATCGATGTGCCGGGGCGCAAATGGCAGCAGATCGAGGCGTTCGCCAGTCGCTTGTCGTTTGCCGCGCAACCGAAGCACTGGCTGGATTGGTGTTCGGGCAAAGGCCACTTGGGCCGGCGTCTGCTCGGTGCTGGTCAGCAACTCACATGCCTGGAATATGACCCGGCGCTGGTCGCCAGCGGTCAGGCATTGAGTCAGCGTCATCATTTGCATGCGCTGCATGTCGAGCAGGATGTGCTTGCGGCGAACACCGCATTGTTGCTGAGCGCCGAGCACACGCCCGTCGCTCTGCACGCATGCGGTGACTTGCACGTGCGGTTGATGCAACTGGGTTCGGCGGCTGGTTGCCGACAATTGGCCATCGCCCCGTGTTGCTACAACCGGATCAGTCACACGGAGTATCAGGCGCTATCTTGCGCCGGTTCGCGATCAGCCCTGCAGCTCTCGCTGGAAGATCTGTCCCTGCCTATGAGCGAAACCGTCACGGCTGGTGCCCGCGTCCGACGTCAGCGTGACGCCTCCATGGCCCGCCGACTGGCCTTTGATCTATTGCAACGGCAAGTGCGTGGCGTCGACGAGTACTTGCCGACGCCGTCCCTGCCGAGCGCCTGGCTGGACAAACCGTTCGCCGATTACTGCCGCGATCTGGCAGCGTTGAAAGAGTTATCCACAGTTGGCGCGCCAGATTGGGTAGCACTGGAAGCCGCTGGTTGGCAGCGATTGGCCGAAGTTCGCAACCTGGAATTGCTGCGCGGACTGTTCCGACGGCCGCTGGAGCTTTGGCTGAATCTGGATCGGGCACTTTTCCTCACCGAACAAGGATACGTCGTACGTCTCGGCACCTTCTGCGAGGCGCCGCTCACACCGCGCAATTTCCTGTTGCTGGCAGAACGCGATTAATCCTTCACATCCTGTGGATAACTCTGTTGATGGAATTGTCGTGGATCCAATATCCACGGCTGTTTCAGGCCATTAACAGCCTTGGTCATTTTTTGTTCACGAAAAGAAAAAACCGGCAAAACAGGGATTTGCAACTCAAATGAGAACCCGCTCACAAAAACCTGCCTAAGCGCGTTCTCTACAAAGCCTGTTGTGCATAAGCCTTCGAATAAAAGGACATAACCGCCGAATCGCGGACGCCGGCAACCGGCAATTGCGCCTGCCCACCGCCCTTGTTATACAGACCTACGCCGTGCAGGTAGCGCACGCCCGAACAAGAAAAAATCTGACCGACAGGAAGCGACCGTGACGTTCATTTCTTACGCACAGAATTTCGAGGACGTTCGCCTCTGGCGCGCCCTGCAGTATTTTGAAAACGGTTTTTATATCGACGTCGGCGCCAATGACCCGATCCACGACTCGGTCACCAAGGCCTTTTACGATCGTGGCTGGCAGGGCATCAATGTCGAACCGATGCAGAACTACTACGACGCACTCCGCCAGCATCGCCCCCGCGACACCACGCTGCAATGCGTGGCCAGCGACCAGCCGGGCGAACTGACCTTTTACGGTATTCCCGACACTGGCCTGTCCACCGCTGACCCGGTCGTTGCGCAAGAGCGCAAAAACCTCGGCATGAACGTGCAAAGCCTCACCGTCAATGCACGCACACTGACTTCAATCTGCGAAGAACACGCCGCCGAGCGGCCGATCCACTTCCTGAAAATCGACGTCGAGGGCCATGAGGAAACCGTCCTGCGCGGCATGGACTTCAACCGATTCCGCCCATGGATCATCCTCATCGAAACCCCATGGGAGCGCGACCACACCTGGGAACACCTGGTGACAGACGCCGGCTACACCAACGTCCTGTTCGACGGCCTCAACAGCTTCTTCCTCGCCAACGAACACATCAACCTCAAGCCCGCGTTCGACCTGCCACCGTGCAATCTCGACAACTTCCAGCTGTGCAAAGGCCACAACCTCGCCCACCCGGTGAACCCGGCACTGGAAACCGCCCTGCAACGCGCCGAACAAGCCGAAGCCGAACTGCGAGCCATGCAAAACAGCCGCGCCTGGCGCGCTGTACAAAAACTGCGCAACGTCCTGCGCCGGGCGTGATTCGAAGAGGGCGCAAAAATAGTCTGAATTCAGGGGTTTACAGAAGCACCCGAGTCGCTATAATCGTCGCCCACACGCCGGTATAGCTCAGATGGTAGAGCAACTGACTTGTAATCAGTAGGTCCCGGGTTCGATTCCTGGTGCCGGCACCATACAAAACGAAGCCCCTGCAGAAATGCAGGGGCTTTGTTGTTTCCGCGCCAAATGAAAAGCCCCCGACAGCAATCGCTGTCGGGGGCTTTTCTCCAATCCTAGGCAGCCTCAACCGAGAGCAAAATCCGGCGCCCAAGCTGCTGCAATGCACGCTCGACATTCTCGATCTTGGAGTGATGCAGGAAATCGACTAATCGATCTACCTGGGGTCGTTGTACACCCAAGCGTCGTGCCAGTTCAGCTTTGCTGACCCCAGACTCCAGAAGCGTATTCCAGAGCCAAACCTTCGCAGCAGTCAGTGCAGGCAGACGCAATACCGCGTCACTTTCCTGTTCTCCCGCATCACCTGTCGGAATCAATCGGCGATCATCGACGTAAATCGACAATGCCGTTTCCATCGCATCAATGGCGCCGTCGAGTGCTTCCTCAAGAGTGTCGCCAGCGGCGTGCATCTCTGGAATTTCTGCGCAGGACAACCAGACACTGCTCGGCTCCTCGTGGACTTCCAACGCATATTCGAACATCACGTTTCCTCTCATGGGGTACAAACTCAGTCTCACCCTTGTGGCCTGGCTGCATCGCTGAAACTCGATGTCGCTTATGCGCATCACGCGCTATTTCGGCAGAGCGACCGTGCAACATATTTGTTACCCATGCAACATAAGTGTTGCATGTGAGTATGTCGTCCTCCTCGCCACCACCTGGCCACGATTGCGCTCAACCCTCCCCCACGCTACCGTCAATCCCGTCGCTGCCAATTCAGCGACCGGGCCTGAGAACCCGCGTAAGATGCAGGCGCACCAGCGCCCCAACCCACGTTTGCCGGCGTTTTTTTGTGCCTGCATTTCCGTGCAATGGCGGCTGTGCGTGGGAGACCTTCGGGTCTGCCGGGTTCCTGTATCTCCGGTTTCTCAGCCTGCGCATAGCTGCCACCCTTTCGCCTGAGAACGAAGTGGTAGCGCTCATTTGATACAGGGAGTTTCACAAATGATTAGCATCGATCCGTCCAGAGTCTGCCCCTTCCACCAACCAGCCAACGGTAGGTGAAGCCATGACCAACCCCCACGATCTGAAAACCCTCGGCCTCACCCATTTCTCCTTTCAGTCCAACCACGCACTCTTCCGCACCAACCCCGGCGTCCCGGTCGTCACCGCCCTCTCCCACGCCTCCCACCTGCTTCATATTTCCAAACTGCTCACCTCGGATACTTCTGCCGCCAACGATCCGGAACTCCACGCCTGCGCCTCGCAATATTTGCAGGAGTTGAGCAAGGCGCTGGTCGATGATGCGGTCAAAGTGTTGAGTCCAGATCCGTAATCCGCCGCTCACAAAAAAGCCCTCGCATCGCTGCGAGGGCTTTGTGTTACCGGATCAATCAGTGCCCAGCGCTCTGCCCGCCATCCACATGCAGAATCTCACCGGTCACAAAGTTGGCGTTATCGAGATACACCACCGCCTGCGCAATGTCGTCGATCTCGCCCATGTGCCCAACCGGATGCAGCGCACCCAGTGCCGCGTGGGTTTCCTCGCCGTGCATCGGCGTCTTGATGATGCCCGGCGATACCGCATTTACCCGAATTCCGCGTTTGGCGTATTCGATGGCCAGGGATTTGGTGGCGGCGTTGAGGCCGCCCTTGGTCAGGGAAGCGAGGACCGAAGGCACGCCGTCGATGGCATGGTCGACCAGGCTGGTGGTGATGTTGACCACGTGGCCCTTGCCCTGTTTTTCCATCTCGGCGATGGCCAGTTGGGTGATGTAGAAGAAGCCGTTGAGGTTGACCGACAGCACCGCCGCGTAGTCTTCCGGGGTGTAGGCGGTGAACGGTTTGGCGACGAAGATACCGGCGTTGTTGACCAGGGTGTCGATGCGGCCGAAGCGTGCAACGCCTTCGCTGATCACGCGTTGAGCAGTGGCCGGGGCGCCGATGTCGCCGGCGATGGTCAGGATCTGCGGGTCGTTCGACGGCTTGATCGAGCGCGAGGTGGCGACGATGTTGTAGCCCAGCTCACGGAAGGCCTTGACCATGCCTTCGCCCAGACCTTGGGAAGCACCGGTGATAACAACGGTTTTTTTCGAGTTGCTCATGATGAAATCCTCAATCAATAAGTGGGTGTTGAATCAGGCGATAGCCAGTTGTTTCAGCATTTGTTCGTAGTACTCGACCGATTGCGAACCGGACACCAGGTGCTTGCCGTTCAGGATCAGCGCGGGCACCGAGTTGATCCCGTGCTGCCGGTAGAACGCCTGCAGTTGGCGCACTTCGCTGGCGAAATCGTCGTTGGCCAGCACCTTGCGAGCCCTCGCCGCATCCAGCCCCGCTTCGGTCGCCAGACGGATCAGCGTCGGGTGATCGTTGGGGTTGTCACCGTCGCGGAAGTAAGCGCGCAGCAGGATCTTTTTCAGCGCGACTTGCCGACCCTCCTGCGCCGCCCACATCAGCAAGCGATGGGCGTCGAAGGTGTTGTGAAAGTGCGTGCGTTTCTCCAGGTCGAACTCGAAACCGATGGCCTTGCCGCGTTCGATCTGCATCTTCTTGCCGGCAGCGACGTCTTCGGCGGTGCGGCCGTATTTGCGCATCAGGTGCTGCACGGCCGGTTCACCTTCGGCGGGCATGTCCGGGTTGAGTTCGAAGGGCTTGTAGGTCAGCTCCACCGAAATCTCGCCGGCCAGATTGCCGATCGCCTGCTCCAGCGCTGTCGCCCCGAGTGCGCACCAGGGGCACACCACGTCGGAAACGAAATCGATGGTCACGGTCGGGGTCATGACTGACCCCGTTCCGCCAGTTGTCGGCGGTATTCGGTGGTGGTGATGCCGGCGTAGCCCCAGTTATCGGTGTCGACTTCTTCGATCACGATGTGGGTCAGGTCCGGGCGTTTGTTGAGGACGCGTTCCAGGGTTTCAGTGATTTCGGCGATCACCTGAGCTTTCTGCTCACGGGTAACGCCGTCGCGGGTGATGCGTACGCTGACAAATGGCATGACGACTACTCCAGTGACCTGCCCTCGGGATGATGGTCAGGTGTTGGAGCTCAATTTAGGAGCGTGCCGGGAGGGGAAAAAGTAGGGGCGGGGTACTTCATTTGTGAGGTGGTGTAATGAATTGAAACACCTACGTCGCTCCCAGTTACCCCCTGAAGTCTCGGGTTGACACATCGAATTCAGTGGCCGAGAATCGGCCCCAAGAGCGCGAAACCGACTGCCATCAGGTGGCTATAGTCGGCGTTAGGAACCCCGTTGATGACCTGAAAATCAGCGTTCGGGTGAGACCTCTTCTCCCCTGCTTGAGGGAGCACAATATCAAGCAACTTTTTCGTGAAGGGCAGCCTATCAAGGCTGCCCTTTTTGTTTGGACCATCGGTAACGTTGAAACAGTAGCTCTCCATGCCGATGCTTGTTCAGACCCTTTTTTTCACAGTTCATGAAGTTCCAGAGTACGTTGCCATGATCGATATGGATCACGACCAGCATCTGGTATTTCGTGTTGTAGGCACCGATATATGAGAGCCGGAAAGAGTCGTCATCGTAGGAAATCTTCCAGATCTCTAACGGTTTTTTCAGGGTGTCTTGCGCGAAGTCTGTGAAGCGCTCCCGAGCATTCGGACGTTTTTCCACAATGTGCAACAAGTGCTCGCGCCTCACCAGAACTGGGCAAATGGGTGTCTCAATCACAGTCGAATTGAGGCCGTCATGAAGTCCGAAGCCTTTGGCAACTTGCTCCCATGCAGCCTCCAGACTCTCGGCGCCCGGACGTTCTCTGATCGCAGAAGTCAGCAACTCGGGATCAATGTCCCGAATGTCCGGTAAACCATGATCCTTCCAGTTCTTTTGTTCAGGTAACGCCATGCTCCAAGGCAAATTCATTGGCACCTTCTCGCTAGCTTCGCGGATGCCGGCATTGCCTGGATATCCAATGGCCTCGGACTGAAAAAGTCCCGAAAGTAACTGCCTGATATTTCAGCCACTTGTACTGCGCTAATAAATCAGCCCGTTCTTGTCTTTCAATAGGAGGCTTCCGACATCAACGCAGAACAGCGCGAGATGGCTGTACGAAATTGTCCCAGCCGCTGTAACCCAACCGCACAAAAAAAGTGCCCGACTCCTTCGCGTCGTGCACTTTTTTGACCCCAATCACCCCCGCGTCGCCAAAAACCCCGATCCTGTGTCAGCCTCCAGCCATCGGCGCGGACATCAATTCGCTACTAATTGCGCGACAACTATGCTCAGGTACAGGAATATAGCCGGCAAACGGAGCCGTTCAGGCCGTCACGTACACAACAATACCCAGCCCACTTCAGAGGGCATTACCCATGGATAGCAGAACCTTACGCAACCTCATGCGCATCGTGCAGACCGGCTCGTTGTCGGCCGCAGCCGAGCATTCGTGCCTGACCGTGCAGGCCCTGGCCGCACAGTTGAACAAGGTCGAAGAGCAGTTCGGTTTCCGCTTGTTTAGACGATCCAACAAGGGGCTGACGCTGACGCCGCAAGGCACGGAGCTGACGCCCTATATGGACAGAGTGCTGATTGCCACGCGGCAGATGGAAGAGAAAGTCGAAGCGTTGAAGGTGCCGGGACAGCGCACGCTGAAAGTGGCGTTGAACACTACACTGGACCCGGATTTCAACCGGCGACTGATCGGACGCCTGATCGAGGTGTTTCCCGACTATCAGATGGAATTCAGCTACGCCGAATCGATGGAAAACCTCAGCAAGCTGAAGAACGAGGACTTCGATCTGGCGGTGCTGATCGGGCCACAGCGTCCGGGCTTGCCGAGCATTGTCCTGCCGGAAGTGCAGGTGCAGGTGGTCGGCGCGCACTGTGGTCAGGAGAACGATCCGCTGACGTTGCTCGGCAACAAGTTTCAAGTGCGTCCGGCAGAAGATTGTCCGTATTCCCACAGCTTTTTGCGTTTTCTCGACGCCGGGCTGGGCAATTACGAGAACAGTCAGCGGACGATCTACTCCTGCAGCGAAACGCTGACCTTGTCGCTCATCACGCAGATGGACGCCATCGGCATGGTCTCTCGCGAGGCCGCTCAGAAAAACGGCCTGACGATCTTCCCCGGGTTCGAGGATTTCCTCGAAGTGCGCCTGGCGGTGAACAACCCGGACCTGTCCGGCCAGGCGTTGAACGACGTGGTCGATCTTCCGCTACATGAACGAGCCGAGCGCAATGTACGCAGCCGTCCCAACCGCCACACTGAGAAAGAGGTTTTTGCTGAAGTACGCACATAACAACGTCGGAATCGCTGCATAAAATTCCGGGCGATCGAGCTGTATGTGCTGATCCTTGATCAACAAGGGTGTCAGGCTGATCGCAGCGACGATCGCCACCGGCAGGTATTCCAGCGCCCGGGCGACGAAGGGCGGCCAGTGCTCGGTGTTGACCTGCAGCGGCAGAGCCCGAGGCAGAAAGGTCACGGCCATCATGAGCGCGACCACCAGAATCAGGAACGTTTGGTCAGGCATACACCCACTCCGCAGCCCACAAACGTGGCGATGAAAACGTTGAACGGCGAGCTGCCCACCAGGCTCAGAGCGCCCATGCAGACGACGGCGGCCATGGCGGCGATGAGTTTGTTGCGGGTGTTGCACAGCGAGACCAGCACGTAGAGCATCATCGCGGTCAGCGCGTAATCGAGCTGGTACTTGATCAGGTGCGACGCGTACTGCGCACACAGGGCGCCGAGCAATCCGCCGATCACCCAGGAGGTGTGGCAGAACAGGTTGAAGCCGATCAGATAGCGGATATTCACCGGCGCACCGGTGCCGAGTTTGACGCTGTGGAAGGCAAACGATTCATCGGTCAGGCCGCCGGCGTAGCACCAGCGCTCAATGCGGCTCAGGCCCAGCGCCCGCAGGGCTTTTGCCATGTAGACCGACATCAGCATGTGCCGCGCATTGATCAGAAACGTAGTCAGCACGATGGTGGTCAGCGACGCCCCGCTGCTGATCAGCGCCAGCGCCGCGAATTGCGAAGCCCCGGCATACACGAACAGACACATGGCCACCGGCAGCCACAGCGGCAGCCCCGCGTTGACCGCCATCAGCCCGAACACGAACGACACGGTGAAGTAACCGGCCACCACCGGGCTGGCTTCGGCAAAGGTGCGCGACGGCTGACGGTCGACCATCAGCGGCGCACTGCCGGATGTTTCATTCATAGATCCCTCTCAAATGTCCGCTCGCCATGAGGTTCGCAAAAACCCTGGGCCGTCCAGAAACGCTTGCCCGCGAGGTTAGCATCATCGACGAACAGGAACATCCGCAGCACACCGACCCGTTTCATGTCGGCCGACGCCGCTTCCACCAGCCGCTGGCCGACGCCCTGGCTGCGATAGCGCAGACTGACCGCCAGATGGTTGATCGTGCCGCGACTGCCGAGCATGCCACCCAGCACCGCGCCGACGATCTCGCCTTCGACATCGAAGGCCAGATAGGCCGTGGTGGTTTTCTGGATCAGCACGCCGCGCAGGCATTTGGCGTCCTGCCATTCACAGAACGACACTTCGTCGAACTGACGGAAGAAACGCTCCATGCGCTGTGCGTCCTTGGCCGTCGCGCGCCGCAGCACCACCGGCGTCGAGCATTCGACGCCGTCGATTGGGGTGATCTGATTAGCGAACAATGTCGAAAGCGGTCCCGGGCCGCGAGAAGGAAATCGCCAGGATCTGCCGGTACGCCATGGCGTGGGAGTGAGTGTTGCGTGCCGGTGTCACGTAGTGGCGCATGTCGCGGTCGAGGAAGTACGTGGTGTCGAGGATTTCCTGGTAAGTGGTCGACGCCAGTTGTTGCTCGTGAATGTCGTACAGGCGGCTTTCGGCGCCCTCGACATTGTTGCGCCCCCAGAAGTGCACGCCGCTGAACGGATAGCCGTCGCAGTGAATCCCCTCCGGAGTGATTTCCAGTTGTTTGCCCGGTTTGATCTCGATTCGGATCTGATGGATCTGGCATTGCCAGATTTCATCGTGCAACTCTTCCGGCAACACGCTTTTGTACACTTCGAAATCGGTGTCGATCAGGCTGCGCATCACCGGCGAGCTGATGACTTCGTCCGAGAAGTCCTGGAAGTGCCGCACCACACCGCCCACATAGCTGTTGTTGGCCTTGGACTGCACGTACGCGCGATGTTCCAGCTGCTTCAGTTCGCGCGTCTTGGGGTTGTATTCAAAGTCGCTGTAACGACGGTAACGCATGCCGGCTTCGGCCTGACCGTAGTAACTGTCAGGCTCCATGTTTTCCCAACTTTTGGTCAGTCTGACGAAGTCGGCGAAATGACCGTAGAGATTGAAGTCAGCACCCTGCACATTGGCGTACTTGTCGCGCCGTAGCGATTCGCCCACTTCTCTGGTTAAAACGATCATTACCCAATTCTCCGCTGCGTTGAGCGGCCTAATCTATTAGGTGGAGAATTTGCGTCCATGAGAAAGAATTTCAGGCACTTAAAGCGCTGTTTGAAACGCGATTTGAAGCCGCCTGAAAGTGCATTTCAAATGACAAAAACACGGGTTTTTATGCTGTTTTTTCAAAAAGCGTCAAAAAAAAACCCCGAACGAGTCGGGGTTTTTCTGTCGCGTCTTGCGGGTCAATCGATCATCAGAAGACGTTGATCGGGTAATCCACAAACACACGCAGTTCGTTGCCGCTGACGTTGTATTCGCTGGATTTCTGCGACACACGCAGGATCGAGCTACGCAGCTTGATGCTCAGGTCTTTGGCCGGGCCACTTTGCACGACGTACTTGAACTGGTTGAAATATTCGCGCTCGGTACCGCCAGTGCTGGTGGAGGTAGTGATGTTGTCGCCACGCACGTACGCGAAGTTGTAGCTCAGACCCGGTACGCCGAACGCCGTGAAGTCCAGACCGTAACCCAACTGCCAGCTGCGCTCGTCTTCAGCATTGAAGTCGGACCAGTAGGAGTTGGCCAGGTAGATGGTATTGCCGCCATCACCCACGCGCCCTTGTTCTTTCTGATAGCCGCCATAGGCATAGCCCAGGTTGCTGTCACCAGTGGAGCGCTGATGCGCCACGGTGAACGAGTGCGGGCCGGTGGCGAAAGTTGCTGCCAGGCTCCAGATCTTGTTGTCGTCGCCGGTCACACCGTTTTCGCGGACATAGGAGTTGTCCAGCTTGGTGCGGTAGCCGTTGAAGTCCAGGGTCAGGGACTGGTCCTTGTCGATCGGGAACACGTAGTTGGCGTTCACGTATTGCTTCTTCAGCACGTCTTCGACGTCGGAAGCGTACAGCGCAGCCTTGAACTGTTCGGTGAACTGGTAGCTACCGCCCAACACGTTGATCGACTTCAGACCACCGCTGTCACGGCCTTCAGCGCTTTTGCGCGATTCGGCAGTAAAACGACCGGCATTCAGCTCCAGGCCTTTGATCTCTTTGGAAGTGATCAAGGTACCGGTGTAGCTTTCCGGCAACAGACGCACGTTGTCATAGCTCAGCACCGGCAGGGCCGGCATCTGGTCGCCGTAAGTCAATACGGTGTTGGAAATACGGAATTTGACGGCCGCGCCGCCCTTGGACAGGTCATGAGCGGCTTTATCGCTTGAGCCTGGCGGGTGATCGCCCTGCTTGAAAAAGTCGATACCCTGCGCGCCGGTATGGCCTTCGCCACCATCCAGACGCAGTGCATACAGACCGAAAGCGTCCACACCCACACCTACGGTGCCTTGAGTGAAACCGGACGAGAACGTACCGATGGCCGCCTGGCCCCACTCGGCTTTGTCTTTACGACCGTCTTTGTAGTCACGATTGATGTAGGCATTGCGCAGCAGCACTTTGAGGCTGCTGTCTTCCACAAAACCCTTGGACTCGGCCTGGTCGTTAGCCATTGCCTGAGTGGCGCTCAACATCCCCAGTGCGATCAAACTGATTCGCTTGTTCAACATTTTGTTTTCCTTATTACGGGTTGAAACGCGCTGTGTCGAACGGCTGAAACGGCGCTTGGTGCACTCTTTTATTCACCCCGAAACAAAAAGACCCGCTCAAGACAATGTCATGGCGGGCCTGCTCCTGATTTTGAATCATGGCGGTTAGCCACAGGCGTTGGGCCGAATCGTAGCCGCGCCCTCAACAATGTGTCAATTTCAAGAATCGTCTTTAAATAGGCGAAAAACGTCTAAAAAAAGTAAATTTTGCGATGGCCGATTGCACGGAACTGCCAGCAATCAGGGATTTTAATGCGGGATCATGCGCAACCGTCGAGGCCACAGACCGGCAGGCTTTCAGTCCCTCGCGCCGGTGTAAACGACTCCCTCAACCATTGGGCAAAAGCCTCTGGCTTGCCAAGCCACGGCCCGATATCAACCAATGCGAATTGACCGTCCTGTTCCAGTGCGAAAGTTGGAAAACCCTGCCCACCCAGTTTTGCCAACAGGGCGCGGCTGTTCTTTATGTGTTGTTCGGTGTCGACGGACTGCAAGGCATACAAGAACCTCTCGGCGTTGTAACCCTGCGTCACCGCGTATTCCACAAGCACACTTTGGTCGGCAATTCGCCGCCCTTCGACATAGTGCGCAGTCTGCAAACGTCCAAGCATTTCCAGGCCACGGCCGTCGATTTTTTCGGCTGCCATCACAGCGGCAATGGGTGGTGTCGAATCAAACACCGCCGAGTGATCGCGCAACAGACCTTCGAAGTACGCTTCGCCAAACGGCTGACCGGTGTATTCGGCGATGCGCCGGTCGTGAGGCATCACGTAGTTGCGAAGTTGCGGCGAAATGCTCTGGCGGTTGGCACCGGTCATCATGCCGCCGGCGTGGGCGATCACCGGCAGCACCTGCTGCGCGGCTTGCACCAGCGGTGTGGCGCCATAGCACCAGCCACACAGCGGGTCGTAGATGTAATGAAGAGCCATCGGAGAACTCCGGCAAAGGATGGGAAAGATGCCGGCACATTAGTCCCTCGGTCGCTGCGGAAAAACGCCGGAATGACTTTCAGTCTGTTGCGGCAATCGGTCGAATCAAAACCGCCAGCCGTCATCGCCAGATAAGGCAGTCAACCTGGTGGTCAACGACCCCAACAGCTTCTGATATCGCGTCCATAAAAAAAGCGCTGCCATCCCGGCAGCGCTTTTTACAATCCTTGTTTGTTCTTCTTATCCTTCCATCACATCCCAGAGTGCTTCCAGTTCGGCCTCGCTGAACAGGCCAGCGGGGTAACGCTCGATCATCATCCGGCGCGGATCAGGTTCCCTGATCTGACGCGTTCCATTGGACTTCAACCAGTGCGCGACAATCTGGAGCGACTCACTATTTACAGCCATGGGATGCAACGTCCGCTCGCTGATTACGTTCACTTCGGCGTTCATTTCAGCGCTCTCTCCCCGTTCATGAGCGGCTAAGTTATCCAAGGTTTATGACAGAACCGTTGAAGTTCTCCCCCCTCCCTAGTGCGCCATAAGCGATACAAGAGCTATGCCAACGTAATCAAATTGTCGACCAGCGGACATAAAGAAACCCGCAGTCCTGACGGGCTGCGGGTTTCTCTTCAAGCATGGGCAACAAATGACTGCCCGGTCGTTTTTCCAATCAACTCAAGCTGTTACATCCGCACTCACTCTTTGTGCGGCGCGGGTTGCTGTTGGGTAAGGCAGTGAATGTTACCGCCCCCCAGTAACAGTTCACGGCCCGGCACCATGACCACTTCGTGTTGCGGGAACAGGTTCTGCAGGATCTCCCGGGCCGGAGCATCCATCGGGTCGTCAAAGCTCGGTGCGATGATGCCGCCATTGACGATCAGGAAGTTCACGTAGGAACCGGCCAGGCACACGCTCGGATTGCGCTCCTGGGTGCCGTCCACCGGATCCACGCCCGCGCATTCTTCTTCAGTGGCAAACAGCGGCCCCGGAATCGGCATCTTGTGCACCGTGAACGGGCGCCCCTTGGCGTCGGTGCTGCTTTCCAGCACTTTCATCGCAGCCTGGCAGCGCGGGTAGTTCGGATCCTGCGGATCGTCAGTCCACGCCAGCAGCACTTCGCCCGGACGCACGTAGCAGCAGAAGTTATCCACATGGCCGTCGGTTTCGTCGTTGAACAGGCCATCCGGCAGCCAGATGATCTTGTCTACCGACAGGTTTTCGCTGAGCACCGCTTCGATTTCTTCGCGGCCCAGGTGCGGGTTGCGATTGCGGTTGAGCAGGCATTCTTCGGTGGTGATCAGAGTGCCTTCGCCGTCGACGTGAATCGAGCCGCCTTCTAGCACAAAGCCTTCGGTGCGGTAACGCGGGCTGCGCTCGATTTCGAGGATCTTGCCGCCGACCTGGGAATCTCGGTTCCACGGCGAATACAGGCCGCCGTCAAAGCCGCCCCAAGCGTTGAAGTCCCAGTTCACACCGCGCACTTCACCGCTGTTGTTGATTACGAAAGTCGGGCCGCTGTCTCGGACCCACGCATCATCGCTGGACATCTCGACCACACGGATATTCGGCACGTCGAGACGAGCACGAGCGTTTTCGTACTGGCCGGCGGAGACCGCGACGGTCACCGGTTCAAAACGCGCGATGGCCTTGGCCACTGCCGCATGAGCAGCCTGAGCCGGTTTGCCGCCCAGACGCCAGTTGTCCGGACGCTCGGGCCAGATCATCCAGGTCTGGGTTTGCGGCGCCCACTCGGCCGGCATGTAGAAGCCATCGGCGCGTGGGGTACTTTTCAAGGTGGTCATGTCGATCAGACTCCAGGGAACCGTCGAGGTTTTTTCAACACGCCGTACAGAATTGGACGACGGACTATGGCGACTTTATAAACGATAAATATCGGCTTTAGAAGCCATAAACAAAAAACAATCCCAATTTACCCCGTTAAATATCGATACAAATCGGTATTTAACGGGTTCGAAACGCCTTAGAGTCCTTCTTCCAGCACCTTCACCAGCATGTCGACGAAGAAATCCACGCTCTGACGCGAGGTGACCATCGGCGGCTTGATCTTCAGCACGTTCAGATAATCACCGGTCGGCTGCATGAAAATTCCCAACTCCCGCAGGCGATCACACAACCGCGTGGTTTCCTCGGTCGCCGGTTCCAGGGTTTCCCGATTGCGGATCAACTCGACCCCCAGGTAGAACCCGGAACCGTGCACCGCACCGACCAGCGGATATTGATCGATCAACGCCTCCAGCCGCGCCTTGAAGTGCGCGCCGACCACCTGGGCGTTTTCCCAGAGTTTTTCTTCTTCCATGACATCCAGCACCGCCATGCCGATCTGGCAGCTGACCGGACTGCCGCCGGCGGACGAGAAAAAATAGCCCTCGGCTTCCAGCGCCTCGGCGATTTCCCGGCGGGTGATCACGGCGCCCAACGGCTGGCCGTTGCCCATGCCTTTGGCCATGGTGATGATGTCCGGCACCACGCCTTGCTCCTCGAAACCCCAGAAGAAGTGGCCCATGCGCCCGTAACCGACCTGCACCTCATCGGCGATACACACGCCGCCACGGGCGCGCACCATTTCATAAACCTTTTTCAGGTAACCCGGCGGTAGCGAGATCCCGCCCGCGTTGCCATAGACCGGCTCGCAGATGAACCCTGCCAGTTGACGTTTCTGCTCATCGATCTTCGCCAAATGCTGTTCGACGCTGCGCACATAATCCGGTGCCGAATCCGGGCCGCGAAATTCGCCGCGATAGGTGTTTGGAGCGGTCACCGCATGCACCCAGTCCGGGCGACTGCTCAGGGCCTGCGGGTTATCGGCAATCGAGGTCGACACCGCATCCGCCCCTACCGTCCAGCCGTGATAGGCCTCCAGCACGCTGATCATGTCGCGTCCACCGCTGGCGGCCCACGCCAGACGAATCGCCAGGTCATTGGCCTCGCTGCCGCTGTTGACCAGGAACACCCGATCCATGCCCTCCGGCGCCAGTTTCAGCAAGCGCTCGGAAAACTCGGCGACCGCCGCATAGTTGAATCGCGAGTTGGTATTGAGCAGCGACCACTGCCGGCTCGCCACCGCCGCCATGCGCGGATGACCATGACCGAGCACCGCGACGTTGTTGAGCATGTCGAGATAGGAGCGGCCCTGCATGTCGATCAGATGATTGCGCCAGCCACGTTCGATGCGCGGCGGGTCGACGTAATAGTGTTTCTGGGTGCGGGCGAAACTGGCGTCGCGGCGCGCCAGCAAGGTCTTGGCGTCCAGTTCCGGCTCGGCGTCGCAGGCCAGGCCCAGCAGCGCTGCCGGCGACGGGGACAACGCCTGCCACGCCGGCGCACGGCTCGGTGTACAGAACAGCGGCGCCTGCAGATGCGCATCGCGGACCCACTGCACAATCAACGGACCGTCCACCGAACCCAGCACCTGGCCTTTGACCAGCGCTGCGCCGCTGTGCAACGAAGGCTTCACACCGAGCAAACGCAAGCTCAGTTGCGGGCCGTCGAGTCGCAGCGCGCCGTCAGCCGACAGGTGAAATACGCCAGCAAACGGTGCTTCCACCGTAGACCCCTGGGGCACATGCAATTCAACGTGCAGCGGGAATGTCTCTGGCTCTTCGGCACTGTCGGGCCGGGTGCGCGACAACCGGTATTGCCCGTATCGACTGGACGCCAGGCCATGGATAGCAGCAGCTTCACTCAACAGACGCTGATCGATGCCAGGCTGCTCCCAGTTGCCCGCCTCGAAGTGCGCACTCAACACCCCCAGATCGATCAACGCGAACTCGCGCCCGACCAGACCGGGCAACAACGGCGCAAAGCCTTCACTGTCGATGGCCGGTAACGTCTGCCCCACTGCCGTGAGAATCGCCGCCTCCATTAATGCCAGCGGCACCGAAGTGGCGACCCGGAAGATTTCCCATTCGTGGGTCAGGTTGTCGCGGCTGTAGGTGTTGCCCGGATCGATGCTGACCTGTTGCTCGCCACTGAGCACCAGCACCGCCGCCCGCGCCACGATCAGCGGCCACAGCGCCAGAAGCTCTTCGCGTTGCAGCGGATTGACCGCGTGATAGGCCTGCACCGCCGGCAGAATCACGAACGGATCGCCGGCGGCGTGGTGCAGCAGCGCGGCGCAGGTGACCGACAGATCGGTGATGCGCCAGGTGCGCACCAGATCACCGAAATCGATGACGCCCTGCAACTGCCAGTGGCGCCGTGCGTCACGCTGCCAGACCACGTTGTCATCGGTGATGTCCATGTGGATCGCCTGCACCGGCAGCTTTTCCACCAGCGGTTGCAAACGAAGCCGGGCCTGCTCGCCAGCCTCGGCGATCAGCGCACGCTGGCGTTCGTCTTCGATCACCGGCAGCAGGTGCTCGATCAGGGCGCTGGCGTGGCGCGCATCCCACTGCAACGTCCGCTCAAGCCCTGGATGATCGAAACCGGCGAGGGCCAGATCCATTTCGCCGCAAAGCCGACCGAAGCCGGCGACAACCTCATGGCCAAGATGATCAAGGGCCGTCAGCGGCTGCCCCTCGATGTAATCGAGCAGCCGCACATGCACCGACTCGCCCTCGACGTCCAGCGTCAGCAGGTCAGCGCCGTTGCTGGCTGCGATCACCCGAGGCACCTTCACCGCGCCCTGCTCGGCCAGGTACTTGAGGCCCGCATGCTGGGCTTGCAACTCCACCAGCGAATAATCGCCCCGGCAGATCTTCAGCACGAACCGCCCACGCTCGCTGTCGACCCGGTAATTGAGGTCCTGTTGGCTGCCCAGGGCCAGTAACGTGCCGTTCAAGCCGTAATGCTGCGCCAACAGATGCCGGGCCTGCTCCAGCGAAACCTGAGGACTGGGCAAACTGGCGCGATGAATCAACGTGGCGAACGACATGGAACGACCCCTGAAATTTTATTAGGCGCCTATATCGCCATTGCTTCGGGCGATAAGCAACCCCCGACCATCCGTCCCCCGACACGCAGCGAAGCAGATGGATTTGCATGCCTCCCCTCGCACCCAACGGCACTTTGCGCAAGAATGTCGGCCATTCAAACCTGCCACTGGAATATCCCGATGAATGTAATCCCCACTGACCTGCCTGGTGTCCTGATCATCGAACCCAAGGTGTTCGGTGACGAGCGCGGGTTCTTTTACGAAAGCTTCAATGCCCAGGCCTTTCAGGACGCGACCGGCCTCGACACGCAGTTCGTGCAGGACAACCATTCGCGCTCGCAGAAAGGCGTTCTGCGCGGGCTGCATTACCAATTGGAAAACACCCAGGGCAAACTGGTCCGCGTCACCGTCGGCGAAGTCCTCGACGTCGCCGTGGATATCCGCCGCAGCTCGCCGCATTTCGGCAAGTGGGTGGCGGTGCGTCTGTCTGCCGACAACCATCGTCAATTGTGGGTACCGGAAGGTTTCGCCCACGGTTTCGTGGTGCTGAGCGAATTCGCCGAATTCCTCTACAAGACCACCGACTACTACAACCCGTCGTCCGAGCGCAGCATTCGCTGGGACGACCCGGACCTGGGCATCGACTGGCAACTGGATGAAGCGCCAAAACTGTCGGCCAAGGATCAGGCTGCCGCCCTCCTCAAGGACGCCGACGTCTTTTCCTGAAGTCCTGTGTGAATCTTCAGCGCCGCTGCACACCGGGCCACGGGTGCGCAGACTGCGCCTGCAAGCCTAGGCATAATGCGCCTGTACCCACAGGCGCTCGATGCTCATGACTCCGACCCTTCCCCGCCGCCCTCGCTGGCGCAGCCTCGCCCTGCTGGCCCTGTGCCTGGCACCGCTGCTGTGGCCGCTGGAACATCTGGCCGAGCGCTATTACCGCAGCGAACTGGCCGGCCAGAACCGCCAGACCCTCGACCTCTACGTCGCCAACCTGCTGGGCACGCTGCATCGCTATGAGGTGCTGCCACAAATCCTCGGCGACCTGCCAGCGCTGCGCGCAGTGCTCGGCGCGCCGGACGACGGCGTCACCCAGGGTAATGCCAATCGCCTGTTGAAAAACATCGCCGCGCAGACCGGCGCCGAAGTCATGTACCTGATGGACACCAACGGCCGGACACTGGCGGCGTCGAACTGGGACAAGCACGACAGTTTCGTCGGGCGCAATTTCTCTTTCCGGCCCTACTTCAGCGAGGCCATGGCCGGCCGCCTCGGGCGCTTCTTCGGGTTGGGCACCACCTCCGCCAAGCGCGGCTACTTCTTCGCCGCCGCCGTGCGCAGCGGCGAAAAAATCATCGGCGTGCTGGTGATCAAGGTTGACCTCGATCACACCGAAAGCCTGTGGGGCAAAACCCCGGAACAACTGCTGGTGACCGACCACAACGGCGTGGTCATCCTGACCTCGCGCCCGGAATGGCGCTTTCGCGCGACCCGCCCCCTGAGTGATACCGAACGTGCGGCGATTACCGCAATCCAGCCCTATCCGACCCGCGAGCCACGCCCCTTGAACCTGAGCCCGACCGCATGGCTGCCGCAGACCCAGGACATCGCGGAAACCGGCTGGAGCGTCAGCATCCTCGCCCCGCGCACATTGATCGACCGGCCGGTGCGCACCGTGGTGGCGATCGGCGGAGCCACCTTGCTGGTGGTGATGCTGTTGCTGGGCCTGATGATGCAGCGTCGTCGTCATTACCTGGAACGCATCGCCTTCGAAGCCAAGGCCCGACGGGAACTTGAGGGCCGGGTTGCCGAGCGCACCAGCGATCTCGAAGGCCTCAACCGGCGCTTGAAGCAGGAAGTGCTTGAGCGTGAACAGGCGCAGCAGGAACTGGTCCGCGCCCAGGACGATCTGGTGCAGGCCGGCAAACTGTCGGCGCTGGGGACGATGTCGGCGAGCATCAGCCACGAACTCAACCAGCCGCTGGCGGCGATCCGCAGCTACGCCGAGAACGCAGAAGTGCTGCTCGACCATGAGCGGACCGAAGACGCTCGCGGCAACCTCAAACTGATCAGCGAACTGACCGGGCGCATGGCCTCGATCATCGCTCACCTGCGCGCCTTCGCCCGCCGCGACCGCCATGCCCCGGAAAGCGTCGCCCTGCAACCGGCGCTCGATGATGCACTCGCCTTGCTGGCCAAACGTCGCCGCAGCATGGACGTCGAACTGATCCGCGACCTGCCCGCCGCGACCTTGTGGGTCGAGGCCGGGGAAACCCGGCTGCGTCAGGTGCTGGGCAACCTGCTGGCCAACGCCCTCGACGCCCTGACCGAGAAAGGCCCGCCGCGCAAATTGTGGCTGAGTGCCGAATCCACCGACGAAGGCGTCAACCTGTACATTCGCGACAATGGCCCGGGTTTCTGCATGGAAGCCCTGGGCCGAGCCAGCGAACCGTTTTACACGACCAAGACCCGCACGCAGGGTCTCGGTCTGGGGCTGGCCATTTGCGAAACCCTGATGCGCGCCTTCGGCGGCGAACTGTCGTTCGCCAACCACAAGCAAGGTGGCGCCTTGATTACCCTGCGGTTGCGCGCCGGCGCACCCGGGGTCAGCCTGCAACCGTCCGAGGATCGAAGCGCATGACCATCGACAACCGCATTCAGGTGGTGCTGATCGACGACGATCCGCACCTGCGTCAGGCCCTCGGCCAGACTCTGGATCTGGCCGGCCTGAAAATTCTGCCGCTGTCCGAAGCCAAGGGCCTGGCCGCGCAACTGGAGCGCGACTGGCCGGGCGTCGTGGTCAGCGACATCCGCATGCCCGGCATGGATGGCCTGGAACTGCTGAGCGAACTGCACGCTCAGGATCCGGAGCTGCCGGTGCTGCTGATCACCGGCCACGGCGACGTGCCCCTGGCCGTGCAGGCCATGCGCGCCGGTGCCTATGATTTTCTGGAAAAACCCTTCGCCAGTGACGCCCTGCTCGACAGCGTGCGTCGCGCCCTGGCTCTGCGGCGTCTGGTGTTGGACAACCGCAGCCTGCGCATGGCCCTGAGTGATCGCAACGAATTAAGCGCGCGGCTGGTCGGTCAGTCCGCGCCGATGTCGCGCCTGCGCGAGCAGATCGGCGCACTGGCGGCGACCAAGGCCGACGTGCTGATCCTCGGCGAAACCGGCGCGGGTAAAGAAGTCGTCGCCCGCGCCCTGCATGATCTGTCGAGTCGGCGTAACGGCCCGTTCGTGGCGATCAACGCCGGAGCGCTGGCCGAGTCGGTGGTCGAAAGCGAATTGTTCGGCCATGAGCCCGGCGCCTTCACCGGCGCGCAAAAGCGCCGGATCGGCAAGTTCGAATTTGCCAACGGCGGCACACTGTTCCTCGATGAAATCGAGAGCATGAGCATGGACGTGCAGGTCAAACTGCTGCGCATGCTGCAGGAGCGCGTGGTCGAGCGTCTGGGCGGCAATCAGTTGATCCCGCTGGACATTCGCGTCATCGCCGCCACCAAGGAAGACCTGCGCCAGGCCGCCGATCAGGGGCGTTTCCGGGCGGACCTGTATTACCGACTCAACGTGGCGCCGCTGCGCATTCCGCCACTGCGTGAACGGGGTGAAGACGCGCTGATGCTGTTCCAGCATTACGCCGACGAAGCCAGCGCCCGCCATGGCCTGCCACCGCATGAATTGCAGCCGGCGCAACGGGCGTTGCTGCTGCGGCATTCATGGCCGGGCAACGTGCGGGAATTGCAGAACGCGGCGGAGCGTTTTGCCCTCGGCCTGGAACTGGCACTGGACAACACGCAGCCCGATGGCAGCCCCGGCACCAGCGTCGAAATCACGGCGGGAGGGCTCAGCGAGCAAGTGGAAAACTTCGAAAAATCGCTGATCGCCGCCGAACTGGCCCGCTCTCACAGTTCCGTGCGCAGTCTCGCCGAAGCCCTGGGCATTCCGCGCAAGACCTTGCATGACAAACTGCGCAAGCACGGGTTGAATTTCGCTGGCAGCGGCGGCCATTCCGACGAGTCCGAATGAAGCACGCTCAATTCACTTTTCTGCCGCAAGAGGTCCGGGCATGAAGCACGACAGTCGTTATCTGGAATCGGTCCTTCACCACGACATCCCGCTGACCCGGGACATGGGCCTCAAAGTCCTCGACTGGCACGAGCAGCAACTGCGCCTGCACCTGCCGCTGGACGCCAACGTCAATCACAAGAGCACCATGTTCGGCGGCAGCCTGTATTGCGGCGCCGTACTGGCGGGTTGGGGCTGGCTGCATTTGCGCTTGAAAGAGGAAGGCATCGAGGAGGGACACATCGTGATCCAGGAAGGACAGATCAGTTATCCACTGCCGGTGACCGGTGATGCCATTGCGATCTGCCCGTCACCGAGCGCTGCGGTGTGGAAGAAATTTCTGACGATGTATCAGCGCTATGGACGGGCGCGACTGACGCTGCACACGCGGGTCGTCAATACGGGCAGCGATGAAGATGCGGTGACGTTCAGCGGGCAGTACGTCCTGCACCGCTGAAGATTGAGCGAGCTTACGTGCGGGCGAGTTCCAGCAGCTTCGTCCGCCAGGCGGCTTTCGCCGGCAATGCCAGGAAGAAACCGTTCAATAACGACTCCCGTGGCGGGTAACAGAATGCTTCGCCGCTCAGGTCGAGCACCTCGCCGCCGGCCCCTTCCAGCACACCCTGCGCCGCCGCCGTGTCCCACTGCGAAGTCGGCGCCAGACGCGGGTAACAATCGGCAGCACCTTCAGCCACCAGACAGAACTTCAGCGAACTGCCGATATTGGCCAGTTGCAACTCGCCAAGACTGGCGCTCAAACCGGCCAGCAGACGTTCCTGTTCCGGGCTCGAATGACGACGGCTGGCAACCACGGTGAAGGCTTCACCAGGCCCCGGCACGTCACGTACCTGAATCGCCACCGGTGTACCGCCCGTGTCGCCGCGCCAGGCACCCAGACCCGCGCCGCCGACGTAGAAGCGCCCGTTGGTCGGCATCGACACCACACCGAACACCACCCGGCCGTTTTCGATCAGCGCGATATTGACGGTGAACTCTTCGCTGCCGCTGATGAACTCCTTGGTGCCGTCCAGCGGGTCCACCAGCCACCAGCGCTGCCAGCCCTCGCGCACGCTTTGCGGGATGTTGGCATCCTCTTCGGACAGCACCGGAATGCTCGGATCCAGCGCCGTCAGACCAGCGACGATCACATGGTGAGCAGCCATGTCCGCCGCCGTCACCGGCGAATCATCGGACTTGGCGGTGACCGCCACACCGGCGCGCCAGAACGGCAGGATCGCCTCGCCGGCCCGCAGGGCCAGCTCGACCACCGGCGCCATCAACGGATGGGGAAAATTCATAGACATCTCACTCATGACTGAAAAAATCCGCGCTGGGTCAGCAGATCGCGGGTCAAGTACAACGCCGCCAGGGCGCGTCCCTCACTGAAATTCGGATTCTGCGCCAGCGCCGACAACTCCCGCAGGTTGACCTTGTCCACGCGCATCGGCTCAGGTTCGTCGCCTTCAAGACGCTCTTCGTACAGGTCGGTGGCCAGCACCACCTGGATCTTCTGGCTCATGTAACCGGGCGACAATGACAACTCGGTCAGATGCTCCAGCTGACGCGCGCCGTAACCGGCTTCTTCCTTGAGCTCACGTTCCGCGGCGGCCAGCACGTCTTCGCCCGGTTCGATCAGGCCTTTGGGCAGCGACAGCTCGTACTCGTCGGTCCCGCCGCAATATTCCTCGACCAGCACCGCATGCTCGGCATCAAGCATCGCCACGATCATCACCGCGCCATAACCGGCGCCCTTGCCGACCAGCCGCTCGTAGGTGCGTTCCACGCCGTTGGAGAAACGCAACTTCAGCTCTTCGACGCAGAACAGTCGGCTGGTGGCGACGATCTCGCGGGCAAGTACGGTGGGTTTCTGGCGCATGCAAAGCTCCTTGGCGTGAACGCGCTACTATAACGCGGCTTTTCCGATTGTTTGCGTCGGATATCTTTCTACCGTTCGAGACGTTGCCATGCCTTCATTACCGTGGTCCGACATCGATACCGTTCTGCTGGACATGGACGGCACGTTGCTCGACCTGCACTTCGACAACCACTTCTGGCTGGAGCACTTGCCGCAGCGCTACGCCGAACTGCATGGCGTGAGCCGGGCCATGGCGGAAATGGAATTGCAGCCGCTGTTCGAGCGCCATGCCGGTCAATTGCAGTGGTATTGCCTGGATTTCTGGAGCGCGGAACTGAAGCTGTCGGTGCGTGAACTGAAACTGGAAACCGCCCACCTGATCGCCCTGCGCCCGGACGCCGACACGTTTCTGGAGGCGATCAAACGAGCCGGCAAACGTGTGGTGATGATCACCAACGCGCACCGCGATTCGCTGTCGCTGAAACTGGAACGAATCGAACTGGCGCCGTACTTCGAGCGGCTGATCAGCTCCCACGATTACGGTTTTCCCAAGGAAAACCCGCAATTCTGGGACGCCTTGCAGGCCGATATCGACTTCGACCCGGCACGCAGCCTGTTCATCGACGACACCTTGCCGATCCTGCGCAGTGCGCGGAATTTCGGCGTGGCGCATCTGTTGGCCGTGAAGGAACCGGACAGCCGCAAAGGGCCGAAGGACACCGGGGAGTTTGCGGCGGTCGAGGATTATCGGGATTTGATTGCCGGGCTCTGATTGCCGAGCGCTGATTGCCGAGCGCTGAAGACTGCGGGAGCTGCTCAAGGCCGCTCCCGCAGGCGTGCGGTTACTCGGGAATACGCAGCGTCTGCCCCGGATAAATCTTGTCCGGGTGTGACAGCATTGGTTTGTTGGCCTCGAAGATCTTGTTGTACTGATTGGCGTTGCCATACACCGCCAGGGAAATCGCGCTGAGAGTGTCGCCCTTCTTCACGACCACAAAACGCGCCGCCGCCACCACCGGCCCGGTCACGGTGATCTGGTCATCGACGCTGCCGACACCGGCAATGTTGCCCACTGCCAGCAGAATTTTCTCTTTCTCTTCCTGGCTCGCCACTTCACCGGTGACCGTTACCTTGTCACCGTCCACGGTCGCCTGGACATTCGGGTTACCCAACCCGACCTTGCTGATGTGTTCCTTCAGTTGGTCGCTGGCATTGGCGTTGCCGGGGGTCAGCAGGTCGAGCAACTTCTCACCGGCCTCTTTCACAAAGCTCAAAAGACTCATAGCACACACTCCTTGATTTAAGTTCCAGACGCCCAAGCCTAGACCACGCCGGACAAACCCGGTTGCGGCCCGACCAATGACCCTGCCCCCGCGCAAGCGGTAGAATCGCCCACCCTTGCCAGCGCCCCGGAGCGAAGATGGACATCAAGCAGCTGAAATTCCTCATCGCCCTCGACGAAACCCGCCATTTCGGCCAGGCCGCCGCCCGCTGCCACATTACCCAACCGACCTTGTCGATGCGTCTGCGCAGCCTTGAAGAAGAACTCGACCTGCCACTGGTCAACCGTGGCCAGCGCTTCGAAGGTTTCACCGCGCCGGGGGAACGGGTGCTGGCCTGGGCGCGCACGGTGCTGGCGGCCTATGACGGTTTACAGGCGGAAGCGGCGGCCTGTCGCGGCAACCTGATCGGCACCCTGCGGCTGGGCGTGGTGCCGTTGTCGAGTTTCGATGCCTTGCCCTTGATGCAACGCCTGCATGCGCAACACCCGAACCTGCGCTTTGAACTGTCCTCGCTGAGCTCCGAACAGGTTCTGGAGCAACTGGCGAACAACCGCATCGACATTGGCGTGTCTTACCTGGATCGCCTCGACGGCGAGCGTTTTGAATCCCTGGCGTTCAGTGAAACGCAGATGGGCCTGCTCTACGACCAGCGGTTCTTCAGCTTTGGCGAAGCACCGCTGAGTTGGGAATCGCTGATCGAACTGCCCCTGGGCATGCTCACCAGCGGCATGCACTTTCGCCAGTCCATCGACCACAACTTCCACAGCCGAGGCCTGACGCCGCAACCGTTGCTGCAAACCGATGCCGTTCACCAATTGTTGCAAGCGGTGCATGGCGGCCTCTGCTGCGCGGTGATGCCACTGGATGGCGGCCTGGAAAACCTTACGGATAACCTGCGCCTGCAACCTATCGAAAACGCCCAGACCCTCGCCCGACTGGGCCTGATCATGCGTCGCGGAGCACCACGGTCGGCGCTGGCCGAAGCCTGTTTCGCGCTTTATCAAAAATCACCAACGGACGCTTGATCGACGGCATCTATCGAAGCATCGACACTAGCGATTAGACGCGACAACTTGCCGCGCCTAGTCTTAACGTTGATCAATCCGTCGGTGATGCCATGAACGCCAAGCGCCCGGCCTGCGCGGCGCCTGCTCTCGAAACGCCCGCGCCTGCTGCCAGTCAGACTTACAGTTACAGCGATCTTCCCCTCACGGAATCGGCCAGCACCGCGCTGGCCGAAGAGGTCGCGCTGGCGATTGCCTACAACGGCATCAGTCAGGCCGTGATGCTGGTGACGCCGACCGACCTTGAAGACTTCATCGTCGGCTTCAGCCTCGGCAGCGGCATCATCGAAGACGCTTCGGACATCTACGACCTGCAACTGACTGGCTCGGGCTCGGCGCAATACGCGCAAGTGACCATCGCCAACCGCGCCTTCTGGAACCTCAAGCAACAGCGTCGGCAACTGGCCGGCACCAGCGGATGCGGGTTGTGCGGCGTGGAAGCGGTGGAACAGGCGCTGCCTGATCTCAAGGTTTTGCCCGGCGCCCCCTTGCCGCCCATCGAATGGCTCGACGGTCTGCGACAGCGCATCGGCGCGTTTCAGCCGCTGGGCAAGCACTGCGGCGCGGTACATGCGGCGGTGTTCATGAACGCCAGCGGTGAATTGCTGCTGGGTCGCGAAGACATCGGCCGGCACAACGCCCTCGACAAACTGATCGGCGGCCTGATCCGGCAAAAGATATCCACAACGGGCGGCCTGGCGATTGTCACCAGCCGTTGCAGCCTCGAGTTGATCCAGAAAGTCCTTCGGGCCGGGATTCAGACCCTGGTCAGCCTGTCCGCGCCCACCGGCCTCGCCGTGCAATGGGCCCGACGCCATAACCTCAATCTCATCCACCTGCCGCAAAAAAACGCGCCGCGGGTGTATAGCCCAGAAATGGAGAAACACCCGTGAGCCAACACCATCAAGCCGACCAGAAACCCGTTCCGCGCTACAAGCCTTACAAGGGCCCAGCCGGTGGCTGGGGCGCACTGATCAGCGTGGCCCAGGCCTGGCTGACCAGTGACAACGCGTTGAAAAACCTGCGCGCGATGCTCAAGACCAACCAGAACGGCGGCTTTGACTGCCCGGGCTGCGCCTGGGGTGATTCGCCGGAAAGCGGCATGGTCAAGTTCTGCGAGAACGGCGCCAAAGCGGTGAACTGGGAAGCGACCAAGCGTCGGGTGGACGGCAAATTCTTCGCCAAGCACAGCGTCACTGCGTTGCTGGAGCAGAGCGACTACTGGCTCGAATATCAGGGTCGTCTGACCGAGCCAATGGTCTATGACGCCGAAACCGATCACTACAAGCCGATCAGTTGGGACGATGCCTACGCGCTGATCGGCAAACACCTGCAAGGGCTGTCGAGTCCGGATCAGGCCGAGTTCTACACCTCGGGCCGCGCCAGCAACGAAGCGGCGTACCTGTATCAACTATTCGTGCGCGCCTTCGGCACCAACAACTTCCCCGACTGCTCGAACATGTGCCACGAGGCCAGCGGTGTTGCGCTTGCGCAAAGCGTTGGTGTCGGCAAAGGCACCGTGACCTTCGATGACTTCGAACACGCCGATGCAATTTTCGTCTGGGGCCAGAACCCGGGCACCAACCACCCGCGCATGCTCGAACCGCTGCGCGAAGCGGTGAAACGCGGCGCTCAGGTGGTGTGCATCAACCCGCTGAAAGAACGCGGCCTGGAGCGCTTCCAACATCCGCAGCACCCGATCGAAATGCTCACCAACGGCGACAAGCCGACCAACACCGCGTATTTCCGCCCGGCACTGGGCGGCGACATGGCGGTACTGCGCGGCATGGCCAAGTTCCTGCTGCAATGGGAACGCGATGCGCAGAAGGCCGGTGCGCCGGCGGTGTTCGATCACGACTTCCTCAATGAGCACAGCGTCAATGTGCTGGAATACCTCGGTGTCGTCGACGACACGCCGTGGGAGCAGATCGTCGCGCAGTCCGGCCTGACGCTGGTGGAAATCGAGCAAGCGGCGCGCATGTACGCCAAAGGCAAGAACGTGATCATGTGCTGGGCGATGGGCATCACCCAACATCGTCATTCGGTGCCGACCATCCAGGAAATCGCCAACCTGATGCTGCTGCGCGGCAACATCGGCAAGCCCGGCGCCGGTCTGTGCCCGGTGCGTGGCCACAGTAACGTACAGGGCGACCGCACCATGGGTATCAACGAGCGTCCGCCGGTGGCGTTCCTCGATTCCCTGGAGCGTCGCTTCCAGTTCAAGGTGCCGCGCCACAACGGGCACAACGTGGTCGAAGCGATTCACGCGATGGCCGAAGGCCGCGCCAAGGTGTTCATCGGTCTGGGCGGCAACTTTGCCCAGGCCACGCCCGACAGCTCGCGCACCTTCCAGGCGCTGAGCAACTGCGACCTGACTGTGCAGATCAGCACCAAGCTCAACCGCAGCCATCTGGCCCACGGCAAGGAAGCGTTGATCCTGCCGTGCCTGGGCCGTACTGACATCGACATCCAGACCGAAGGCCCGCAGGCCGTCACCGTGGAAGATTCGTTCAGCATGGTGCACGCTTCCAACGGCCAGTTGCAGCCGCTGTCGAACCAGATGCGCTCGGAGCCGTCGATCATCGCCGGCATCGCCGCCGCAACCCTGGGCAGCAAACCGGTGGACTGGAACTGGCTGGTGGCCGACTACCGACGCATCCGCGAACTGATTGCCGACACCATCCCGGGCTTCAAGGATTTCAACGAGAAGGTCAAGAACCCGGGCGGTTTCTACCTCGGCAACAGCGCCGGCGCGCGCAAGTGGAACACCACGTCGGGGCGGGCCAACTTCAAGCCGAACATGCTGCCCAAGGACCTGATCCACGAGCGCACTCGCGCTACCGGCAAACTGCCGGACCTGATCCTGCAATCGATGCGTTCCCACGATCAGTACAACACCACGATTTATGGTCTGGACGACCGTTATCGCGGCGTGAAGGGACAGCGTGATGTGCTGTTCGCCAACGAAGCCGACATCATTCGTCTGGGCTTCAAGCCGGGGCAAAAGGCTGACATCGTGTCGCTGTGGGACGATGGCCGCGAGCGTCGGGTGAAGGGCTTCACGCTGCTGGCGTTCGACATTCCGGCGGGGCAGGCGGCGGCTTATTACCCTGAGGTGAATCCGTTGGTACCGCTGGAAAGCACCGGCGATGGCAGCCATACGCCGACGTCGAAGTTCATCGCTATCCGGCTGGAAGCGGCGAGTGAGACGGGGCTGATTATGGCCAGATCGGCCTGATACAAAACTTTTCTGCGCCCACAAAAAAGGCCGCTTTTGCATAAAAGCGGCCTTTGTGAAGTAGCTAAAGACCGGCGAAAATCCGTTAAGTTCCGCCCAAAAATCAGTAAGTTGCAGAATTGTATACAAGTCGTGTTATTCGTCGGATTTCGATTGTCACGCCCATTCCAGAGCCTCAGGATCGCGCCGTCATCCCTTTGAGGCTCCTCTATGAAGTTCTCCTCGATTCTCTTGTTGTCCCTTGGCCTGGTCAGTGGCTTCGCTTCTGCCGGAGGCACCACCGAAGCAGGTGTGGGCGGCGCATTGGGCGGGGTTCTTGGCTCGGTCGTCGGTCAGTCGTTAGGCGGCAGTACAGGTTCAACCATTGGCGCAGCCCTGGGCGGCGCGGGTGGTAGTGCGGTCGGCGCCGACAAGCGCAGCCGTGGCGAAGCAGCCATCGGTGGTGCGCTGGGCGCAGCCGGCGGCAACGTGGTCGGCCGCAGCATGGGCGGCACCACCGGCAGCCTGATCGGCGCAGCAGCCGGCGGCGGCGCCGGTGGCGCGCTGGGCAACTACATGGGCAACAAGAGTGACGACGATGATCGCCGTTACGATCGTCGCCATGATGATCGTCGCTATTACCGCGACCGTCATCCAGGTCGTGGTCATGCCTATGGTCATCGCAAGCACCACCGCTACTACCGCGACTGAGGTTTGACCTCGTTGCCGTAACAGCCAGATCGCAGCTCCCCCGGGCTGCGATTTTTTTTGCCTGTCACACCGCCAGGCGTTCCATCGCTTGGCGCAATCGGGCTGGAATCGCCACCGGCCGATTGGATGCCCGGTCGACGAATACATGCACGAAACGTCCGGCCGCACAGGCTTCCACCTCTCCTTCCTTGAACACCGCCAGTTCGTATTGCACCGAACTGTTGCCCAGCTTGCCGACCCGCAGACCGATTTCGATTCGATCCGGGAAAGCAATCGACGCGAAGTAGTCGCAGGACGAACTCACCACAAACCCCACCACCTCGCCGTCATGGATATCCAACCCTCCGACCTGGATCAGGTAGGTGTTCACCGCCGTGTCGAAGAAGCTGTAATAGGTGACGTTGTTGACGTGGCCATAGGCGTCGTTGTCATGCCAGCGCGTGGTGATCGGCTGGAAGTGCGGGTAGTCGCTGCGTTGCGGCATCGGGTTGGACATGAGTGTCGATTCCTGGAGTGATTTGCCCAGTCTAAAGGTAAAAACCCTTGCCTCGCGCCGCCAGCTCGCCAATCAATGACGCCGGCCGCCAGTGATCGCCCTGCCGGGTCTCCAGCGCCAGCAATCGCTTGTGAATGTCGACCAGCCCCTGATCGTCCGCCCAGGCCATCGGCCCGCCTCGCTCTACCGGGAAGCCGTAGCCATTCAGATAGACCTGATCGATGTCATGCGCCGACTCGGCAATCCCTTCCTGCAGGATCTTTGCGCCCTCGTTGACCAACGCCAACAGGCACCGCTCCAGGATCTCCTCCGAGCCGATATCCCGGCGATGAAACCCCAAACCTTCGCTGACACTCAACACCAGCGCATCGACCTCGGGATCATGTTCGGCCTGACGACTGCCGGGCTCGTAGTGGTAATAACCATTGCCAGACTTCTGACCGAACCGGCCCCGTTCGCACAAGCGGTTATCCACCTGAACCTCGGGCGCGTCCTGCCCCTTGCCGGCAAGCTCGCGAGCGCGCCACTCAAGATCGATGCCGACCACGTCGTACATGCGAAACGGCCCCATGGCGAAACCGAAACTCTGCAATGCCGCATCGACCTGCTGCGGGTATGCCCCTTCGAGCAACATCTTGCGCGCTTCGAGCACATACGGATGCAGCATGCGGTTGCCGATGAATCCGTGGCAGTTGCCCGACACCACACTGACCTTGCCCATGCGCTTGCCCAGCTCAAGCGCGGTTTCAAGCACCGCTGGCGAGGTCTGCGCGCCACGGACTATTTCCAGCAATTTCATGATGTGCGCCGGGCTGAAGAAATGCAGGCCCAGCACTTGAGTCGGACGCCGTGTCGCGGCGGCGATGGCGTCGATGTCCAGCGCCGAGGTATTGCTCGCCAGCAGCGCCTCGGGCTTCAGCACGCCATCGAGCTCGCGGAAGATCTTCTGCTTGAGTTCAAGGTTTTCGTACACCGCTTCGATCACCAGATCGACGTTGCGGATCGCCACATAGTCCGCCGCCGCGCTGATACGGGCGATCCGGGCATCGGCATCGGCCTGTTCAATTCGCCCCTGTCGCACGTTGTGCGCATAGGTGTCGGCCACGGTGGCCAGCGCCTGCTTGAGCATCTGTGGATTGTTATCGACCCACTGCACTGACACGCCGGCGTTGGCCAGGCACATGACAATGCCGCGGCCCATGGTGCCGGCGCCGATCACGGCGGCCTGCTGAATAGCGAAGGATGTCTGGCTCATGTTGTTCTCTTGTTGGCGATCCGAAGACAGCCATCACCATAGTCAGCTACCGGGCATTTTTGAAGTTCATGGCCGTGATGATCGACATTCAGCAGATGGATTCGAGAGCTCAGAGATGCGCCTGAGCCCAGGCCCTCACCTCGGCGTAGGGATATTCCTCCAGCGCCGCAAACCCGGAAATGGCCCGCGCCTTGAGCTTGGTAAACAACGGCACGCTGATGCCGCACAGGAACCGGGTAACCTGCTCCGCCGACGGAGCACTGACAGCGTGCTGCTGATGCCTGTGGATAAAATCGCCACACAACGCCGCGAAATTTTTATCCACAAGCACCGGCAATTCCGGAGGTGTCGGCAGCCGGGCGACTTGCCCGTGACACACCGAACAATGCCCGCACTGCTGCGGCGCATCGTGATCGCCGAAATATTCGGCCAGCCGATAACCAAGGCATCGCTCGGTGGCGAACAGCTCGAGCATGGCGTGAATCCGCGCCACTTCGGTTTGCTCATGGCGGGTGAAATAGTCGTGCAGTTCAGCGCTCAAGGCCTGGCTGTCGAAATCGCCGCGCAGGACGTTGTAGACCTCGGTCATCTGCTTGCTCTCAAGCTCGACCCAGCCCTTTTCCTGGAAATAATCCAGTGCCTTCACCACCCGATTGCGCTCGGCCGAATACTGCTCGTACATCGCCTCGAAATTCACCGTGGCCCAAGTACGCGCGCGGCTTGAGGTCTGGATGATCGCGGCAACGAAATCCCTGCGCTCGCCCTCGAAACGCTCAAGCAGCGCTTCGGGCTCCAGCAAGTACTTGAAACGGTATTCGGCGTAGTACGCGTAGCGCGGGGCAATCAGCCCTCGCAGTTCCAGCTGCACCAGCAACGTCTTCAAAGGCAACGAACGAATGTTGCTCTGATCCGCCAACGGCCCGAGCAGAAACTCCCATTGGCCTTCGGCTGCGGCGGCCTGCAACTCGTCCAACACATGGCGAATGCCATCCTGTTCCGGCGTGTCGCCATACACAAAGTTTTCCAGCACGTTGAGGCTGTCGCGGTTGGCCAGCACCAGGCAATCGGACGGCTGCCCGTCACGCCCGGCGCGACCGATTTCCTGGCTGTAGTTTTCGATGGATTTGGGCAGGTCGAAATGCACCACATTGCGGATGTCGCTCTTGTCGATACCCATGCCGAAGGCAATGGTGGCGACGATGCAATTGGACTGCCCGCTCATGAAGTGCTTCTGGATCGCGTCCCGTTGCTCATGGGGCAAACCGGCGTGATAAGCCTCGGCCTGAATGCCATTGCGCTCAAGATGTTCGGCAATCTGTTCGGCGGTTTTCTGCAGGGTGACGTAGACGATGCTCGGCTGACCCGCACGCTCGCTCATCCACTCCACCAGCCGGCGGCGCTTGTCCTGTCCACGCACCGGCTCGACCAGCAGATTGAGGTTGGGCCGATAGAAACCGGTGGTCACCACATCTTCTGCTGCGATGGCGAATTTCGCCTGCATGTCGGCGATGACTTTTGGTGTTGCCGTGGCTGTCAGCAGCAAGGTTTGCGGGATGTTGAACTGTCGCTGGTAGTCCGGCAGCTTGAGGTAGTCGGGGCGGAAATTATGGCCCCACTCGGAGATGCAGTGCGCCTCGTCCACCACCAGCAGCGAGATCGGCACCTGCTGCAAAAAGTTGCGAAAGCGCTCGTTCTTCAAACGCTCCACGGAAATCATCAGGATCTTCAGTTCACCGGAACGGGCGCGAGCCATCACATCGTTGGCGTCTTCGCGGCTCTGCGCCGAATCGATGCTGCCTGCCGAAATCCCGTGCCGACGCAAGAACTCCAGCTGATCCTGCATCAACGCCAGCAGCGGCGAGACCACCAGCGTCAGGTGTGGCAGCAGGATTGCCGGCACCTGATAACAAAGGGACTTGCCGGAGCCGGTGGGAAAGATCGCAGCCGCCGAGCGCCCGGCGAGAACGGCGCTGATTGCCGCTTCTTGACCGGGACGAAACTGTGGATAACCGAAAACCTGTTCCAGGGTGTTGTGCATTCGCTGTCACTCCGTTGACCGCTGTGATGCCAACAGCCTAGCGGGCGATCGCAGCGCGTCGAGAAAGGTCGGGGGTCAAATCGATACGGGATGATACAGCGTGAAATGCCGAGTCACGGCTAGAAACAAACGAAACACCTTGTTCCTCGCCTGCATCGCCGTGGCGAGAGTAACGTCCGACATTCATCGCGCCAGGACGGCCGATACATCTAGAGACTCGCCAAGGAATGAATATGTCGAACCGTTTGAAATTGCTCTTCGCCCTTCTTGTCCAGAGCCTGTTACTGGGCGGGTGCCTGCCCTTTCCCGGCGAGCTTCCGCCACTCGCCAGCGTGGTGGCGGCGAGCCCCACGCCAACGGCTTAGCAGACTCTACGGCTGCAACACCGCCACTCGCAATTGCTCGTTCAACAGCTGCTCATGCACGCCCAGGCTTTTGCTGGCCCACAGTGCATGGGCCGGGCTGATATCACCGGTGAATGCCGCCGCCAGCTGACGCAGGTCGGCAACACTGCGCACCCGTGGGCAGAACGCTTGCTCGTCGCAGCTCTGACTGGCGTTGCGATAGGTGGCGAGCAGACGATCCCATAAACCCTCACGCACCTGACGGATTGACTTGAGCTGCGCATGCGGCACACCCAGGCGTTGTTTGAGTGCGGATTCATCCAGGCCTTCGCAGGCCAGCAGTGCCTTGCCGAACATCAACACTTCGGCACGGGAAGCCGTGTCGATGGCGGCCTGGGTCGTGAGTGCGTCCGGCCAGTCCGTGCGCTCCACGTGCGCGAGCCCCAGTCCGTTGCCCGCCTCGGAGGCCAACGCCAAACGACATCCACTGGCCCAAAGCAAAATGATCGAGGCCATTCTTAGCCACTGCATACCTAATTCCCTTTAAGTCTGGGTCGGACGTCCGGAAACGCCCCACGGATTCTGGCGCGCACCATACAGATGTTTAACGGGAATCGCCCGCTAAACACGTAGGAAATCTCTCCACTCAGGGTTTGGCTGTGAAAAAGCCGTAAAACTGCGTAGGGAAAATGCCCGAACCCCGGAAAAACCCCTACGAATTCTGTCCATTGTGGCTGTCTTGTCCCATTCGAAGGAGCCCTTCTATAGTGGCCGGCGCGACTGAAAACTCTGTGTCGGCCCGCCGAAGCGACTTCGAAAAGGACACGCCTCAAACATGAACATTTCCACACCGCTGAATAATCGTTTTCGCCCTCTCAAGAGCTGCGACGGCAACAACCCGGTAATGGTCATCGACACCGAAGCAACACCGGTTGATTTACTCGATGCCGCCGATCTTCGGTTGCGCGCCGCCAGCGATCTTCTGGAAACTCTTTACTGCTTGTGTTTCAAACAGGCCGATGTAAAAGACATCCCCAACATCGTCAATGCGCTTTATTTATTGACGCAGGACGGCTGCGACTTATTGGAAGTTGCCAGGCAACGATTAAATAATTAGCGCTCGCGGACAAACTTACAAAGTTCGCAACAACCCACCACTTCCCTTACAGCAAAGTTCAGAACTAGCCTGTTCGCTCTTACATCAACCAAGAGCAATAACATGACTACGCTGACTATTTTCTTTTGCGGTACAGGTTCGACAAAGTTTGATGATACTCACGAAAACTATTGGAATGGAGAATTGGTCTCCACACTTGCGTCTCATCACACGGGGCGCGAGTTCGCCGAATGGATCGTCGTCGATGGCCCCGGTACCAGCAACCTGCAAGCTGATGATCTGTTCACCAAATCCAAGGACTACGGTCTCAGCGGAACCTTGTTCGGCAAGGGCTGGGAGGAGAACGTCCAACACGCGGTAAACATCATCAAGGGCCAATGTGACTGGCAGCGCGAGCAACTGACCGAAGCGGAATATAACCGCCTCAAAGCCGCCGGCATCCCGATTGAAGATGTAAAGGTCGAAGGTTCGTGGCTGTGGCGCAAATACAACTATGGCGATCGCAGCGTCACGCAACAGAAGTTACAGGAGCAGATTATTAAAACCTTTCGAAAGGGCGGTGTTATTCCAACAAAAGTCAATCTGGTGGGCTGGAGTCGCGGGGGTATCAGTTGTCACATGCTGGCCAATGTCATGTTCAAGGACAGTGCACTGAAAAACATTCCAGTGAATATCTTCGCCATTGACCCGGTGCCAGGTATTGGCAACTTTCAGGAACATCGGGTAAAGCTCAACAGCAACGTAAAAGAGTATGTGGGTTTCTACGCTCGGGATGAACGTTCCAAGGGCTTCAGTTGCGTCATCCCGCAAACCGCGACCGGAACCAAGACCAGCATCTTCCCGATGCCCGGCCGTCACGCCACCCTGGTGGGCAACGCCTCCGCCGATGGCAACAGTGGTCCAAAAGTGCTGGCCGAACCCGGCCTGATCGTGCGCCACTTTGCCGAGGTCTGCCTGAAACGCTGGGGCACCGTACTCGACAAAAACCTCAACCTCACCGATGCCGCCCTTCGCAACCACACCGCCGCCATCGTCAACGCGGCAGCGAAATACAAGGCCATGGAGAAGTGTTCCTACACCTGGTTCACCGAGCTGGATCAAGGCGAGCGCTACGTTTCGCTGGGCAGCAAAGGCGTTCCGTTCTCGACGGTGAAAGGCACGATCTATACCCCGGCGACCGGGCTGACCACGAGTGTGCTGGATATTGAGGCGTATCGATCGATTCGTTGAAAACCGTGATTGATCCGTAGGAACGGGCTGCACGAATCTGCATCCCGTTCCTACACGCAGCGGCGCCTTGTCTTCTATCGGCGCCAGTGGGCCGAAACCTATAGTTGTGACTGTCGCTGACAATTCAGCGATTCAGGTTTGGTCACCTGAAAAACAGAGATAACTGATGCATGCCCTTGTATGCTGCCGACCTCTTTCTGTCGGCACGCTTTATGGCGGGCTGTGTTTGGGACGCTTCGGCGTACCGGGTTATCTCTGCCGGTTTGACCAACTTGAACACAGTCCGCCTCCACCGCTTGGTCACGGTAGCAGCGGTTCATTGATGCCTACAGAGATAGTAAAAATGAAATCATGGAACGAGCTCCACTCCAATCGCTACCGCCCACTCGACTCCAACCTCACCGACACCAAGCCCCTCATCATCGACACCGAAGCCAACCCGCAAGACATCCTCGAATGTGCCGTCCAGCGCCTGCGCGCCTCAAGCGACCTGCTGCAAACCCTCTACTGCCTCTGCTTCAAACATGCCGACGTTGAAGACATCCCGCACATCACCCACGCGCTCTACCTGCTGACCAAAGACGGCTGTGACCTGCTGCAAGTCGCCCAGCAGAAAGTGCTCAGCTGGAAAGCCCCGGCCTGACGAACTTCGGGCAGGCGTGTTCATGGCTAGAACTGTCTGTCTCCATCTCGAACACTGACGCTGACATTTCCGGCGCAAAACTTAAGGACCTGAATTTTGCAAACTATTATTGATTGCGTACGATGGGAGCCATTGTTCAACCAAGGGCTTGCTTTCATGACCATTGAAACCATTGATCACAGCACTCTCACGCGACTGTTTGAGAGCGGTTCGATCAGTAGCGCACATATCGTCGCCAAGCCCGGTGGCTGGTCGATTCAAGTTCAGCAAGGAAGCAAAGAGTATTCACTGGCGGCGCAACGCAGTGGCCAGGTGCGGCTGTTTAAGCGGTTCGAAACACTGGTGACCTACCTGCAAGGAGTGGGTATCAATCACTTCGATGTGGACGCCTCCAGTTATGATCCTCTTCAAATAAAAACCTATGCTCGCCCTGATCGCGCCGAAGCGATGAAGCAAGCTCATGAAGCCGCTGCATATGAAGAATGGGTCAAACAACAGGTACAAATCAGCATTGATGACACAAGACCCAGCGTCAGCGATGAAGACGCTCGCAAATTATTTGCCGCCAAGCGGGATGCCTTGCGTCAGCGAGTACGTTGATGAGGTTGGTCTGGCGCCAAGAGGCGCTGGATGACCGAGACAACATCATGGAGCGTATCGGACAGGAAAATCCCGTTGCAGCGATTGAGCTCGATGAGGTTTTCGAACTGAAAGGAGAAAGCGCTCGCAAGCACCCAGCCATATACCGAAAAGGTATCGCGGAAGGCACCCGCGAAATCGTCGTCACCCCAAACTACATCATCATCTACGCAATCAAATTTGATGCTGTGGAAGTGCTGCGAGTGCTGCATACCAGAAGGCAATGGCCATGATGACTGGAGAAAAAATGCTTAGGAGTTCGCGGCCCCTTAAGTAGCATTATTCTGGCTGTTCAGCGCGGACTCTGCGGGAATAATGGCAGCTGATCTGACAACGATGTCTAACCAATCACCCACAAAAAAGCCGCCCTCAAGAGGCGGCTTTTTCATTCACCAAAACCCAGTCTTACAACTTAGGCCCGGCAGCCTTGATCGCGTCGCTCACTTCGAACTTCTTGAAGTTTTCGACGAACAGACCGGCCAGTGCTTTGGCAGCTTCGTCGTACGCAGCCTTGTCAGCCCAGGTGTTGCGCGGGTTGAGCAGGTTGGTTTCGACGCCCGGTACAGCCAGTGGCACGTCCAGGTTGATGGTGTCCAGGTGCTCGGTGGCTGCACCGATCAGCGCGCCGCTCTGGATCGCTGCGATCACCGCGCGGGTGGTCGGGATGTTGAAGCGCTTGCCGACGCCGTAGCCGCCGCCGGTCCAGCCGGTGTTGACCAGGTAGACCTTGGAGCCGAAGCCGCGGATGCGTTTGATCAGCAGTTCAGCGTATTCGCCGGCCGGACGCGGGAAGAACGGTGCGCCGAAGCAGGTGGAGAAGGTCGACTTGATGCCGCTGCCCGAGCCCATTTCAGTCGAGCCCACCAGTGCGGTGTAGCCGGACAGGAAGTGATAGGCCGCTTGTTCTTCGTTGAGGATCGACACGGGTGGCAGGACGCCGGTCAGGTCGCAGGTCAGGAAGATTACAGCGTTTGGCTCACCGCCCAGGTTCTTCGCGGAACGCTTGGCAACGTGCTCCAGCGGGTAGGCCGCGCGGCTGTTCTGGGTCAGGCTGACATCGGCGTAGTCGGCGTGCTTGGCGTCGTCGATCACGACGTTTTCCAGCACCGCGCCGTGCTTGATGGCTTTCCAGATGACCGGCTCGTTCTTCTCGGACAAGTCGATGCACTTGGCGTAGCAGCCGCCTTCGATGTTGAAGACAACGCCTTCGCCCCAGCCGTGTTCGTCGTCACCGATCAGATAACGGCTTTCGTCGGCGGACAGGGTGGTCTTGCCGGTGCCCGACAGACCGAAGAACAGGGTCACGTCGCCTTCTTCGCCGATATTGGCAGCGCAGTGCATTGGCAGCACGTCAGCGGCCGGCAGCAGGAAGTTCTGCACGGAGAACATGGCTTTCTTCATTTCACCGGCGTAACGCATGCCGGCGATCAGCACTTTCTTCTGGGCGAAGTTGATGATCACGCAACCGTCGGAGTTGGTGCCGTCACGCTCTGGTACGCACTCGAAGTTGGCAACGTTCAGCACTTGCCACTCTTCGCGACCGGCCGGGTTGTACTGAGCCGGGTTGATGAACAGGCAACGACCGAACAGGTTCTGCCAGGCAGTCTGGGTGGTCATCTTCACGGCCAGGTAGTGATCTTCGGCCGCGCCTACATGCACGTGGGAAACGAAATGCTCTTGCGCGTTGTTGAATGCTTCAACACGAGCCCACAGCGCGTCGAACTTGTCGGCCGGGAACTTGCGGTTGATCGGGCCCCAGGCAATGGCAGCCTGGGTGGAAGGCTCTTCAACGATGAAACGGTCGACTGGCGAACGGCCGGTGCGGTGACCGGTGCGAACAACCAGAGCGCCGGTATCGGCAAGCTCGCCTTCACCGCGGTTCAGGGCTTCTTTTACCAGATCATCAACACTCAGATCGGTGTACACGGCGTTATTGGCTTGCGTCATGAGGTTCCCCGTCGGCCAGTGGCCGAGTGTGCTCCAAACGTTTTGTAGTAGAAAGTCGTGCACTACTACCGCGAAAAAAGTGGGCCGGATTATGCCAGAAAAGCCCAAAAAGAGTAGGGCCCTCCCGTCGTAACGGCGTTATTCCGTCGTTGAGCAGTGAATTTACCTGCGCTGAACCGTTTTAGTGCCGGGTCTCTGACGGCGTCTCGACGCCCGCGCCAGCGAACAATTGAGCGATATCTGCCGCATCGAACAGGTAGCGCTGGTTGCAGAACTGGCAATCGATCTCGACTTGTCCACCTTGCTCGGCAACAAGTGCCTGTGCATCTTCCAGACCCAGGCTGACCAGTGCATTGCCCGAACGCTCGCGGGAGCAGCTGCAGTGGAAGCGCAATTTCTGCACATCGAACAGACGAACCTGCTCTTCATGGTAGAGGCGATGCAGAATCGTTTCGTTGTCCAGGCTCAACAGTTCATCAGCGGTCAGGGTGTTGCCCAACGCGGTGATGTGCTGCCAGCTGGCGGCGCGTTCTTCTTCGTCTTTCAGGCGATCGGCCGGCAGTTGCTGCAGCAGCAGACCACGGGCACGACGACCATCGGCGCACAGCTTGAAGCGGGTGCCAACCTGCTGGGACATGACGAAATAGTTGGTGAAGCAGTCGGACAGGGTTTCGCCGTCGAGGTCGACGATGCCCTGATAGCGCTGGCCGACGATCGGGTCGACGGTCAAGGCCAGCACACCGTTGGGCATCAGTTCGCCGAGGGTGGCGTCGGCCGAAATCTGATCGGCGTGATAGCGCGCCAGGCCACGGATTTCGCGCTCACTGGAGCACTCGATCATCAGCAGCGGGATCGGGCCTTCGGAACGGGCCTGAAGAATCAGCAAGCCATCGAATTTCAGGGTGCCCACCAGCAACGACGCGGCAGCCATCAGTTCGCCCAGCAATTGCGCAACCGGTTCCGGGTACGGGTGCTTGGCGAGCACTTCGGCATAGCTGCGCTCCAGCGACACCAGTTCGCCGCGAGTGTCGCTGTCATCGAAGATGAAGCGTTGGGTGTAATCGGTATCGAGGAAATCGGTCATAGGTCTGGGTATCTGAATGTGATGACAAAATGGTTACAAAGGATGAAAATTCCGCGCTTCTGGCATCCTTCTTGATGCCGATGTTCAGCCACGGGAGGCATTTTATGAACAATCCGGGTTTGTTCCAATCAAGGTGGAACCTCGGCCGGCTGGTTCTGTGCAACATCGTGCCATTGGCACTGTTGGCTTTCTGGTTATGGCCTACGGGTCAGATGCTGTGTGTGATTTTCGACGAGTGGCTGTTCCGCTCACTCAACGCACCGCTGGCCAGCAACCCCATATGGCTCCACATCTGGGCAATTGCAAGTCTGCGACCGTTCGACATCGTCGTCGGCCTGATTCTGCTGATGCTGCTGATCAAGGGCGACTGGGTGTTCAGGGCGATTGACGTGCGTCGCGCCTTTTTCGGATTTTTCTCGATCCTGCTGTTGATGGTGGTGATCCGCGCGCTGTTTTCCAAGTTCGCCGATCACATGGACTGGCAACACAGCAGCCCGTCGATGGTGCTCGAAGGCGCGGTGCATATCAGCGATTACTTCCCGCATCTGGAGAAGACATGGGAACTGAAGGATCGCTCGAGCCAGAGCTTCCCCGGTGACCACGCTTCGGTGTTGCTGATCTGGGCGCTGTTCATGGGCGTGTTCAGCCGCACGGTCGGCCAGTTCGCAGTGATCTGGGGCCTGGCGCTGCTGTTCATGCTGCCGCGTCTGGTCGCCGGTGCCCATTGGGGCCAGGACGATTACATCGGCGGCATGCTGCTGGCGGTGTGGGCACTGGGCTGGGGTTACTACACACCATTTGCTTATCACGCGGCGAACTTCTGGTTGAAGGTCACGTCGCCGGTTTTCCGGCTGCTGGGCAAACTGCCGGTGATTTCGCGGATGAGTGTGGTGTCCGCGCAGTAATCAAATGGCTGACAAAAACGCAGCCGCCGGCGGGTCTTGAACCCAGTCCGGCAGGCTGCGTTTTTTTATTCGCCGCTACTGTTCCCACGAAATCTAAACAGATCCCGACGCTGCTTCTTGCTCGGTTTACCGTCAGTGGTCACGCCCAGGGCGCCGGCCTTGCGCATCGCAGCAGCCGATTCACGTTTGGCAATACTCGCCTCGGTCTCGGCATACAGCGTCTGCGCCTCAGGTGCGCCGCGACGCACGATCGACAAGGCCTGAACCACCACGGTCTTCTCGTCGAAGCCGGTACGAATCTCGAACTCATCACCAATGCGTGGTTCTTTGCCAGGTTTGCAGCGCTCTCCCCGACAATGCACTTTGCCGCTCTCGATGGCAGCCTTGGCCAACGCGCGAGTCTTGAAAAAACGCGCAGCCCACAGCCACTTGTCGAGACGGACCTTGTCGTCCTCTTCCTGTTTTTGCGCCATATGAATTCCTCGTTCAGCCAGTAGTCGGAACTGTACTACCGATTCTGTCGGGCGCAAGAATCCGGCCCTCCAGATAAACTGTGATCTTCGCCGGTTCAACGGCATGGAGTGATCGAGTGACCAAATTTCCGTCTTCATTGACCTCACCCAAATCCGGGTGCGCGGGTTGCCAGCAAAGCGCACCGCTGGGCTTCGATTTTTCCTTCGCCTATCAGCCCATCGTGGATCTGCGTGACGAGTCGGTGTACGCCTACGAGGCACTGGTTCGTGGTGTGGCCGGTGAAGGCGCTTTAACCGTGCTGGATCAGGTTACGGAAGATAATCGCTACCGTTTCGACCAGCTCTGCCGGACTCGCGCCATCGAAGGCGCAGCCGAACTAAATATGCAGACACACTTGTCGATCAACTTCATGCCCAACGCCGTCTATCGTCCAGAGTTATGCATTCGCAGCACCCTGGAGGCTGCCAGGAAACACAATTTCCCGATCGACCGGCTGATTTTCGAAACCCTGGAAAGCGAGCACGTAGATAACTATCGCCATTTGACCAATATTCTGCGTGAATACCGCGAATTCGGCTTCAAGACGGCCATCGACGATTTCGGTGCCGGTTATTCGGGGCTCAATCTGCTGGCCGATTTCCAACCGGATCTGATCAAACTCGACATGTCGCTGATCCGCGATATCGACCATGACCGTGTTCGTCAGGCTATCGTTCGGGGGATTGTCACAATCTGTGCGGAGTTGAACGTTACAGTCATCGCCGAAGGCATAGAGAGTGCGGGGGAACGGGATTTCCTGGCGGACTGCGGAATATTTCTGATGCAGGGTTTCTGGTTCGCCAGGCCCGCATTCAAAGCGTTGGCCCAGGTGTCCCCTGAAGCGTGGACGCGTTAATCGTTGGTTTTTTCCTTTGAAGACATTTGACCATTTGACCGTTATCGGTCTGCGCGAGTGGGTGGCGCTTCCGGATCTGGGAGTCGCCGGCCTTCGGGCAAAAATCGATACCGGCGCCAGCACCTCCAGCCTGCATGCCACCGACATCGAGCCGTTCGAACGCGACGGTGAGAAGTGGGTGCGCTTCACCGCGCACCTGGGCACCGTCGTGCAGTTGCGCCATCGGCGATGCGAAGCGCCGCTGGTCGCCCGCAAGACCATCAAGAGCTCCAATGGCCAGGCCCAGGTCCGCTACGTGATCAGCACCACGCTGGCCCTGGGTGACAGGGTCTGGCCGATCGAGTTCACCCTCGCCTGCCGCAAGTCCATGCGCTATCGCCTGTTGCTCGGTTCCAAAGCCCTGATCGACGGCCAGCTGGTGGTCAATCCGGGCATCAAATATGTACAAGACAAGCCGGTGTTCCCGGTATCTACCTCCTCCACAGGTGTTGCATGAAGATCGCTGTGCTGTCGCGAAATCCGCGTCTGTATTCCACCCGCCGTCTGGTCGAAGCCGGAACCGAACGCGGGCATGAAATGGTGGTGATCGACACCTTGCGCGCCTATATGAACATTGCCAGCCACAAGCCGCAGATCCACTACCGCGGCAAGCCGCTGGAGGGTTTCGATGCAGTGATCCCGCGGATCGGCGCGTCGGTGACGTTTTATGGCTGCGCAGTGTTGCGCCAGTTTGAAATGATGGGGGTGTTTCCGCTCAACGAATCGGTGGCCATCGCCCGCTCCCGGGACAAGCTGCGTTCGCTGCAATTGCTGTCGCGCCGGGGCATCGGCCTGCCGGTGACCGGTTTCGCCCACTCGCCGGATGACATTCCCGACCTGATCGACATGGTCAACGGCGCGCCGCTGGTGATCAAGGTGCTGGAAGGCACCCAGGGAATCGGCGTGGTGTTGTGTGAAACCGCGACGGCGGCAGAGTCGGTGATCGAGGCGTTCATGGGCCTGAAGCAGAACATCATGGTGCAGGAATACATCAAGGAAGCCGGCGGCGCGGACATCCGCTGCTTCGTGGTCGGCGACAAGGTGATCGCGGCGATGAAGCGTCAGGCCAAGCCCGGCGAGTTCCGCTCCAACCTGCACCGGGGCGGCAGCGCCAGCCTGATCAAAATCACCCCGGAAGAACGCATGACTGCGCTGCGTGCAGCCAAGGTCATGGGGCTGACGGTGGCGGGCGTGGATATTCTGCGTTCCAACCACGGGCCGCTGGTGATGGAAGTGAATTCGTCACCGGGTCTGGAAGGGATCGAAACCACCACGGGCAAAAACGTGGCGGGGATCATCATCGAGCACCTTGAGAAGAATGGCGGGCCGAACATGACCCGCACAAAAGGCAAGGGTTGAACCTTGAATCAGGCGGCCGCAAGGCCGCCTGAAACTTAAACCGCGTCTCGCGGCAGCATCAATCCCAATGGCAACCGGACCCGCGCCTCCAGCCCGCCACCGGAGCGGTTGCGCAACTCGACATTGCCGCCGTGCATCGAAGCAATCCGCTTCACAATCGCCAGTCCCAGCCCGGTGCCCTTGCCGCCCCGCGCACGATCGCCACGGGTGAACGGGTTGAAGATCGCCTCAAGCTCGGAAGGATCGATCCCCGCCCCCCGATCCATTACGCTCAGCACCACGTACGGCGCACTGGTGTCTCCGGAGACATAGGCCGCGACGTCCACGCTGCCGCCGGCATGATTCAAGGCGTTGCCGATCAGGTTGTTCAGCAAACGCTTCATCGACACCCGACGCAGCGGGAACGGCTGGATCGGCTCCAGGCGCAGGCGTACTTTCTCTTCACTCTGGTTGAAGGGCGCCGCCACTTCACGCACCAGATCGCTGAGATCCACTTCCTCCACCGACTCGTCCCGGCCATCGCGAATGAATGCGAGGAACTGGTCGAGGATCGCGTCCATGTCTTCGATGTCTCGGACCATGTCCTCGGTCAGGTCGGTGCGGTCGCCCATCAACTCCAGTGACAGCCGCAAACGGGTCAGCGGTGTGCGCAAGTCATGGGATACCCCCGCGAGCATCAGCTCACGCTCGCGACCGGCCTGCTCGACGTCTTCGGCCATCTGGTTGAAGGCACGATAAACCTCGGCCATTTCGCTGGGGGTATCGCTGATCGGCAGGCGCACGCTACGGCCCTGGCCGAGTTGCCGGGCGGCATATACCAGACGTTTCAACGGTTGGTTGAGCTGGCTGACGAAAATCCACGCCGACGCCGTGGACAGCAAACCGATCGCCAGGAACCAGCCAAGCACGTTCCAGATTTTCTGGCCGCGCAGCGGGTGTGGATACAGCGGGACTTTCAGCCAACCATCGCCGAGACTCGGCGCGCGAACCCACAAGGCCGGCGGCGAGTGCATGCGCAAGCGCACTTCGGTGTCGGCGCCCAGCTCCGCCTGCATCTGCCGCTGGTAGATTTCGCTGTACGGCCAGTGCTGTTCACCTTCCGGCACACCGGCACCAACGACCCGGATCAGGGTTGCGGCATCAGCAATTTTCGCGCGGTTTTCTTCGTCGGCCGCCCAGTAGGCACGCAGCGTCAGGGCGACGCCGTGGCTGTATTGCCGATCCACCAGCACGTCCTCGTTCATCAACAGATAAACCAGAGTCAGTGCCTTGGAAAACAATACGACGATGAGCACCAGCCACAGGGTGCGGGAGAAGAAACTTTGGGGGAACCAGACGGGGGTTTTCATGGATAAGCGCTACACACTTGCAGGAGCGAGCAATGCTCGCATATTGCGGATTGCGAGTCTGCGCGGACGGCGTTTCCGACCGTTTCGCGCAGACCCGCTCCTACAAATCACCCATCACTTGGTGGAGTTGCCATCCGGCACGAACACGTAGCCGACACCCCAGACGGTCTGGATGTAACGCGGTTTGGACGGATCGGGTTCGATCATCCGGCGCAGACGGGAAATCTGCACGTCGATGGAACGCTCCAGAGCATCCCACTCGCGGCCACGGGCCAGGTTCATCAGTTTGTCGCGAGTCAGTGGCTGGCGGGCATTCATCACCAGAGCCTTGAGTACCGCAAACTCACCGGTGGTGAGCATGTGCACTTCGTCGCCGCGCTTGAGTTCGCGGGTGGCCAGGGACAGCACGTAATCGCCAAACGTGACGTTTTCTTCTTCACTGCCCGGCGCGCCCGGCACCGGTGCCGCCTGGCGGCGCAATACGGCTTTGACGCGAGCCATCAGCTCGTCCGGGTTGAACGGCTTGGCCAGGTAGTCGTCGGCGCCCAGTTCCAGACCCTTGATACGGCTCAGCTCGTCGCCCTTGGCGGTGAGCATGATGATCGGAATCTGATTGTTCGCACCGCGCAGGCGGCGGCAAGCGGTGAGGCCGTCTTCGCCCGGCAGCATCAGGTCGAGGACGACCAGGTTGAACACTTCACGCGACAGCAGACGATCCATCTGCTCGGTATTCGGTACGGCGCGGGCACGGTAGCCCTTGCTGACGAAAAAGCGTTCCAGCAGGCTGCTCAGCCCCGGATCGTCGTCAACGATGAGAATTTTTTCGCCTTCAGCAGTTTGTGCAGTGCTGCTCATTGGATGCTCCTTTTAGCTCGGCGCGCATTATGGCGTAGCTGCCGTTATACGCACCGTGTGCATTGTTAGCAGATTTTTCCTTCACTGCCAGAAAACCGGGGCTTGTGCCTACAGACTGCGTCGCCCCCGAATGACAGAACGCTGGTTATAATGCGCGGCCTTTTGTGTCAGGCAACGTCTGAATCGTTACCGCAGGTGGCCGCCCCTTATTTTCATGGGCGCCGCAGTAATTGTTCGATTTCACGGGTCAATGGGATGCCTTTTGACCCAGGCAGCGGCCAGCATCAAGCCGCCCCACCAGACTCCGGGCCTTTATTTACGCGCCTGCGAGCCTGCTTTCACAATTTGTCAGGTGGTTTTATGGACAGCATCAACAGCCGCATCGCCGAGGAACTCGGCGTACGCCCACAACAGGTCGAAGCGGCCGTCGCGCTACTCGATGAAGGCTCTACCGTTCCCTTCATCGCCCGTTACCGGAAAGAAGTGACCGGCAGCCTCGATGACACTCAACTGCGTCATCTGGAAGAGCGTCTGCGCTACCTGCGAGAACTCGACGAACGGCGCATCAGCATTCTTTCCAGCATTCAGGAGCAGGGCAAACTCACCCCTGAGCTGGAGCGCGAAATCAAACTCGCCGACACCAAGACCCGCCTCGAAGACTTGTACCTGCCGTACAAACAGAAGCGCCGCACCAAGGGCCAGATTGCCCTGGAAGCCGGCCTCGGCGAGCTGGCCGACGGGCTGTTCAACGATCCGAACCTGGCCCCGGAAACCGAAGCCGCGCGCTTCATCGACGCCGAAAAAGGCGTGGCGGACATCAAGGCTGCGCTGGAAGGCGCCAAGTACATCCTCATGGAGCGTTTCGCCGAAGACGCCAACCTGCTGGAAAAACTGCGCAACTATTTGAAGCAGGAAGCCACCCTCAGTGCCCGCGTGATCGCCGGCAAGGAGGAGGAAGGTGCCAAGTTCCGCGATTACTTCGAACACGACGAACCGCTCAAAGGCGTGCCGTCGCACCGCGCGCTGGCAATTTTCCGTGGCCGCAACGAAGGCATCCTCAGCTGCGCGCTGAAAGTCGGCGAAGAACTGCCGGGCACCCTGCACCCGTGCGAAGGCATGATCGGCCAGCACGTCGGCATTCAGAACCAGAACCGGCCGGCCGACAAATGGCTGGGTGAAGTGGTGCGCTGGACCTGGAAGGTCAAGCTCTACACTCACCTGGAAACCGACCTGCTGGGCGAGTTGCGCGACGGCGCCGAAACCGAAGCGATCAACGTGTTCGCTCACAACCTGCACGACCTGCTGCTGGCCGCCCCGGCCGGCCCGCGCGCCACCCTGGGCCTCGACCCGGGCCTGCGTACCGGTTGCAAGGTTGCGGTGGTCGACTCCACCGGCAAGCTGCTGGATCACACCACGGTTTACCCGCACGTGCCGCACAACAAATGGGATCAGACCATCGCCATCCTGGCCGCCCTGTGCGCCAAGCACTCGGTCGACCTGATCGCCATCGGCAACGGCACCGCCAGCCGTGAAACCGACAAGCTGGCGATCGAGCTGATCAAAAAATATCCGGCGATGAAAATGACCAAAGTCATGGTGTCCGAGGCGGGCGCGTCGGTGTATTCGGCCTCGGAGCTGGCAGCCAAGGAATTCCCGGATCTGGACGTATCGATCCGTGGCGCCGTGTCGATCGCCCGTCGCTTGCAGGATCCGCTGGCCGAACTGGTGAAGATCGATCCGAAATCCATCGGTGTCGGCCAGTACCAGCATGACGTGTCGCAGCTGAAACTGGCGCGCGGCCTGGACGCCGTGGTCGAGGACTGCGTGAACGCCGTGGGTGTGGACGTGAACACCGCGTCCGTGGCGCTGCTCGCGCGGATCTCCGGCCTCAACGCGACCCTGGCGCAGAACATCGTGACTCACCGTGACGAACACGGCGCATTCAAGACTCGCGCTGCGCTGAAGAAAGTCGCGCGTCTGGGCGAGAAAACCTTCGAACAGGCCGCCGGCTTCCTGCGCGTGATGAACGGCGACAATCCGCTGGATTCCTCGGCCGTTCACCCGGAAGCCTATCCGCTGGTGCAACGCATCGCCGCTGAAACCGACCGCGACATCCGCTCGCTGATCGGCGACGCCGCGTTCCTCAAGCGCCTGGATCCGAAGAAGTTCACCGACGAGACCTTCGGTCTGCCCACCGTCACCGACATCCTGCAGGAACTGGAAAAGCCGGGCCGCGACCCGCGTCCGGAGTTCAAGACCGCCGAGTTCCAGGAAGGCGTCGAGGACTTGAAGGACCTGCAACTGGGGATGATCCTCGAAGGCGTGGTGACCAACGTCACAGCGTTCGGTGCGTTCGTCGACATCGGCGTGCACCAGGACGGTCTGGTACACATTTCGGCGCTGTCGGAGAAATTCATCAAGGATCCGCGCGAAGCGGTGAAGGCCGGTGATGTGGTGAAAGTGAAGGTCATGGAAGTCGACATCCCGCGCAAACGCGTCGGCCTGTCGATGCGCATGAGCGACACCCCGGGCGAGAAGATCGACGGTGCCCGTGGCTCGCGTCCGGGCTCGGCACCACGCCAGTCGCAGGGTTCGGCGCCACGCAAGGAAAGCACCCCGGCTGCTCCGGTGAATAACGCGATGGCGTCGTTGTTTGCCAACGCCAAGCAGTTGAAGAAACGCTGATGGACATTCCGGCCGGGCTCGTCGAGAGCGCGTTTTTCAAGCTGTTGGGCTGCCGCCTGCACAGCCTGGAAACCGGGGTGGCGCAAGTCGCCCTGGCGCTGGAACCCGAACTGCGCAACCGCGGCGGCAAGCTGCACGGCGGCGCGCTGTTCAGTCTGGTGGATATCGCCATGGGGCTGGCCTGTTCCAGCACCCACGGCTTTGACCAGCAGAGCGCGACCATCGAGTGCAAGATCAACTACATCCGCGCCGTCTCCGAAGGCGAGGTGATGTGCACGGCACGGGTGATCCACCCGGGCCGGCGCACGCTGGTGGTCGAAGCCGATGTGATGCAGGGCGACAAACTGGTCGCAAAAGCGCAAGGCACGTTCGCTGTCCTGTAGATGTTGTTCATCATTTTGAGTTAATTTCGGCGCTGTGATTGCAGCGTCGAGCTTTTCTGTGGGAGCGGGCTTGCCCGCGAATGGGGTGTGTCAGACCAGTTGATACTGGCTGATACGCCCCATTCGCGGGCAAGCCCGCTCCCACAGGGACTGCGTAATCTTCGCGTGCATCGGCCAGATTCAGGGAGTGAAGTTGGCGTTTCAACGGGGGCTTCAGAGCCCGAAAAACCAGGCGAAAACGCCAGTTTCAACTTCACCCTTGTAGACCGTCCTGCCCACCCCCATATTGGGGCGACTGACGCGTGAAGGAATCCAAATTGAGCGAACTTCTCAACCGCCGCCTGGCTCTGCTCGGCGAGCGCGCTAACCTCTCTCTGCTTGAGCAGTGCCTTCACGGTATCGAACGTGAATGCCTGCGCGTGACCGGCGAAGGCCGCCTGGCCCAAACCCCGCACCCTGAAGCCCTGGGTTCCGCGCTGACCAACGAACAGATCACGACCGACTATTCCGAGTCGCTGCTGGAGTTCATCACGCCCGCCCTGCCAGAGCCTGCCGACACGCTGGCGAGCCTGGAAAAGATTCATCGCTTCGCCTACAGCAAGCTCGGCAACGAGTACCTGTGGAGTCCATCGATGCCGTGCCCGTTGCCGGCCGAGGAAGACATCCCGATCGCCTATTACGGCACCTCCAACATCGGACAGCTCAAGTACGTTTACCGCAAGGGCCTGGCCCTGCGTTACGGCAAGACCATGCAGTGCATCGCCGGGATTCACTACAACTTCTCCCTGCCGGAAAAGCTCTGGCCGTTGCTCAAGGAAGCCGAAGGCTTCGTCGGCACCGACCGGGATTTCCAGTCATCGTCCTATATCGCGCTGATCCGTAATTTCCGCCGCTACAGCTGGCTGCTGATGTACCTGTTCGGTGCCTCGCCGGCGCTGGACGCCGGTTTCCTGCGCGGTCGTCCGCATCAGTTGGAACAACTGGATCCGGACACCCTGTACCTGCCTTACGCCACCAGCCTGCGCATGAGTGACCTCGGTTACCAGAGCAACGCCCAGGCCGGCCTGACCCCGTGCTACAACGACCTGGCGAGCTACACCGACAGCCTGCGCAAAGCGGTGGCCACGCCGTACGCGCCGTATGTCGAAGTCGGCACGCACCAGGATGGCGAGTGGGTGCAACTGAACACCAACATCCTGCAGATCGAAAACGAGTACTACTCGAACATCCGCCCGAAACGCGTGACCTACACCGGCGAGCGGCCGATCCAGGCCTTGATGTCCCGTGGCATTCAGTACGTCGAAGTGCGCTGCCTGGACATCAACCCGTTCCTGCCGATGGGCATCGACCTCACCGAGTCGCGCTTCCTCGACGCGTTCCTGCTGTACTGCGCACTCAACGAAAGCCCGCTGCTGACCAACAACTCCTGCGGCAACGCCACCTCCAACTTCCTCAGCGTGGTCAAGGAAGGTCGCCGTCCGGGCCTGCAATTGCAGCGCGACGGTCAACCGGTCGAGCTCAAGGAATGGGCCGCCGAACTGCTGGAAAAAATCGCTCCGCTGGCGGCGCTGCTGGATCAAAGCCACGGCGGCGATGCCCACAGCAAGGCGCTCGATGCGCAGTTGGCGAAGGTCAAGGATTCGTCGCTGACGCCTTCGGCCCAGGTGCTGGCGGCGATGGCCACGCACAAGGAAAGCTTCGCGCAATTCTCCCTGCGCCAGAGCCAGGCCCACGCCGAGTTCTTCCGCAGCGAGCCGTTGGCGGCTGAAGAACAAGCGCGGTTCGAAGAACTGGCGCGGTCTTCGCTGGCGCAACAGGCTGAGCTGGAACAGAACGAGGTTGGCGATTTCGACGTGTTTGTCGGTGCGTATCAGGCGAGCATTCTGGCGATCAGCAACTGATCGTTTGTCTTTTATTGTTGATCGTTCCCACGCTCTGCGTGGGAATGCCTCAAGGGACGCTCTGCGTCCCAGTGACGCAGAGCGTCACGAGCTGAATTCCCACGCAGAGCGTGGGAACTATCAACCGTCTGCGTGGGAACTATCACCTTCCCTTCCTTAGATTTTTCCGCTCATAAGCTCATTCTAAAAGGTTATTTATTTTTAGTTTCTTAGATCATTTAGTCTCCTTTCACGCCGACGTTCGGTCGCCTGATATGGAGCTTTTCAATGAAACTGAATTTCCCGCTTCGCCTGCTGGCCGTGGCCTCTCTGGCTGCCGCGAGTTTCCTGGCTCAGGCCGCCGACCTCACCGTCGCCTACCAGACCACCGTTGACCCGGCGAAAGTTGCCCAGGCCGATGGCGCCTACGAGAAAGCCACCAAGGCCGACATCAACTGGCGCAAATTCGATAACGGTGCCGACATCATCGCCGCCATCGCGTCCGGCGACGTGCAGATCGGCTACCTCGGTTCCAGCCCGCTGACCGCGGCGATCACCCGCAAGGTCCCGGTGGAAACCTTCCTCATCGCCACCCAGATCGGCGCCGCCGAAGCACTGGTCGCCCGCGACGGCTCCGGCATCAAAACCCCGCAGGATCTGGTCGGCAAGAAAATCGCCGTGCCGTTCGTGTCCACCGGTCACTACAGCCTGCTCGCCGCACTGAAGCACTGGAACATCGACCCGTCGAAAGTCACCGTCCTCAACCTCGCCCCACCAGCGATCATTGCCGCGTGGAAACGCGGTGACATCGACGCCACCTACGTTTGGGATCCGGCGCTGGGTGTGGCCAAGGAAAACGGCAAAGTGCTGATCACTTCCGGCGAACTGGCCAAGTTCGGTGCGCCGACCTTCGACGCCTGGATCGTGCGCAAGGACTTCGCCGAGAAGCACCCGGAAATCGTTACCGCTTTCGCCAAGGTCACTCTCGACGCCTATGCCGACTACCGCAAGGATCCGAAAGCCTGGCTGGCCAATCAGAGCAACGTCGACAAGCTGGTGAAGCTCTCGGGCGCCAAGGCCAGCGACATTCCATTGCTGCTGCAGGGCAACGTCTACCCGCTGGCGGCGGATCAGGTCAGCGACCTCGGCGCACCGACCACCAAAGCCATCACCGACACCGCCGCGTTCCTCAAGGAGCAAGGCAAGGTCGAAGCGGTACTGCCGGACTACGCGCCGTACGTCAGCGCCAAGTACATCACCAACTGATCGGGAGTTAATTGCGATGGCCTTGCTACAGCTGGAGCGCATCAGCGCACAGTATCCCGGCAGCCCGGAACCGGTTCTGTCCGACATTTCCCTGACCCTCGGCCCTCGGCAATTGCTGGTGGCCCTGGGCCCGTCCGGCAGTGGCAAGACTTCGCTGTTGAACCTGATCGCCGGTTTCGTCGAACCGAGCGCCGGGCGCATCACTCTCGACAACGTGCCGGTCAAAGGCCCGAGCGCCGAGCGCGGCGTGGTATTCCAGGACGACGCCCTGCTGCCCTGGCAGGACGTGCTGGCCAACGTTGCCTTCGGTCTGGAGCTGGCCGGTGTGGCCAGGGACAAACGCGAACAGATCGCCCGGGAAATGCTGGCGCTGGTCGACCTTTGCGGTTTTGAACATCGTCGCATCTGGCAGCTTTCCGGCGGCCAGAAGCAGCGTGTCGGCCTGGCCCGCGCCCTCGCGGCGGACCCGCGTGTGTTGCTGATGGACGAACCCTTCGGCGCCCTCGATGCCTTCACCCGCGAACAGATGCAGGAGCTGTTGCTGCAAGTCTGGCAACGCACCTCCAAACCGGTATTCCTGATCACCCACGACATTGAAGAGGCGGTGTTCCTCGCCACTGACCTGATTCTGCTGGCGCCGAATCCGGGGCAGATCGTCGAGCGCCTGCACCTGGATTTCGGCAAGCGTTACGCCGCCGGCGAATCGGCGCGGGCGATCAAGTCCGATCCGCGCTTCATCGAAACCCGCGAACACGTGCTGGCCAAAGTGTTCTCGCAACGCAGCGCCGTTCAACGGCAGGAGCGCGCATGAGCAGTTACGACGTTTCCGCCACCGCCGTGAAACCCGCCGCCACGTCGGCGGTGATTCCCGTGCGTCGCAGCCTCAGCATTCGCTGGATCAGCCTGCTGACCCTGTTCGCGTTGCTGGTGATCTGGTGGGCCGTCACGGCCACCGGCCTGATCGAGCCGCTGTTCCTGCCGCCACCGTCCGCCGTGCTGCAAAAAGGCTGGTTGCTGGCGACCACGGGCTACATGGACTCGACGTTGTGGCAGCACTTGGGCGCGAGCCTGAGCCGCATCGGCCTGGGCCTCGGTTTCGCGATTCTGAGCGCCGTGCCGGTGGGCATTGCGATCGGCGCCAATCGCATCGCCCGTGGCGTGCTCGATCCGCTGATCGAGTTCTACCGGCCGATTCCGCCACTCGCCTATCTGCCGCTGATCGTGATCTGGTGCGGCATCGGCGAGTTGTCGAAAGTGCTGCTGATCTACCTGGCGATTTTCGCCCCGATCGCGATTGCTACCGCCACCGGCGTGCGCACCGTCGACCCGGCCAGACTGCGTGCCGCGCAATCGCTGGGGGCGACTCGCACGCAACTGATTCGCCACGTGATTTTGCCCAGCGCCCTGCCGGACATTCTGACCGGTGTGCGCATTGGTCTGGGTGTCGGCTGGTCGACGCTGGTCGCCGCCGAATTGATCGCAGCCACCAGCGGCCTGGGCTTCATGGTGCAGTCGGCCGCGCAATTTCTGGTTACCGATGTGGTGGTGCTGGGGATTTTGGTCATCGCCCTGATCGCCTTCGCCATGGAAATGGGCCTGCGCGCCCTGCAACGCAAGCTGGTGCCGTGGCACGGCCAGGCCCACTGATTTTTCAGCACTGACTACCCCGACAGTTTCGGGGCCCCGGAATTGAAGAGAACCACCATGAGCAGCCTGAACATCACCCCGTTAAGCTCGGCCCTCGGCGCACAGATCAGCGGCGTCGACATCAGCCAGCCGCTGAACCTGGAACAACGCGACGCCATCGAGCAGGCGCTGCTCAAATACCAGGTGCTGTTCTTCCGCAATCAGCCGATCGAGCCGTCGCAGCAGGCGCGTTTCGCCGCCTACTTCGGCGATCTGCACATTCATCCGATCTACCCGAACGTGCCGGAACAGCCGGAAGTGCTGATCCTCGACACCGCCGTCACCGACGTGCGCGACAACGCGATCTGGCACACCGACGTGACCTTCCTGCCGACCCCGGCCATGGGCGCGGTGCTCAGCGCCAAACTGTTGCCGGAGTTTGGTGGCGACACGTTGTGGGCCAGCGGCATTGCCGCGTATGAAGCGCTGTCGGCGCCGATGAAGGCAATGCTCGAAGGGTTGACCGCTACGCATGATTTCACCCGCTCGTTTCCGCTGGAGCGCTACGGCAACACCCCGGAAGCACTGGCGCAGTGGGAAGCGGCGCGGCGCAAGAATCCACCGCTGTCGCACCCGGTGATTCGCACGCACCCGGTGAGCGGACGGCGTTCGCTGTTCGTCAGTGAAGGGTTCACGTCGAAGATCAATGAGCTGTCGGAAACCGAGAGTGAAGCGGTGCTGAAGTTCTTGTTCGCCCACGCGACACGCCCGGAATTCACCATTCGCTGGCGCTGGCAGAAGGATGACATCGCGTTCTGGGACAACCGCGTGACCCAGCATTACGCGGTGGATGATTACCGTCCGGCGCGGCGGGTGATGCAGCGGGCTACGGTATTGGGGGATGTGCCGTTCTTTAAATAGGCACCGATCTTCCTGGTGCTTGAGCCGTCCTCTTCGCGGGCAAGCCCGCTCCCACAGGTACAGCGGCGTTCACAAGTTTTGTGTACGACTCGGCCCCTGTGGGAGCGGGCTTGCCCGCGAAAGCGTCAGAGCAGGCGCCGAATGACTCGGCGCCAGTCACTTATTCAGCCGTGGAAGGCTTCTCCCAAAGATTGATCCCGCCCTCCTGGGCAAACCGGTCAATTTCCGCCAGCTCCTGCGCACTGAAGCTCAGGTTCTTCAACGCTTCGACGTTCTCGATAATCTGCTCCGGCCGGCTCGCGCCGATCAGCGCCGAGGTCATTCGCGGATCGCGCAGCGTCCACGCCAACGCCAGTTGCGCCAGGCTCTGGCCACGACGCTTGGCGATCTCGTTCAGCGCCCGCACGTGAGCGATGTTGGCCTCGGACAAGTGCGAAGCCTGCAACGAACCACCGCCCGGACGATTGACCCGTGCATCCGCCGGCACGCCGTTGAGGTATTTGTCGGTCAGCAGACCTTGCGCCAGCGGAGTGAACGCAATCACGCCGGTGCCGAGTTCGTCGGTGGTGTCGAGCAGGTCCTTTTCCACCCAGCGGTTGAGCAGGTTGTACGCCGGTTGGTGAATCAACAGCGGCACTTTCCACTCTTTGAGCAACGCGGCGATTTCGCGGGTTTTCACCCCGGAGTACGACGAGATACCGATGTACAACGCCTTGCCTTGCTGCACCGCAGTGGCGAGGGCGCTGGCGGTTTCTTCCAGCGGGGTGTCCGGGTCGAAGCGGTGGGAATAGAAGATATCCACATAGTCCAGACCGAGGCGTTGCAGGCTCTGGTCGAGGCTGGCCAGCACGTATTTGCGCGAACCGCCGCCCTGGCCGTAAGGGCCGGGCCACATGTCCCAACCGGCCTTGCTGGAAATGATCAGTTCATCGCGGTACTGCTTGAAGTCTTCGCGCAGCAGGCGGCCGAAATTGGTCTCGGCGCTGCCGTAGGGCGGGCCGTAGTTGTTGGCCAGGTCGAAGTGGTTGATCCCCAGATCGAACGCGGTACGCAGCAACGCGCGCTGGGTGTCGATCGGCGTGCTGTCGCCGAAGTTGTGCCACAGGCCCAGCGACAGCGCCGGCAGCACCAGACCGCTGCGTCCGACGCGACGGTAAGGGATGGAGTCATAGCGGTTTTCGGCAGCGGTGTAAGTCATCGAATCCTCTCTTGTCGGTCTTGAATCGGGTGTCGATTGCTACGCAAATCTGTTGCCGGGCCGGGCGAGGCCAAGGTTCTGGCGCAAGGTCCGGCCCTCGTATTCGGTTCTGAACAGCCCGCGCCGTTGCAGTTCCGGAACCACGCCAATGGCAAAGTCTTCGAGCCCGCCCGGCAGGTGCGGCACCAGCACGTTGAAACCGTCCGCCGCGCCCTGCTCGAACCACTCCTGCAAGCGGTCGGCAATCTGCGACGGTGTGCCGACGACGCTGTAATGCCCGCGACCGCCGGCGATTCTGCGGCCCAGTTCGGCCAGGGTCAGATGCTCCCGGCCGGCCAGTTCGGTCAGCAGTTTCTGTCGACTTTGCTGGCCGCTTTCAATCAGCGGCAGTTCCGGCAGCGGCCCGTCCAGCGAGTACTTCGACAGATCGAAGTTGCCCAGCATACGCCCAAGCAGGGCGACGCCAACCTCGGGTTCGACCAATTGCTGAAACGTTTCACACTTTTCCTGCGCTTCGGCTTCCGTTTGTCCGACCACGACAAACACGCCGGGCATGATTTTCAGCGAATCGGCGCTGCGTCCGTACTTCAGCAAGCGGCCCTTGAGGTCGGCGTAGAACGCCTGGGCGCTGGCCAACGAGGTCTGCGCGGTGAACACCACTTCGGCCGTCTGCGCCGCCAGTTCACGCCCGGTTTCCGACGGGCCGGCCTGCACAATCACCGGCTGACCCTGTGGCGAACGCGCAACGTTCAACGGGCCCTTGACCCGAAAGTGTTCGCCGACGTGATCCAGCACATGCAGTTTTTCCGGATCGTAATACGCGCCGCTGGCCTTGTCGCGAATGAAGGCATCGTCCTGCCAACTGTCCCAAAGCCCGGTGACCACCTGATGAAATTCCCGGGCGCGGCTGTAGCGTTCGGCATGGCCGATGTGTTCATCGCGGCCGAAATTCTGTGCTTCGGCGGCGTTGTCCGAGGTCACCAGATTCCACCCCGCTCGCCCGCCCGACAGGTGATCGAGCGAGGCGAATTTACGCGCCACGTGGTAGGGCTCGTTGTAGCTGGTGGTCGCGGTGGCAATCAGGCCGATGTGCTCGGTCACCGCGCTCAAGGCCGAGAGCAACGTCAGCGGTTCGAAGTGATCCGAACGGGCCATGCGGCTGGCGATGTCCTTGGTCGGCGCGGCGACGCTGTCGGCGACGAACAAGGTGTCGAACTTCGCTGCCTCGGCAATCTGCGCCAGGCGTTTGTAATGGGCGAAATCCAGCCCGGCGTTGGCGGGTACGTCCGGATGCCGCCACGCAGCAACGTGGTGCCCGGTAGCCATGAGGAAAGCGCCGAGTTTCAACTGCCTGCTCATCTCAGAAGTCCTTGCGCAGTTGCACGCCGAAGTAGCGCTCGTCGTCGCGCGGCACAGCGCGGTAGATGTAGTTGCCACCGCTGGCGAGCAATGGCGAATACGTCTTGTCGGTGAGGTTATTGCCCAGCAACGCCACGCGCCAGCCATTGGAGTAATCGGCCAGTGCCACGCTGGCGTTCCAGAGACCGTAGGCGCCCTGTTTGGTGTCGGCGTTCTGGCTGATGTCGTACTGCACTTCGCTCTGCCAGCTGTAGTCGGTGCCGAGTTCGATATCCAGGCCGTTATCCAGCGCGATGGTGTAGTCGGCCCGCACGTAGCTTTTCCAGTCCGGGCTGAACGGCAGCGGTTTGCCGTTGACGTTGCACGACGCCGCCGCACCGGCCGGGCAGGCGAACTCATCAATCCGGGCGCGGGTGTAGGCCAGCGCGCCGGAGAACTTCAGTTGCTGGGTCGCCTGCAGAGCGAAGTCAAGTTCCACACCCTCGGTGCTGACGCTGCCGGCGTTGATTAGCCGAGTTACGACTTGCCCGGCGACGGTGTCGAAGAAGTTCGCCTGATAGTTGTCGTAGTCGCTGTGGAAAACCGCGAGGTTGGTGGTCAGGCGATTATTCCAGCTTGAGGCTTTGATACCCGCCTCCCAGGTGTTGGAGGTTTCCGGTTTCAGCGCTTCGGTGTCGCGCGGCTGCATGTTGAAGAACACGTTGTAGGCCGGGCCTTTGTAGCCGCGCGAGTAAGTCAGATAAGTGGTGACGGTATCGCTCAGGTCGTATTGCAAACCGAGCCGGCCGGACCAACCGTCCTCGTCCACCGAACCGGAACTCCTGGTGGCCGGTTGAATGCCGCTGACGGTGGTGGCGGAAGTGGAAACTCGACGGTGATCGTATTCCAGATCGTCGTGGGTGTAGCGCAGGCCGGCGATGCCACGCAAGTCCGAAGTGAAATTCAGCGTGCTCTCGCCGAACACTGCATAGCTGTCGCTGGTGGTGCTGTAATCGGCAACGCCGCGATCTGTGCGCGTGGTAGTGGTCAGCGTGCGCTGATAGGTCTCGTCATCCATGCCGTGCATGTAGAACAGGCCGCCGACGTATTCAAGGAACTTCATGGCTACCAACTGCTGCTGGCCTCGAGTTACTTCAGCGCGGAGCAAGAAGAAAACGCGGTACGGGCATTCCTCGGCTGGTCACCGGCGGCGCTGGTGGTGACCAGTCACTTCCACAGTCCGGGCACGGAAAAGATGCTCGCCGAAGCAGATATCCCGGTGATCGAGACCTGGGATTACCAACCGGATCGCGAACCGATTCAGATCGGTTTCTCGCACTTCGAAGTGGGGGTCAACGCCGCTCGTTATTTGCACGGCAAAGGCTATCGGCGAATCGCCTTCGTGCAGAACAGCGCGCCAGGTGACTTCAGCGCACTGGAACGCCGCGACGGTTACGCCGCGACCATGCGTGAATTCGGTCTGGAACCGTGGGTGTTCGCACCGGACGCCGATCACGCCCCGTTCGAGGCCGGCAAGCAAGGAATGGAAGCGCTGATGAACGCCTCACAACGCCCGGACGCCATCATCTTCGCCAACGACAACCTCGCCGCCGGCGGCCTGCTCGCCGGGCAACGCGCCGGCCTCAAGATCCCCGAAGACTGCGCCGTCCTCGGCTTCGGCGATTACCCGTTTGCCGAGATGCTGCTGCCGAGCCTGAGCACCATCAAACCGCCGGCGCTGGAGATCGGCGTACTCGCGGCGACGCGGGTGCTGGAAAGCCTGGGCGTGCTGCCGAGCGATGAGGTGCAGCGACTTAATTTGCTGCAATGCCAAGTCATCGAGCGAGAAAGTACCTGACCCAGAATTCTGTAAATCGGCCTTAAGCTGACAATTCACGCAAGGCAGCAGCAGCCAGAAATCCGGAGCGAGAGCTGTAACGCTGATCACGTCGTACAGTCTGGTCGATACGCTCCAGCAACTGCTCCGGGAGCGTAGCGTTGAAGCGCACCGACTTGCCGAAGTAGGGAGTGATATCAAACTCGACTACACCCCAGATACCGCCGGCGTAATCCGGATTCTCGAGATGGGCATCAATGTCCTGAACCCGAGGCAACGGTGCGCCATCAGCGACCAGTCCTTCATAGTGCAAGGCCAGTGCCTCCTGAGTGTTGTCAAATGCTTCGGCTACCGTAGTGCCTGCGGAGAAGCACCCGGGTACATCCGGGATAATCACTCCGTAGTCTGAGTCGGCATCCTTGTGCAGAACGACCGGGAATTTCATGTAAGTGAATCCTTCCTCTGACATGTCCATTAAGGGAATTTCGTTTCCAATGACGGGCTTCATTTCAAACCCGCCTGTTTCAAGATGCTGTTGATCGTTCCCTTGGGAAGATCTGAATCCGGATGCTTGATCGTCACCCTCCCTGGCTTGCCCGGATGTTTGTATTGGTGGTGACTGCCTTTGACGGCGACCAGATACCATCCATCCTCCTCGATCATCCTGATCATTTCCCGACTACGCATTTCCTTCGCCCTGTTCGACAGCAAGAGCTGCGTACTTTAAGAGCTGTCCTTCTTCATCAATACACACCATACACACTTGGAGACATATTAGCCTAGTGGACAGGCGCGTGTTTAATCGCCAGATCGGCGGTGGACGCGCCCTGGCACACAGCTCTCATAAACAGATGTATACGTGGCGAAATGTGTCGATCAGCATGAGCCCGACAGCTGACCTATGCTCAACATGAGCAAAGCCAGGACGACTCCCATCCACTGGTAGATCCCGACCATGCACACCGCAATCATCATCTTCTTCGGCCTGATCCTGCTGGCGCTGATGTTCTACATCGGCGAGCGCATCGGCTTCAGTCGGCAGACGCTGGCCTATGGCTTCGCGGCGTTGTGGCTGGCGTTGACGGTGATCAACGGGGCGGTCGGCGTGGTGCACGCCGGGCAGACGCTGGGGTCGGAGATTGCGATCGGCAGTGCCGTGTTCGGCGTGCCGATTGCGGCGATGGTGTTGTTCATGGTGCTGAGCGCCGAGACCTGAAAACGTCCCGGCGCCCTGCCCCGATCAACGCACCAGATGCAGGAACTGCATGTGCCGTTCGTATTGGTCGAGGATGTCGTTGATGATCTGCTCTTTCGTGTAACCGACCAGATCGTAGTCCTGACTGCCCTCGCTCAGATGCACTTCGGCGCGGTAATAGCGGCGATTGTTGAGCTGCTTGGAGCCCATGCCACCGCGGGCGAACGAAGGAGTGAAGTAGCCGCGCATCTGCACCTGGTAGATGAAAGGGTGCTGCTCGCCGTGACCGATTTCCAGGCTGACGCTGTCGTGCGCCGGATCGGGTTGCGTAACGACATTGAGCCCTTTCTCGGCGAACACGGCCGTCACTTCCTCGATGGCCGGTTTCACCGTGGTGTCCATGAAACGGTACACCTCGTCCCGCGACGGGAAGTGCACGGCCTGACTCAGGCGCTGGCGCCAGCCGCCCTTGCCCCGCCGTGAGCCGGACACCGGCGCCAGCGAATGCAGTTGCGCGATCTGCTTCTGCGACTGCAGATAGAAGGCTTTGTGCAGGCCCCACATCATCAGCAGCAGAATCATCGAGAAGGGCAGCGAGGTCAGCACCACCGCCGACTTAAGCGCATCGATGCTGCCGGAGAACAGCAGCGCACTGGTGATCAGTGCGGTCATCGCGCCCCAGAACACCCGCAGCCATTTCGGCCCGTCTTCATCCGGGTTTCCGCCCTTGGCCGACAGGGTCGAGAGCACCACGGTGCCGGAGTCGGCGGACGTGACGAAGAACACGAAGCTGATAAACACCGTCACCGCGATGACGGTCTTGCTCCACGGGTAGGTTTCCAGCAACAGGTAGAGGGTCATCGACGGGTTGTCTAGGGCCGAAATGCCCAGAGCCGACATACCGTGATTGAGCACCTGGTCGATGGCGCTGTTGCCGAAGATCGACATCCACGCCAGGGTGAAGCCGAGCGGGATCAGCAGCACGCCGAAGACGAATTCGCGGATGGTCCGGCCACGGGAAATCCGTGCGATGAACAGGCCCACGAACGGCGACCATGCAATCCACCAGGCCCAGTAGAACACCGTCCAGCCGCCGAGCCAGTCGCTCGGTTTGTTGTAGGCGTAGAGGTCGAAACTCTTCATCGGCAACGCGCCGAGGTAGTCGCCCAGATTCTGGATCAGGGTGTTGAGCAGATGCTGTGTGGGGCCGGCGAACAACACGAACAGCAGCAGCGCGCAGGCCAGCAGCATGTTGATGTCGGACATGACCCGCACGCCTTTATCCACGCCGGAGACGGCCACGATGATCGCCGCGCCCATCATCAACGTAATCAGGCCGACCTGAATCCACTGGGTGTGAGCGATGCCGAACAGGTAATCCAGACCCGAGTTGAGATGGAGCACGCCGAAGCCCATGTCCGCACCGAGGCCGAACACCGTGGCGATGATGCCGAAGCCGTCCACCGCGTAACCGATGGGGCCATTGATGCGCTTGCCGATCAGCGGGTACAGCGCCGAACGCAGGGCCAGCGGCAGGTTGTGCCGGTAGGCGAAATACGCCAGCGCCATGCCGACGAAAGCGAACACGCCCCAGCCGTGCAGACCCCAGTGCAGAAACAGAATCTGCATCCCCTGACGCGCCGCTTCAGCCGTGCCGGCCTCGCCTTGCGGCGGCTGAATCATGTGGGTCAGCGGTTCGGACACGCAGAAGAAAAACAGCGTGATGCTGATCCCGGCGGCGAACAGCATGCCGGCCCAGGACAGGTAACTGAATTCGGGTTCGTCGTGGTCGGCACCGAGTTTGATCTTGCCGTAGCCCGACAATGCGGTGACCACCACGAAGATCAGATAGAGGGTCATCGCGAGCATGTAGTACCAGCCGACCGTGTTGGCCGCCCAGTTCTGCGCTTCGAGAAGCCAGGCGCCGGCCTGTTCCGGCATGGCGATGACCGTCAGGCCGAACAGCAGGATCACCGTTGCGGCGAACCAGAACACCGGTGGATTCATGCGCACCAGACCGCTGGCGGGGGTGGAGGATGCACTCATGAACGGTGCACCTCACGGGGTTGGAAAATGGCTGAAATGATCGGACTCAGCAAAGGCAAGCCTCCTGTTGTGAGCGGGCAGCGAACCGCCGGTTTAACTTGAATGAACGTTCAAGTTAAACATGGATAGTACGCTCAGGACTAATCGCAGGGCTCAGCGGTACCTTTCGTACGCTAGCTCAAGGAGGGGTATGACGCTTTAGTGAGAGCGATCGTTCCCGCCTTGCGCGGGAACGATGAGGCGCAAGTGTTACTTCTGTGTCCCGTCATCATGCTGCAGATTGGCCTGGGTCAGGTTGCACCCGGCCGGCACGCTGCGGGTCAGCCAGACGTTGCCGCCGATGGTCGAGCCTTTGCCGATGGTGATCCGCCCGAGAATCGTCGCTCCGGCGTAGATCACCACGTCGTCCTCGACGATCGGATGCCGCGGATGGCCCTTCTGCAACTGGCCGTCCTCGTCCGCCGGGAAGCGTTTGGCGCCGAGGGTCACCGCCTGATAGATCCGAACGCGCTCGCCAATGATCGCGGTCTCGCCGATCACCACTCCCGTCCCGTGATCGATGAAGAAACTGCGGCCGATCTGCGCGCCCGGGTGAATATCGATGCCGGTTGCCGAGTGAGCGATTTCCGAACTGATCCGCGCCAGCAGCGGCAGGCCTGCGCGGTACAAATGGTGAGCCAGACGATGGTGGATCACCGCCAGAATCCCCGGGTAGCACAGCAGCACTTCATCGACGCTGCGCGCCGCCGGATCGCCGTGATACGCCGCCAGCACATCGGTGTCGAGCAGACTGCGCAGGCCCGGCAGCGCCAGAGCGAAATCCTGAATGATCCTGGTGGCCTGCGCCTCGACTTCGCTGTCATCCCGGGCGCTGTGGCGGGCGACGTAACGCAGTTCGAGTCGTGCCTGGGCCAGCAACGCATTCAACGCAACATCGAGGGTGTGCCCGACGTAAAAATCTTCGCTCTCTTCACGCAGATCCACCGGCCCCAGCCGCATCGGAAACAGCGCGCCGCACAGGGCTTCAAGGATCTGCGCCATCGCATCACGGGACGGCAATTCGCGACCGCCCTGCTCGCCGGAAGCACGGCCATTTTGTGCCCGCCACTGATCCCGCGCGGTACGCAGCTGGCTGACGATGGTCTGCAATTGCCAATGGCTGGAACGCTCGCTCACGGTAAAGACTCCTCACGGGCGGCCGGACTGTCTGGCCGCGTCAACGGCGACTACTTTACGGCAAGCCCACGGGCGCGAATTAAGAACCGATAGTGCTGGCTCAAGCACTTTTGGCTATAAGCGATTGGCGGTTGCCCCGGAAAATCGGCGTGCCTATAGTCCTGTGATCTTCCTCCGCCAGTACGGAACCATGTCCACACAACCGATCAAACAACAGCTGCAACGCTTTAACCGCCTCGACCTGCTCGGCCAACCGACCCCACTGGAAAAACTTGAACGCCTGTCCACCTGGCTCGGCCGCGATGTCTACATCAAGCGCGATGACCTGACGCCGCTGGCCATGGGCGGCAACAAGCTGCGCAAGCTTGAATACCTCGCCGCCGATGCCATCGCCCAAGGCGCGGACACCCTGATCACCGCCGGCGCACTGCAATCGAACCACGTTCGCCAGACCGCCGCGCTGGCCGCGAAACTGGGCCTGGGCTGCGTGGCCCTGCTGGAAAATCCGCTGGGCACCGATGACAGCAACTACACCGGCAACGGCAACCGCCTGCTGCTGGATCTGTTCGACACCAAGGTCGAGCTGGTCGACAACCTCGACAACGCCGACGAACAACTGGCCGCCCTCGCCGTGCGCCTGCGCAGCAACGGCAAGAAGCCGTATCTGGTGCCGATCGGTGGCTCCAACGCCCTCGGCGCGCTGGGTTACGTGCGCGCCGGTCTGGAGCTGGCTGAGCAGATCAAGGACACCGGGCTGCAATTTTCCGCCGTGGTCCTGGCCTCGGGCAGTGCCGGCACCCACAGCGGTCTGGCGTTGGCGTTGAGCGAAGCCCTGCCGCAACTGCCGGTGATCGGCGTAACGGTTTCGCGCAGCGAAGAAGATCAGCGCCCGAAAGTCCAGGGCTTGGCCGAACGCACCGCCGACCTGCTGGGCGTGGCGCTGCCGGACAGCTTCAAGGTCGAGCTGTGGGACGAATACTTCGGCCCGCGCTATGGCGAGCCAAATGCCGGGACGCTGTCGGCAGTGAAGCTGCTGGCCAGCCAGGACGCGGTGCTGCTCGATCCGGTCTACACCGGCAAAGCCATGGCCGGGCTGCTCGACGGCATCGGACGCGGGCGCTTCGATGAAGGCCCCATCATCTTCCTGCACACCGGCGGCGCTCCGGCGTTGTTCGCGTACAAGGACTTTCTGTAATTCGAAGCGCGTACCGCAGCGCTCGTTCCCACGCTCTGCGTGGGAATGCAGCCCGGGACGCTCCGCGTCCCCTTTGAAAGGACACGCGGAGCCAGGAAACACTCGGCAAACAACAACAAATATTCTAAATAAGAATAACAAATTGAAAATTCATTATTTTCCATTCTAAAAGAGCCGGCATATAGTCTCGCCGCAGGCGAATTTCGCGAGAGACGCATAAGCTGCTTTAAGGCAGGATAGCGCTGTCGTCCAATTCCCGGATTCGCCAACTTTCCTTAAGCGTCTTCCATAAGAAAACACAGGGGCTTGTCATGATTCTTTCCGCACTACGTCGAAATCTGCTGGTAGGTTCGCTGGGCCTGGCACTGAGCGCCGGTCTGCTGGGGCAGGCGGTTGCCGGTGAGCAACTGCAACAGATCAAGGACAAAGGCGTTATCAACGTCGGCCTGGAAGGCACTTACCCACCATTCAGCTTCGTTGACGAGAACGGCAAGCTGTCCGGTTTCGAAGTCGAGCTGTCCGAAGCACTGGCCAAGAAGCTGGGCGTGAAGGCCAAGATCCAGCCGACCAAATGGGACGGCATCCTCGCGGCCCTGGAATCCAAACGTCTGGACGTCGTGGTCAATCAGGTGACCATCTCCGACGAGCGCAAGAAGAAATATGACTTCTCCGAGCCGTACACCGTTTCCGGGATTCAGGCGCTGGTGCTGAAAGACAAGGCCGCCGCGCTGAACATCAAGTCCGCCGCTGACCTCTCCGGCAAGAAAGTCGGCGTGGGTCTGGGCACCAACTACGAACAGTGGGTCCGCGCCAACGTGCCGGGTGCCGACGTTCGCACCTACGACGATGATCCGACCAAGTTCGCCGACCTGAACAACGGCCGTACCGACGCCATCCTGATCGACCGTCTGGCTGCGCTGGAATATGCCAAGAAAGCGCCGAAAACCGTCGCTGCCGGTGAAGCCTTCTCGCGTCAGGAAGCCGGTATTGCCCTGCGCAAAGGCGAGCCTGAGCTGCTGGCCGCTGTGAACAAGGCCCTCGACGAACTGCGTGCCGACGGCACCCTTGAGAAGCTGTCCACGAAATACTTCAACGCTGACGTCACCAAATAATGGAAGAGGCTTTCCAACTCGCACTGGACTCCGCGCCCTTCCTCTTGAAGGGCGCGTACTACACGGTAATCCTCAGCCTCGGCGGCATGTTCTTCGGCCTGCTGCTGGGCTTTGGCCTGGCGTTGATGCGCCTGTCGCGTTTCAAGTCGGTCAGCTGGCTGGCCCGCATCTACGTGTCGTTCTTTCGCGGCACGCCGTTGCTGGTGCAACTGTTCGTGATCTATTACGGCTTGCCGCAATTGGGCATGGAACTCGACCCGCTGCCGGCGGCGCTGATCGGCTTCTCGCTGAACATGGCCGCCTATGCCTGTGAAATCCTGCGTGCCGCGATCGGTTCGATCGAACGCGGCCAGTGGGAAGCCGCTGCGAGCATCGGCATGACCCGCGCGCAGACCCTGCGCCGGGCCATCCTGCCGCAGGCCATGCGCACGGCCTTGCCGCCGCTGGGCAACAGCTTCATTTCACTGGTCAAGGACACCGCACTGGCCGCCACCATTCAGGTGCCGGAGCTGTTCCGTCAGGCACAACTGATTACCGCCCGGACTTTCGAAGTCTTCACCATGTATCTTGCCGCCGCGCTGATCTACTGGATTCTGGCCACGGTGCTGTCGCACTTCCAGAACAAGCTGGAAGAGCGGGTCAATCGGCACGACCAGGAGTCCTGACCCATGATTGTCGTGGAAAAACTGACAAAGCAGTTCAAGGGTCAAGTCGTGCTCAACGGCATTGATCTGGAGGTGAAGGAAGGCGAGGTCGTGGCCATCATCGGCCCCAGCGGCTCGGGCAAGACCACGTTCCTGCGTTGCCTGAACTTCCTCGAAGAACCCACCAGCGGTCGGATCAAGGTCGGCGAGATCGAGATCGATACCAGCCGCCCGCTGAACCAGCAGCAGAGCCTGGTGCGCAACCTGCGCCAGCACGTGGGCTTCGTGTTCCAGAACTTCAACCTGTTCCCCCACCGCACCGCCCTGGAAAACGTCATCGAAGGCCCGATCGTGGTCAAGAAGACCCCCCGCGATGCAGCCATTGCCCTGGGCAAGAAGCTGCTGGCCAAGGTCGGCCTGGCGGGCAAGGAAGACGCCTACCCACGGCGCCTGTCCGGTGGCCAGCAACAGCGCGTGGCGATTGCCCGGGCGCTGGCGATGGAGCCGGAAGTGATCCTGTTCGACGAGCCGACCTCGGCCCTCGATCCGGAACTGGTGGGTGAAGTGCTGGCGACCATCCGCGGCCTCGCCGAGGAGAAACGCACCATGGTGATCGTCACCCACGAAATGGCGTTCGCCCGCGACGTGGCCAACCGCGTGGTGTTTTTCGATAAAGGCGTGATCGTCGAACAAGGTGAGGCGAAAGCGTTGTTTGCCAATCCGAAAGAAGAACGCACTCGACAGTTCCTCAGCAAGTTCAGAAACAACGGCTGAGCCGCTAACTTTCCTGAACACAAACTTCCATGGATGGAAGTTTTATTTACATCCTTCCTGCCAAGAACTTAATCAATCCATTGCGGTACATATATATGTCCTGCAACAGACCCGGCGTAATTAAATTCAGTGCCCTTCGAATAGCCAGCTACCCAAACCAATCGACGTCAGAACCGTCAAACCCGGCAAAATCCGTGGCCCGATTCGCCAAGCCGGATAGGTAGAGTGCTTTATCGATGTAGGAGCATTCTGATAAGTCCGTAATTCTTCAATTAAACAATCCTGTCCGTTGACATGCCATTCGGCGAACTTTTATCTAGTCACTCATCGCAACCCGCACATCACCAAGACCCAATACCGATCGGCCGAGAAGTCCTGTTTTTTATTACCAGGTCATTCTGGTCTTTTGAACTTTCAGAAACGGATTTCGCTGCAAGGCTTCAAGGAGAGGATTTCATGACCCGCACTTCGCACATCCCCGAACTGGCCGCGCCGCGCCTGGCGCCCTCGCAAACCAACGGCATCAACCTCGCGGCAGCGGCCCGCTTGCGGGTCGATGTACCGCCCTATCCGGACATGGACACCGGCGACTTGATCGAACTTTTCTGGAACAACTGCTATGTCGCCTCTCATGTGCTGACAGCGCAGGATGTCGCTGCCCCGGTCAGCCTGCGAGTGCCGGAAAGCTTCATCGCCAGCGGCTCGTCACGCATCCACTATCGGGTCATGCGGGTGGGTCACGGGCCATCGCTGTCGGCAGCCGCGCGGGTCACGGTGAAGCTCGACTGCCCCGGCGGGCAGCCTCCAGCGCTGTGTGGCGACGAGAACCAGCAACTTGCACCGGTGACATTGCCCGACACCATTCGCCGCAACGGCGTCAACGCGAACCAGATCAGACGCGGCGTGCCGCTGACCATCGAGCCGTATCTGAACATGGCCGAAGACGACGCCATCACCTTGCGCTGGGGCGATGTACGGATGGACCTGGCGCGCATCACCCCGGCCGACATCGGCAAGCCGGTCCAGGTCTGGGTGCCACCGGCGATCATCACCGAAGCCGGTGAAGATCTGCGGCTGGACGTCACCTACTGCATCCTCGACCGGGTCGGCAACAACTCGCGCTGGGCGCCGCCGCGAACGCTGAAAATCGGCTGCGTGAACCCTTACCTCAAGGTGCCGCTCAAGAAAACGCTGAAGGCAGCAGAGCCGCGAAAAAAATAAGCATCGATGATCGGCGAGGGACAACGTCCTTCGCCGCCGCACGCTTAACCAGGCGGACCACGCCCTCTTCTATACATATTCCCAAAAGTTAGTTTATTTAAAATTTATACGCGTTTAGGGTATATAAACCGGACCACCGGACATTCTTTCGTTCGCCGCACTTTTGCGGCGTCTTTCATGAGATGTGAGGTAGGTAACATGGTCCGGAACACAATCACCCCAGTGCAGATCGCCAGGGCATTGCGTGCAGTCAAGGAGCGGCACTGATGTCCAGTCTGGCAGACGCAAACGTCCAGAGTGACCTAGACATCGCCCCGTTGTTGTTGCCCGCGCAAGTGCTGCGCAACGACGATCAAGCCATCAAGGCCGCCCATGAACTGGCGCAAGTCGCTCGCGTGCAGGCCGCCCAACGTGACCGCCAGCGCAAGCTGCCATGGTCGGAAATCGAACAGTTCACCCGCAGTGGTCTGGGCAGCATCGCCATCCCGCGCGAGTTCGGCGGCCCGCAGGTTTCCTTCGTCACCCTGGCCGAAGTGTTCGCGATCATTTCCGCAGCCGACCCGGCGTTGGGGCAGATCCCGCAGAACCAGTTCGGCATCATCAACCTGATCCTCGGCTGCGCTACCGAACAGCAGAAAAAACAGCTGCTGCAGAGCGTGCTCGAAGGTTGGCGCATCGGCAATGCCGGACCTGAACGCGGCACCAAGGACACCCTGGAACTGAAAGCGCGCATCATCGCCGACGGCGATGACTACGTGATCAACGGCCAGAAGTTCTATTCCACCGGCGCCCTGTTCGCCCACTGGGTGGCGGTCAAGGCGCTGAACGATGACGGCAAGCAAGTCCTGGCCTTCGTCCGTCGCGGTACCCCGGGATTGCGCATCGTCGATGACTGGTCGGGTTTTGGCCAGCGCACCACCGCCAGTGGCACGATCCTGTTGAACAACGTGCGGGTCGATGCCGGCCTCGTGGTGGACAACTGGAAAATCAACGAAAAGCCCAACACCCAGGGCGCAGTGTCGCAGCTGATTCAGGCAGCCATCGACGCCGGCATCGCGCGTGGCGCCATCGATGACGCCATCGAATTCGTCAAGACCCGCGCCCGGCCGTGGATCGACGCCAGGGTCGAGCGGGCCAGCGATGACCTCTACGTGATCGCCGACATCGGCAAACTGAAAATCGAACTGCACGCCGCCGAAGCATTGCTGCGCAAGGCCGGGCAAGTGCTGGATCAGGTACACGCCGCGCCACTGACCGCCGAATCCGCCGCCCGCGCTTCGATTGCCGTGGCCGAAGCCAAGGTGCTGACCACCGAGATATCGCTGCTGGCCAGCGAAAAACTTTTCGAACTGGCCGGCAGCCGCGCCACCCTCGCCGAATTCAACCTCGATCGTCACTGGCGCAACGCCCGGGTCCACACCCTGCACGATCCGGTGCGCTGGAAGTACCACGCGGTCGGCGCATATCGCCTCAACGGAAAACTTCCGGCTCGCCATTCCTGGATCTGACGACCAGAACACTTTGACCAGATCTCTGGAGAAACACATGACTCTTTCCCACCCCGTCGCGGTTATCACCAGCGACGAGCAAGCCCTGATCGTCGCCAGCGACCTGGCCGAAGATTTCCAGCGCGACAGCAACCTGCGCGACCGCGAACGCCGGCTGCCGCTGCCGGAGCTCGACGTGTTTTCCCGCTCCGGCCTGTGGGGCATCAGCGTGCCCAAGGAATACGGCGGCGCCGGCGTATCCAACGTGACCCTGGCCAAAGTCATCGCCCTGATCGCCCGGGCGGACGGCTCGCTCGGACAGATTCCACAGAACCATTTCTATGCCCTCGAAGTGCTTCGGGTGAATGGCAGCCACGAGCAGAAACAACGCCTGTACGCCGAAGTCCTCGCCGGCCGGCGCTTCGGCAATGCCCTGGCAGAACTGGGCACCAGGACCGCTCACGACCGAGTCACCAGCCTCAAACGCGACGGCAGCGGCTATCGCATCAACGGCCGCAAGTTCTATGCGACCGGCGCGATCTACGCCCAACGGATTCCAACGTCCGTCGTCGATGAAAACGGCGTGCAGCAACTGGTCTTCGTCCCGCGCGACAGCAAAGGCCTGACCGTGATCGACGACTGGAGCGGCTTCGGCCAGCGCACCACCGGCAGCGGTTCGGTGGTGTTCGAAGACGTGTATGTCGCTGCCGAAGATGTCATCCCGTTCCAGAGTGCTTTCGAACGCCCGACCCCGGTCGGCCCGCTGGCGCAGATCCTTCACGCCGCCATCGACACCGGCATCGCCCGCGCCGCTTACGAAGATGCGCTGCACTTCGTGCGCAGCAAGACCCGGCCATGGATCGATTCGGGCAACGACAAGGCCACCGAAGACCCGCTGACCCTCAAGAGTTTCGGCCATCTGAGCATTCGTCTGCACGCCACCGAAGCCTTGCTCGAACGCGCCGGCGAATTCCTCGACACTGCCCAGGCCGAGACCAACGCCGAGACGGTCGCAGCAGCCTCGATTGCCGTCGCCGAAGCACGGGCGATCAGCACCGAAATATCCCTGGCCGCCGGCAGCACGCTGTTTGAACTGGCCGGCAGCCAGGCCACCCTGATCGAGCACGGCCTCGACCGTCACTGGCGCAACGCCCGGGTGCACACCCTGCACGACCCGGTGCGCTGGAAGTATCACGCGGTGGGCAATTACTACCTCAACGATGAAAACCCTCCGCTGCGAGGGACCATCTGATGAGCAAGAAAAAGATCCTGCTCAATGCGTTCAACATGAACTGCATCGGCCACATCAACCACGGCTTGTGGACTCATCCACGCGACACCTCGACCCAGTACAAGACCCTCGAATACTGGACCGAGCTGGCACAGCTGCTGGAGCGCGGGCTGTTCGACGGGCTGTTCATCGCGGACATCGTCGGCGTGTACGACGTCTATCAGAACTCGGTGGACATCACCCTGAAAGAGTCGATCCAGTTGCCGGTCAACGACCCGCTGCTGCTGGTGTCGGCGATGTCTGCGGTGACCAAAAACCTCGGTTTCGGCCTGACCGCCAACCTCACCTACGAGCCGCCGTATCTGTTCGCCCGCCGCCTGTCGACCCTCGATCACCTGAGCCGTGGACGGGTGGGCTGGAACATCGTCACCGGCTATCTGGACAGCGCCGCCAAGGCCATGGGCCTGAGCGAACAGGTCGAGCACGACCGGCGTTACGACCAGGCCGACGAGTACCTCGAAGTGCTCTACAAACTCTGGGAAGGCAGTTGGGAAAACGGCGCGGTACTCAACGATCCACAACAGCGGATCTACGCGCAGCCAGACAAGGTGCACAAGGTCGAACACAAGGGCGAGTTCTATCAGGTCGAGGGTTATCACCTGTGCGAACCGTCGCCGCAGCGCACGCCGGTGCTGTTCCAGGCCGGCAGTTCGGATCGCGGTCTGCTGTTCGCCGGACGTCATGCCGAGTGCGTGTTCATCAGCGGCCAGAACAAGCCATCGACCAGGGTGCAAGTAGACAAGGTCCGTGCCAGCGCCGTCGAAGCGGGGCGCAACCCGGAGGACATCAAGGTGTTCATGGGCCTGAACGTGATCGTCGGCGAGACCGAGGAAGCGGCCTGGGCCAAGCACGCCGAATACCTGAGCTACGCCAGCGCCGAGGCGGGCGTGGCGCATTTTTCGGCGTCCACCGGGATCGATTTTTCCCGCTACGAAATCGACGAGCCGATCCAGTACGTCAAGAGCAACGCGATCCAGTCCGCCACCACGAACCTGCAGAACAACGACTGGACCCGGCGCAAATTGCTCGACCAGCACGCCCTCGGCGGGCGCTACATCACCGTGGTCGGCTCACCGCAACAAGTGGCGGATGAGCTGGAATCGTGGATCGCCGAGACCGGTCTGGACGGCTTCAACCTGACCCGCATCGTCACCCCGGAAAGCTATGTGGATTTCATCGACCTGGTGATTCCCGAACTGCAACGGCGCGGCTCGTACAAGACCGCATACGACACCGGCAGCCTGCGGGAAAAACTGTTTCACGGCGAAGCGCACCTGCCGCAGCAACACACGGGCGCCCACTACCGACACTAACCCTTGCACCGATCGTTCCCACCTCAGCATGGGAGCGATCAGGCTGATTCAACTGACTGGAAAACCACCATGACCAAGAAACTGCTCTCCCACCCAGTCAAAGCACTGGCCCTGGCCTTCGGCCTGTTCAGCTCGGCGGTGTTCGCTGCCGATGCGCCGTTGAAAATCGGCACCACCGCCGCGTTCGCGATTCCGCTGGAAGCGGCCGTCGAAGAAGCCTCCAAACAGGGCCTGAAAGTGGAACTGGTGGAGTTCACCGACTGGATCGCACCGAACGTCAGCCTCGCCGCCGGTGACATCGACGTGAACTACTTCCAGCACATCCCGTTCCTGGAAAACGCCAAGGCCGCTTCCGGTTTCGACCTGGTGCCGTTCGCGCCGGGCATCATCAACAACGTCGGCCTGTACTCGAAGCAATACAAAAGCTTCGACGAACTGCCTGAGGGCGCCAGCGTCGCCATCGCCAACGACCCGATCAACAGCGGACGCGGTCTGCAACTGTTGGCCAAGGCCGGTCTGATCACCCTGAAACCGGGTGTCGGCTACAAGGCCACCGAAGACGACATCGTCGCCAATCCGAAGAAGATCAAGATCCTCCAGGTCGAAGCCGTGCAACTGGTGCGCGCCTACGACGACGCCGATCTGGTCCAGGGCTACCCGGCCTATATCCGTCTGGCGAAGACTTTCGATGCCGGCTCCGCGTTGCTGTTCGACGGCCTCGACCACAAGGAATACGTGATCCAGTTCGTGATCCAGCCCAAGACCAAGGACGACCCGCGCCTGATCAAGTTCGTCGATATCTACCAGCATTCGCCGGCCGTTCGCGCGGCGCTGGATAAGGCCCACGGCAAGCTGTACCAGGCCGGTTGGGAAAGCTGAGGATGACGGCAGCCATTCAACGGCGACTGGATCTTCCAGAGTCACCCGCGCTTGCGCAGCGCACCGAACTGCATCCCGAACTGAACCGTGCCCATGTGCGTTTCGTCGGGCTCGGCAAAACCTACGACGGCAAACAAGGCCCGGTCGCGGCCCTGCAAGGCATCGACCTGGCAATCCAGCGCGGTGAAGTGTTCGGCATTATCGGCCGCAGCGGCGCCGGCAAGTCATCGCTGATCCGCACCATCAACCGCCTCGAACAACCGACCTCGGGCCGGGTGCTGATCGATCAGGTGGACATCGGCGAGTACGACGAAGATCGCCTCGTCGCCCTGCGCCGGCGGATCGGCATGATCTTCCAGCACTTCAACCTGATGTCAGCGAAAACGGTGTGGCAGAACGTCGAACTGCCACTGAAAGTCGCCGGCGTCCCGAAGGAGCAACGGGAAAAAAAGGTTCGCGAACTGCTGGAGCTGGTGGGCCTGCAAGCCAAGCACAAGGCGTATCCGGCGCAGTTGTCGGGCGGGCAGAAACAGCGCGTCGGCATCGCTCGCGCGCTGGTGCACGACCCGGACATTCTGCTCTGCGACGAAGCCACCTCCGCCCTCGATCCGGAAACCACACAGTCGATCCTCGGCCTGCTGCGCGAGATCAACAAACGCCTGGGCCTGACCATCGTGCTGATCACTCACGAAATGGCGGTGATCCGGGAAATCTGCGACCGCGTCGTCGTGCTGGAACATGGCCGCATCGTCGAACAGGGTCCGGTCTGGGAAGTGTTCGGCAACCCGCAGCACGAAGTCAGCCAGACATTGCTCGCGCCACTGCAACATGCCTTGCCCGAAGAGTTGCAGAGCCGTTTGCAGGCGCAACCGTCTTCGTCCGATGCGGCCGTGGTGCTGCGTTTGCAGTTCACCGGCAGCCAGCAGGATGAACCGGATCTGGCCGCGCTGTTCGCCGCCCTCGGTGGTCGGGTGAAATTGCTGCAGGGGGGCGTGGAGCGGATTCAGGGCCATGCACTCGGACAATTGCTGCTGGCAGTCGCGGGATCGAAGCTGAACGCCGAGGAACTGCGTCAGCGTGCGGGCCAGTGGGCACAACGCACGGAGGTGCTGGGTTATGTGGTTTGATCGCTTGCTGCAGGGTTTCATCGACACGTTTCTGATGGTTGGCGTGTCATCGCTGATTGCATTGCTCGCCGGGATTCCCATGGCAGTGATTCTGGTCACCAGCGACAAGGGCGGCATCTACGAGGCGCCAGTGCTCAATCGTGCGTTGGGTGCTTTCGTGAACCTGTTTCGCTCGATTCCGTTCCTGATTCTGATGGTGGCACTGATCCCGTTCACCCGGCTGATCGTCGGCACCACCTACGGTGTCTGGGCGGCCGTTGTGCCGCTGACCATCGCGGCCACGCCGTTTTTTGCGCGGATTGCCGAAGTAAGCCTGCGTGAAGTCGACCACGGCTTGATCGAAGCCGCGCAGGCCATGGGTTGCCGGCGCTGGCACATCGTCTGGCATGTGCTGCTGCCCGAAGCGCTGCCGGGCATCGTCGGCGGGTTCACCATTACGCTGGTGACGATGATCAACTCATCGGCAATGGCCGGAGCGATTGGCGCCGGCGGTCTGGGCGACATCGCCTATCGCTACGGCTATCAGCGCTTCGACAGCCAGATCATGCTGACCGTGATCGTGCTGCTGGTGGCGCTGGTGGCGGTGATTCAACTGGGCGGCGACCGTCTGGCGCGAGGGTTGAACAAGCGCTGAATCCCATGGCGTATAGTCGGCAACATCCATTGTCAGCGCAGCCCGACCATGAAACAGACGCCTATCGATCTGGAACAGATCACCTCCACTACCCTCGGCCACTACAACGCGGTGGCCGAGGATTTTCGTGAAGGCACCCGCGACCATGATGTCAGCCAGAACATCGACGCCCTGCTGCGGCATATTCAGGCTGAAGGGCCGCTTTCCATTCTCGACTTCGGCTGCGGGCCGGGCCGGGACTTGCAGACCTTCACACGGATGGGTCACATCGCCGTCGGCCTCGACGGCGCGGAAAAATTCGCGCAGATGGCTCGAGAGGACAGTGGCTGTGAAGTGTGGTGTCAGGACTTTCTGAAGCTGGATCTGCCGGCAGAACGCTTCGACGGAATCTTCGCCAATGCGGTGCTGTTTCATGTGCCGTTGCAGGAATTGCCACGGGTGTTGAAGCAGTTGCACGGGACACTGAAACCGGGGGGCGTGTTGTTCAGCTCCAATCCTCGCGGGGACAACCGTGAAGGCTGGAACGGGCCGCGTTATGGCTCGTACCACGATCTGGAGGCATGGCGCGGGTTGTTGACCGCTGCCGGATTCGTGGAACTTGAGCATTACTACCGGCCGGCAGGGTTGCCGCGGGAGCAGCAGCCATGGCTGGCGAGTGTCTGGCGCAAAACCTGAAACTCAGGGCCTCGCCTCAATCTGAAACCGGGTCGGCGCACTTTCGGGTGAACGCACCGTAAGGCTCCGCCCGGGCAGCGTCTGCCCCTGTACTTCACGCGCCTGAATATCAAAATTGGCCAGCAAAAGCGTGCCGTCTTCAAAGGAGGTCTGCTGAACCAGCCGGTCCGCGCTCAACCATTCGAAACCGGTGAGCGCCTGGGTCGCCAGACGCTCATGCAAAGGCCGGAAGAACGCATCCTGACGGGCAATCTGCGGCAATCGCTGTGCAAGCGTGTCAGCACTGAGGTGATACAGCGGCGCAACGTTGTAGAGCAACTGTGCGAGTTCGTTGTCCGCCCTTACATTGGTCAGTTTCAGACTATCGAACAGCCAATGGTGGGACGTGATGACCGACCCATGGAACACCGCCTGATACAACGGCAAGCGGCTGGCCGGATCAAAGTGAATACGCCGCAAAGACTCTTTGATCGGCACAGGTTTGAAGAAAACCTCTGGCTGCTCCGGCGGATACCACTTGCCTGCAAAGTACCTGGATTCGGGGTTCTTGCTCATTTCGACGTCACCCCAACCGATCACCGGGGTCTGCATGCCATGGGTGAACAACACGCCTTGCGCGGTCGTTGCGTTGCCATCCTCTGAACCGGTGGGCAGTTTCAACACTTCATTGATCCAGCGTGATGCCCCGATGTTGCCTGCGGCATTCTGGGCCTGGGTCATCGTTGCCCCGGGTCGGTAGCTGTCGAACAGCATGCCGGTGGCATAGGCATCGAGAAACCAGCTGTTGAAACCGGCGGCGTCGCGAATCGCCGCGACCCGCTGTTCAAGCAACGGCCGCACGCAACGTGGATCGGTGTAATGCCCCGATTGCTGGAAGCCGCTTTTCAGCGTTCCGTCGCTCTTTACGATTGCGCATTCAAGATTTGCCTTGTCCCCCAGATGGGCCGTGGTCCAGTCAGGGTTTTCATTGCGGCTCAGCGCCGTTTCATAGGAGTCATACGGTGCGATCAGATAACCCGCCGCCACGCCGGCCTTGATCGCCTCGGGGTGCCACAGGCCACCTTCCCAGCCTTCGCCCAATCCCAACCACAGACGCAACAGACCGGCATTCTGTACTTGCCTGATCGTTTCCAATGACAAGGTGCTGCCCCAGCGCTCGGGCTCGGGGGTCAGCGCTTCACCGAGTGAAGCTGCCACTTGCGCGCGCACATCAGCGTAACCGCTCGCCAGAGCCTGCATGTCCGGCACGGCACGGGCCTGCCAGGTCTTGCGCGCCAGCGTATTCAAGGCGTGGTTGAGACTGCGCAGAAGCACTTTTTTCTGATAACCGTTCAACACCGTGCCACTGGCAAGGATCTGCAACGCCTCATGATCCATTCCCGCTTTCAGTTCACGGATCAACGCATCACCCCCGCGCAAGGTGTCGAGCAGCAAGGGCCAACTGCGTACATCCCTGGCGCCCAGCAGGTCGTTGCCCCACAGGTACAGATGACTGGCGCCCAACAGCCGCTTCGCCTCAGGTGTTTTTTCGAATTTGCTGTTCAAGCTTTCATGGCGACCGTTATCGATCAGCCACTGCCGGTAGCGTTTGGCGCCAGCCAACGGGTCGGCCGCCCCGAGAAACAGGGTGAATGTCATTGGTGTGGACGGCTCGAGCGGGGTGAAACGATGCCGGGCGGACAGTGCCAGAGCCTTGCCCTGGTCGCTGAACAGCAGCCGATTGTTGTAGGGATTGGTCATCAGCCAATGCAGGCTGAACCCGTCATGTTCAACGCCCCAGAGCGGCAAGCTCAGATCCTGAGTGGTATTGAATTCCCCCTGACTCAACAGAAAGGCCTGCCATACCGGATCGCCACGCGGCACATAGTGCCCCTCGGCCAGAGGCCAGATCAGCGCCTTGCCCAGCGCGCTGGCGGGCTGATGGAGAAATTCCAGTTCTGCCGGCTCACGCGCCTTGATCGAGAAGGACAGATCACGTTGATCGAGCGTGGCGCTGAGGGTCCAGGCCCCGCCATCCCATTGCCAGTCGATGCGGTTGTCGCGTCTGCTCAACTGACTGACCTTGTGTGGGGCAATCCCGGCCGATGCCTGCACCGTCTCGCCGCCGGCCGGGGTGACACGGACAGCCAGCGTTGCAGGATCGAGTTGCACGCGCCACAGCGAGTTTTCCAATGACGTGTCGGCCCATGACAGGGATGAAACGCACAATCCGGCAATCAGCAATAGCGCGCGCAGCCAGCGAATAACGGTAGACATCAGACGTCCCTTCTCCCAAAGGATCGGGGACGTTAACTGAATACACCGACGCTGTAAGTCAGACCCTTCGCAAATATGTAACAAGCCTGCTTAATGGGCCGATGTCGAAGCGTCCTTCTTCGGCTCGCGAATCTTGTACCAGGCCACATACAGCGCCGGCAGAAACAGCAGTGTCAGCAGGGTCGCCACCACAATCCCGCCGATCATCGCGTAGGCCATCGGCCCCCAGAACACTTCCCGGGCGATCGGGATCATGCCCATGCTCGCCGCCGCAGCGGTCAGCAGAATCGGCCGGCGTCGGTGTTCGGTCGCTTCCACCACTGCATCCCAGGGCGAGTAGCCTTTGCGCTCGAATTCGTCGATCTGGGTCACGAGGATCACCGAGTTGCGGATGATGATGCCGATCAACGCCAGAATCCCGAGGATCGCCACGAAGCCCATCGGCGTACCGGTCGGCACCAGCGCCAGCACCACGCCGATCAACCCCAGTGGCGCGACGCTGGCCACCAGGAACAGCTTCTGCACACTGTGCAGCTGGATCATCAGGAAAGTCGCCATCAGGAACAGCATCAACGGCAACACCTTGGCGATCGGCCCTTGCGCCTTGCCACTTTCCTCGACCGTACCGCCGGTGGCGACCTTGTAGCCCACAGGCAGCTTTTCGGCGAAGGCATCAATGGACGGCTTGAGGATTTTCACCAGATCGGTCGGCTGAATCTCGTCACGCACCGACGCCTTGATGGTGATGGTCGGCAGGCGATCACGACGCCACACCAGCGGCTGCTCCAGCTCATAACGAACCGTGGCGAAGGCCAGCAGTGGAATCGACGTGCCGTTGGGCGTAACGATTTGCAGGTTCTGCAGGGTTTCCGGCGTACCGCGCTCGGAATCCACAGCCCGACCGACCACGTTGATCAGGTAGATATCGTCGTCGACCTGGGTCAGCGGCGCGCCACTGACGATGCCGTTCATCAGGTTCGCCACGTCTTCGGACGACAGGCCGAGCTGGCGCGCCTTGTCCTGGGCGATGTCGATTCGCAGGACTTTGCCTGGCTCGTTCCAGTCGTAAATGATCTCGCCGATGTGCTCGTTCTTGTCCAGTTCAGTCGCCAGGTCGATGGCATGCTTGCGCACCTGATCAATGTCCTTGCCGCTGATCCGGTACTGGATCGGACGCCCCACCGGCGGGCCCATTTCCAGCGCCTGCACGTAGCTGCCGATGCCGACGAAATCCTTGTGCAGACGTTCGCGCAGGCGCTTGCTCAGCGCCTCGCGGGCTTCGAAGTCTTTGCTGACGATCACCAGTTGCGCGTAGTACGGGTTCTGCAATTGCTGGTCGAGCGGCAGGTAGAAACGAATCGCACCCTGGCCGATGTAGGTGCTCCAGCGCACGATGTCCGCATCGCCCTTGAGCGTGGCCTCGAGTTTGTCGACGGCCTTGCGGGTTTCGTCGATCGAGGCGTTTTGCGGCAGGTTGAGGTCGACCAGGATTTCCGGCCGGTCCGAGGACGGGAAAAACTGATTCTGCACAAACCGCATGCAGAACACCGCCAGCACAAACAACAGCACGGTGATGCCGATGGCCCACCAGCGATTGCGCATGCACCACAGCAAACCGCCATTGAATGCGCGGCCGACGCGTCCCGGTTCGGCTTCATGGGGTTTCACGTTGGTGCTGAGAATGTGCACGCCGATCACCGGGGCGAAGAACACCGCCACGATCCAGGACACGATCATCGCCACGGCAATCACCGCGAACAGCGTGAAGGTGTACTCGCCGGCCGAGCTGGCGTTGAGACCGATGGGGACGAAACCGGCGACCGTCACCAGCGTACCGGTGAGCATCGGGAACGCGGTCGAGGTGTAGGCGAATGTCGCGGCCTCTTCCTTGCTCTCGCCCATTTCCAGGCGCGTGACCATCATTTCCACGGTGATCATCGCGTCGTCCACCAACAAGCCGAGGGCGATGATCAGAGCACCGAGGGAAATCCGCTGCATGGTGATGCCGCTGTATTCCATGAACACAAACACCATCGCCAGCACCAGCGGAATCGAGCACGCCACCACCAGCCCGGCGCGCACTCCGAGGCTGATGAAGCTGACCACCAGCACGATCACCACCGCTTCGAACAGCGCGCTGGTGAAGCCGCCGACGGCTTCCTCTACCACCACCGCCTGATCGGACACCGTGTGCACACCCACGCCCACCGGCAGATCCGCCGTCACCTCATCAATGCGTTTGTGCAGGGCCTTGCCGAACTCCTGAACGTTGCCGCCCTTCTGCATGGCAATCGCCAGACCGATCGCCGGCTTGCCGTCGAAGCGGAACTCGGGGGTGGCCGGGTCGACGTAACCACGAGTGATTTCGGCGATATCGGCCAGGCGATAGAAGCGGTCGTTGAGTTTGAGATTGACCTCGGCCAGATCTTTCTCCGAAGCGAACTGCCCGGACGTTCTCACCGAAATCCGCTCGGGGCCCGCCTCGATCACACCGGCGGGAGTCACCGCGTTCTGCGATTGCAGGCTCTGCACGACTTGTCGTTGATCGATGCCCAGCGCCGCCAGTTTGCGGGTCGAGAAGTTCAGGTAAATCACTTCATCCTGCTGGCCGATCATCTCGATCTTGCCCAGCCCCGGCACGCTGCGGATCTCGGCCCGCGCCTGTTCCACGTAATCGCGTAACTGGCGCATGGTCAGGCCGTCGGCGGTGAAGGCGTACACCGAACCGAACACGTCACCGAATTCGTCGTTGAATCCCGGCCCTTGAATGCCTTGAGGAAACTGCCCGCGAATATCGTCGATCTTCTTGCGCACCTGGTACCAGATTTGCGGTATGTCCTTGGCACTGGTGGTGTCGCGCAGGTACACGTAGACCGTCGATTCGCCGGGGCGCGTGTAGCTTTTCACGTAGTCGAGGGAATCGAGTTCCTCGAGTTTTTTCTCGATGCGGTCGGTGACCTGCTTGAGGGTTTCCTCTTGAGTCGCACCTGGCCATCTGGTCTGGATCACCATGGTCTTGATGGTGAACGAAGGGTCTTCCTCGCGCCCCAGATTGAAGTAGGAAAACACCCCCATGAGCAATGCCACGAACATCAGATACCAGACGAAAGACTGATGCTTGAGGGCCCATTCGGAGAGATTGAAAGAGCCTTTCATTGACTGTCCTCGTCAAGTTTCACGGATTGTCCGGGTTTGAGGCTGTTGACGCCGGCGCTGACCACGCGCTCGCCGTTCTTCACGCCCCCCGCGAGCACCACGCTGTTGTCGGTGCGGCTGATCACGCTGACGTCGCGCGGGTTGACGGTTTTGCTCCGGGTGTCGATGACCCAGATTCGCGGTTTGCCGTCGACCTCCTGCAACGCCGTGGCTGGTAATTCGATACGCGGCTTGATCGCCGAGCTGAGGGTGACGCTGATCGCGGTGCCGAGGCGGAAGCCGTCGGGCGTATTAGCCAGGGTCAGCCGTGCGCGTCGGGTGCGCGTCGCACTTTGTGCCTGCGGTTCGATCTCGCGCAGGGTCGCCGTGGTGTTGATACTCGGGTCAAGTTGCCCGGCCACCAGAAACACCACGTCGGGCGGGATCTCATCGACCAGGGTGTCGGGCAGATCGATCACGGCTTCCTTGATGTCCGGTTGCGCCAGGGTCACCACCTGTTGGCCCGCCGTCACCACTTGCCCGGCCTCCGCATTCCACGCGGTCACCACGGCTTTGTGATCCGAACGCAACTCGGTGTAGTCGAGTTGATCCTTGCTTTGTTTGACTGCCGCCCGCGCCTGATCCAGCGAAGCCTGGGTGGTTTTCAGGTCAGTCATGGCAATGTCCAGCTGCGCCTGCGCGCCCACGCCCCGGTCGAACAGCGCTTGCTGACGGCGGGCGTTGGCCTGAGCGTTGATCAGCTGTGCCTGAACCCTGGCCAGGTCGCCCTGGGCCGAACGCAACTGGTTCTGCTGATCGGACGGATCGAGGGTGGCGAGCAGCGTGCCCTTTTGCACCTCGGTGCCGACATCGACGTTGCGGCTGGCAATGCGCCCGCCGACGCGAAAACCGGTGTTGCTTTCATAGCGCGCCTGAATGCTGCCGGCGAAACGCCCGAGGTTTTCCTCGTTCATCGCCTCGACCCTGACCGACAACACCGGCCGTACCGGCTCCGGCGGTGGCTCGCTTTTCGAACAGGCGGCCAGCAACACGCCAATGGATATCAGCCCCAGACGCTTCATGGCTGCGCTCCCGGTTGCAGGCCCTTGTAGGTGTTTTCGGCAATTTCGACCTTCATGCCCGGATGCAGCAATTGCCCACCCGCGACAATGACTTTTTCCCCGCCCTTGAGACCTTCGCTGATGATGACCTTGCCGATCAGGTAGCGGCCGACGGTGACGTTGTGCAGCTGCGCTTCACCGTTATCGTCGACCATCCACACCGCTGGATCGCTGACGTTCTTGGTCAGCGCCGACCACGGCAATTCAACGGCCGACTTGCCAGTGCCCTTGGCCGTGGCGCTCACCACCGAGCCCAGTTGCATCCCCTGCGGCAGGCTGTCGAGGCTGACCTTGACCTGCACCGTGCCAGACTGCGCGGACACCGCCGGGGTGATTTCGCGCACGGTACCGGTGGTCTTGATGGCGGGGTTGTCGAGCAGGCTCACGACGATCGAACGTTCCGCCGGCCGCTCGGCCAGCAGGGACTCGTACACGTTGAACACGGCGTCGCGGTCGCCGTCCCGGGCCAGGCTGAAAATCGGCGCTGTGGCCTGAACCACCTGGCCGACTTCGGCCTGACGCTCGGTGATGACGCCGGGCGCATCGGCGATCAGCGAGGTGTAGCTCAATTGATCCCTGGCGTTGGCCAACTGCGCCTGGGCCGCGCTCAGGGCACTCTGGCTGCTGCGCAATGCGGCCTGCGCGGAATCGTATTCGCTCTGGCTGGTGTAGCCCTTGGGCAAGAGTTTCTGTTGGCGGACGAACGCGGCGGCGCTCTGTTTGACCCGCGCCTGCTCGGCCAGCACCTGGGCCTGGGCGGAATCGACGTTGGTCTGCAAATCCTTCGGATCGAGTTTGGCCAGCACTTGTCTGGCGGAGACGCGGTCACCGACATCGACCATGCGCTGAATGATCTTGCCGCCGACGCGGAACGACAGTTCGGTCTGCACCCGCGCCTGAACATCGCCGGTGAGGGTCACGGTGGCGGCGTAATTGACGGGGCTCACTTCCTGGACGAAGACCCGGGGCAGGTACTCTTCGGGCGCCTTTTTCTCGCCGCATGCGCTCAACAAAGCGAAAAGACTCAGCATGACCGCTGTTTTCAATCCGGGACTCGCCATGCAGACTCCTTCCTGTGTACGAACGTGCAAGTGACGATACGACTGTGAGCTTAGAACAGGGTTCAACCTTCGTCCGCGCGATACAGGCATTTATGTGCAGCGAGTATCCTGACCCGGATTTCGGGGCACCCAAGAAGGATTTTCATGCTCAAGACCCTCGCGGTAGCCAATTACCGCTCGATCAATAAATTGGTGATTCCGCTGGGCCGTCTGAACCTGATCACCGGCCCCAACGGCAGCGGCAAGTCCAACCTGTACCGGGCGCTGCGGCTGCTGGCGGAAACCGCTCAGGGCGGCGTGGTCAATGCGCTGGCCCGCGAGGGTGGGCTGGATTCGACCTTCTGGGCCGGACCGGAAACCATCACCCGGCGCATGCGCAACGGCGAGGTGCCGATCCAGTCCACCGTGCGCCGGGGCGTCAAACGCCTGCGCCTGGGCTTTGCCGGGGAGGACTTCAGCTATTCGATCGCCTTGGGATTGCCGGAGCCGAGTCTTTCGTTCTTCTCCCTCGACCCGGAAATCAAAAAGGAATGCATCTGGGCCGGCCCGCTGTATCGTCCGGCGAGTTTGCTGGTGGATCGCGACGGGCGGATGATCCGTGTCCGTGACGGCCGCAACTGGGACGTGCTGGCCCAGCACACGCCGAACTTCGACAGCCTGTTCGATCAGGTCGGCAGCCTGCGCAGCTCGCCGGAAGTGTTCCAGATGCGCGAGTTCATCCGCCGCTGGCGCTTCTACGATCACTTTCGCAGCGACGCCGACGCCCCGGTGCGCCAGCCGCAACTGGGCACCCGCACGCCGGTGCTGCATCACGACGGGCGAGATCTGGCAGCCGCGTTGCAGACGATCCGCGAGATCGGCGATCCCGACGCGTTGCAGGCCGCGATCAGTGATGCGTTTCCCGGCGCACGGCTGAATATTGCACCGCTGGCGGGCGGCCGCTTTGCCATCGAGTTTTTTCAGGAGGGTTTGTTGCGACCGTTGTCGGCGGCGGAACTGTCGGATGGAACATTGCGTTATCTGCTGCTGGTCGCCGCGCTGCTGACCCCACGCCCGCCGTCGCTGATGGTGCTGAACGAACCGGAAACCAGCCTGCATCCGGACCTGCTGCCGGCGCTGGCGCGCTTGATTATCCGCGTGTCGGAGCAGTGTCAGGTGTGGGTGGTATCCCATGCCCGGCGGTTGATTTCGGCGCTGCAGCAAGACCCGGAATGCAATTGCATCGTGCTGGAAAAAACCCTCGGCCAGACCGGGATCGTCGGGCAGAGGGTTCTGGATGAGCCGGCGTGGAATTGGCCTGATTAGCCCTGCCAGCCAAGAGCCCGTCATCGGAAAACCGCCCGCCTGGCCATCTCCCAGTCAGCGCTTCGACGTCGGAGAACTTCTTCAGGAACTGCTGCGCGGGATTTGCCCCGACAGAATAAGAAAGCTATTTTTCCTTCCGCTGTAGGACGGATCTTTTTTTCATGAAGGCCCTCCAAGGACGAACAGCTTTTGGCCAGACTCCCCCGGCCAAACCATAACAAGGAAGAGAACATGGACGTAAAAGTGCCGCAGCGACTGGATCCGCAGGAAATCGTGAAATTGTTGGTGGCGTTGCGCCGGGCTTTGAAAACCGGGATAGCCTGAGCCTAAAGACACCCTCACCTGCACACACAAAAACGCCGATGACCATCACTGGCCATCGGCGTTTTCATACCTGAAGGGGTTGTGTTGCTGCGTCTGATCAGAACGCCGGCAGTACCGCGCCGTCGTACTTCTTCTCGATGAACGCTTTGACTTCAGGGCTGGTCAGGGCAGCGGCCAGTTTCTTGATGGCATCGCTGTTCTTGTTGTCTTCACGGGCGACCAGGAAGTTCACGTAAGGCGAATCCGCGCCTTCGATCACCAGGGCGTCCTTGGTCGGGTTCAGCTTGGCTTCCAGCGCATAGTTGGTGTTGATCATGTCCAGATCGACTTCTTTCAGAACACGCGGCAGCAGGGCCGACTCCAGTTCCTTGAACTTGAAGTTGTGCGGGTTCTTGGCGATGTCTTTTGGCGTGGCCAGGGCGTTCTTCGGATCTTTCAGCTCGATCAGGCCGGCCTTCTGCAGCAGGATCAGTGCGCGACCGCTGTTGCTGCCTTCGTTCGGAATGGCGATGGTGGCGCCGTCAGGCAATTCGGCCAGGGTCTTGTACTTGCTCGAGTAACCACCGAACGGTTCAACGTGAACGCCTTGCACGGTTACCAGGTACTTGGCCTTGTCGTCCTTGTATTTGCCCTGGTTGAAGCTGTTCAGGTACGGCAGAGTCTGGAAGTAGTTGGCGTCCAGACGCTTCTCGCCCACTTGTACGTTCGGCTGAACGTAGTCGGTGAAGACTTTGATTTCCAGATCCACGCCTTCTTTGGCGAGGGTCGGTTTGATCAGTTCGAGGATCTCGGCGTGCGGCACTGGCGTCGCGGCCACCACCAGTTTCTCGCCGGCCTGGGCCAGGGAAGCAGTCAGAGCAGCCGCCAATGCGGTAAACAACAGAACCTTTTTCATGCAGTGTCCTTATCGAAAATCGGTCGTCATCGACGACGGCATTAATACGTGTGCCAGCGATGTGCTACTGCTGGCGTGAAGCGGACAATACCGGGATTTTTTATTCCCGGACAATAACGTTTATTCAGCTTCATATTCCATTTTGTTCATGTTGAACAAAATGGTTACAACGCCTCGCTCAGACTCAACAGCAATTCTTTCAATGCCTTACGTTCGTCGGCGGTGCCATTGAGGCTGATGCTCGCCGCCTGACGCTCGATCTGAACCAGCGGCCCAGACACCTCGGGCAGGTTCAGGTGCTCCGGCAGGATTTCGTCGCCGGTGCTCACCAGCAGCGCAAAATGAATGACATTTTCCAGCTCCCGAGTGTTGCCCGGCCAACTGTGTTGTTCCAGCACCTGCTGCGCCGCTTCGCTTATCAGCGGCACCGGCAGATCGAGGCGCTGGCTGTAGATGCCGAGGAAGTACTCGGCCAGCGACAGAATGTCGCCGACCCGCGCGCGCAGTGCCGGCAGTTCCAGTTGCCCTTCGCTGAGATAGTGATAAAGCCGCTCGTGGAATTTCCCCGCCGCCACCGCTTGCGCCAGATCGATGCTGGTCGCCGCCACCAGACGTACGTCCACAGGGCTCGGTTGATGAGCACCGACGCGGGTGACTTCGTGATTTTCCAGGGCGGCAAGCAACTTGATCTGGATCGGCAGCGGTAGGTCGCCGATTTCGTCCAGGTACAAGGTGCCGCCGTTGGCCGAGCCGAACCAGCCAGCGCGGCTGCTGGCCGAACCGCTGTAACTGCCGGCGGCGTAGCCGAACAATTCGGCATCGGCGTAGGTCGGGCTGATCGCACCGCAATTGACCGAGACAAACAGCCCGCTGCGATCACTGGCACGGTGGATGTGGCGGGCGAGCAATTCCTTGCCGGTGCCGGTCTCACCGCGAATCAACACCGAGATCGAGCGCGGTGCGAGTTGGGCCATTTCCTCGCGCAACTGGCGTGAGCGCGGATCGACGAACACCAGCGCCTTGGCGCGAATGCTCAGGGGACTTTTTTCCGCATCGGGAAAGGTCAGCAACGGCTGACCGAAGGTTTCAAAATTCATGGCAGACTCCCGCCCCAAATCGCCGGGAGACGGGGGCGTTGAAAAAATAATGGGTCAGGCACGGCGCCGGGCGTGGTGTTCCATGCGGTTTTGCAGGCGATACAGATAAGCGAATCCCTGCTCCCAGCGTTGATGCCCGGACTTCACGTTGATATGGCCGGCGCCTGCGAGAATCCCCGCCTCGGCGCCCCAGTTGCGCGCCAGTTCCAGCGCACGCGGCGCGCTGACGGCGGCGTCGTTGTCGGAGCTGACGACCTGGCTCGGGAACGGCAACAGATCGGTCGGAATCGGTGCGAAATTGCGCAGTGCCGGCGCGCAAGCCGGGCGTTCGACATCCGCCGGAGCGACCAGCAGCGCGCCGCGCACCTGACGCAGGTGATGCAGCGGCGCGGTCGCCGCCCAGTGCGCCACGGTGATGCAGCCCAGGCTGTGCGCGATGAGAATCACCGGCGAGCTGTCGGCGGCAATCGCCTCGGCCAGCGCCGCGACCCAGTCTTCACGACGCGGCGTCAGCCAGTCGGCCTGCTCCACCCGCGCGCTGTTCGGCAGGCTGTTTTGCCAGTGGGTTTGCCAATGATCTTCTGGCGATCCTTGCCAGCCCGGCAAAATCAGATAGCGGATTGATTCGTTGCGCATGGGGGAGCTCTCCTGCGTCGTGTCTGTTCCTGAACGAGTATAGGGACGGGATTTATATTCGTTAAGGAATAAGAAGCTATTTATTAAGACCCTAAACGAATATCAAGCAACGAACAAAAAAGGGGCCGCACCCTGCCAAGGAGACGGCCCCGGAAAAACGTCAAACCCTTATCGTGCAGTGATCACCGACAGCCTGGTGATGCCCGCCCGCTCAATCGAAGCCATGGCTCGCGCCACTTCGCCGTAATTCACCCCGTTGTCGGCCTGCAATTGCACGCGCACTTCCGGGTCCTTGGCCTTGGCCGATTTGAGGTTGAACTCCAGCAAATCCGGCTGGATTTCGTCCTTGTTGATAAACAGTTTTCCCGTACCGTCGATGCTCACCACCAACGGGTCTTTCTGCTCGACCGGTGCCACCGCTTCGGTTTTCGGCAGGTTGATCGGTATCGCGTTGGTCAGCAGCGGCGCGGTGACGATGAACACCACCAGCAGCACCAGCATCACGTCCACCAGCGGCGTCACGTTGATCTCGCTCAGCACCTCGTCGCTGTCTTGCGTGGAGAAGGCCATATCAGGACGCCTCCTTCACTTTTGTTGCGTTGCCCTGGGCCGCAGCCTTGTGCGCGGTCGGGTGGATCAGCACACGGAACGAGCTCTTTTGCGCCAGGCTGTAGAAGTCGTGGGCAAAGTCATCCAGGTCCGCCGCCGTCAGTTTCAGACGACGCAAAAAGTAGTTGTAAACCAGCACCGCCGGCACCGCGACCGCGATCCCCACACCGGTGGCGACCAGCGCTGCACCGATGGGACCGGCGACCGTTTCCAGGCTAGCCGAGCCCGCCGCGCTGATACCTTTCAACGCTTCCATGATTCCCCACACCGTGCCGAACAGACCAATGAACGGTGAGGTGCTGCCAATACTCGCGACCACCGCCAGACCGGTTTCCAGCGAACGGCGCTCGCGGACGATCTGCTGGCGCAAGGCACGTTCGAGACGATCCTGATGGTTGATCGCCTGGCTCAGGTCATTGGCCTGCGGCGCCTCGCCCACCTGAATCGCCGCATAACCGGCCTGTGCCACCCGCGCTGCAGCGCCGGGCTGGGTTTCGCTCAACTCGGCGGCGGAGTCCAGACTCGACGCCGCCCAGAAGCGCTTGTGAAATTTGCGGTCCTGCGCCTTCAACCGGCCGAACTGCAAAGCCTTGAGCAATGCCAGGCCCCAGGTTGCGACAGAGAAGACCACCAGCAGCCAGATCACCGCGCTTTCGATGGATTCCAGTGGAGATGCCAGTAACGTCATGATGAGTTCCCTCGTGTGTGGGAGCCGAGCTTGCTCGCGATGACGGTTACAGACACACCGCGAGAATAAAGCCGGCTGATTACCAATTAATGAATCTTGAAATCGATGGGTACGCTGACCCAGCCGTCCTGGGCGACATCACCCTGCTTGGCCGGCACGAAGCTCCAGCGCTTCACGGCGTCCAGCGCCGCGTCGTCGAGCTGTTGCCGGCCACTGCTTTTCTGAATCTGGATTTCTCCCGGTTTGCCGCTGGCCAGCACATGAACCCGCAGCAACACCGTGCCTTCCCAACCGCGACGCTGGGCCAGCGACGGATATTCCGGCGCCGGGTTCTTCAGGTACGCGGCGTTGGCCGAGGCCGGCGTCACCGGAGCAGGCGCCGGTGGTGCAGGTGGCGCTGGCGCAGCGACAGGGGCTGCCGGTTGTGGCAGAGCCGGTGGTTGCTCGACCGCTTTTGGCGCTGGTTTCGGCACGGGTTTGGCGACCGGTTTCGGCTTGGGAATCGGCTTTGGTTTCGGTGGCGGCTTGGTTGCCAGTTCGTCTTCCACTGGCGGCGGTGGCTCGACCACAGGTGCCGGCGGCGCCGGACGCGAAAACTCGATGGTCATCGGTGGAATTTCCGGCGATCAACCCTGAAAGCGCCCAGGCCGAAGTGCTCAATGAAGTCGGCTTTGAACCGTACTTTCGCCACGACGGCATCTTCCCCGACGACCCGCTGTTCGACGCCAAACGCGAATCCGCGCCGTACACCCATTACCTGCGCGAACAGGGTTTCGAAGGACGCAACCCTTGGCACGACTGGGCCAACGCTGCCGAAGGCGACAACGGCGAAATCCTCAGCGGCTGGCAAATGCGCAATGCCCATTTGCCAGCGCGAATTCCCGAGCAACATTCAGAGACTGTCTACACTACAAATCGAGCCATCGACTTCATCGGTGAGCAAGGTGAAAAACCGTGGTTTTTACACCTGTCCTATATCAAACCCCACTGGCCCCACATCGTACCGGCTCCGTACCACACCTTGTACAGTACGAAATCGATTCTCGAACCGGTACGTAATGCCTCTCCAAGCGACCACCCGGTCTATCAGGCCTTTCGCCAGCATGAGGAAAGCCTGAATTTCTCCAAAGATTCGGTACGACTGAACGTGATCCCGACGTACATGGGCCTGGTCAAACAGGTCGATGATCAGTTGGGGCGGCTGTTCGATTTCCTGCAAGGCACCGGCCGCTGGGAAGACACGCTGATCGTGTTCACCAGCGATCACGGCGACTTTCTGGGCGATCACTGGCTGGGTGAGAAGGAGTTTTTGCTGGAGCAGGCGGTGGGCGTCCCCTTGATCGTGCGCGACCCGCGTGCGGCGGCGGATGTCACGCGGGGCACGGTGGACGAGCGCCTGGCGGAAACCATCGATGGCGTGCCGACCTTTCTCGAAGCGCTGGGTGTGACGGGAGCCGAACATCGCCTGGAAGGTCGTTCGTTGATTCCACTGCTGCACGGTGAAAATCCCGACTGGCGCCGCTATGCGATCAGCGAATACGACTACGCCTTTCAGGCCCCGGCAAGGGAGCGACTGGGCCAGCCGATCGACCGTTGCCGCATGACCATGGTGCGCAGCGAACGCTGGAAATACCTGGCGTACGACGGCTTCCGGCCGCAGCTTTTCGATCTGTTGAATGACCCGCAGGAGCTGCAGGATCTGGGCGCGGATCCGGCATATGCGGCGGTGCGCGAAGAGCATGCGGGTTATCTGTTCGAGTGGGTGCGCGGACTGAAGCGGCGTACCACCATCAGTCATCAGGAGATTGATTTGCGTGGGCAGCGGTTTCGTTATGGGGAGCCGGAGACGGAGAAGATGGTGCAGATCGGCGTGTGGTGACAGTGATCGTTCCCACGTCGAGGCGTCGAACCGTCCGCGTGGGAACGATCAGTCAGACACCGACGATTTCGACACCTTTGACGGTCTGACTACGCTGCCCATTCGCCCCGACCGGCACTTCCCCTTTGAGCGTCACCCGCCGCACCACCCGATCCTGAGTGCCGTAGTCATCAATCGCATAATGCTGCGTCGAGCGGTTATCCCAGATCGCCACATCACCAGCCTTCCAGCGCCAGCGCACGGTGTTTTCCTGACGGATTACATGGCTCTGCAACAGCCCGAACAGATGCGCCGAATCAGCCTGGGAATAGCCCTTGATGCGCTTGACGAAATGCCCCAGCAGCAAGCTCTTTTCGCCGCTGATCGGGTGTACACGCACCACCGGATGTTCGGTCTCGTAAACCGTCGAGGTGAAGATCTTGCGATAACGCTCAAGCTTCTCCGCTGACACATCCGGCTTCACAGCGGCGTAGTCGTATTCGTTGCTGTGCACGGCCACCAGCTTGTCCGCCAGCTCGCGCAATTCGGTCGGCAGTTCGTTGTACGCGGTCGCGGTATTCGCCCAAAGGGTATCGCCGCCGAATGCCGGGGCCACTACCGAACGCAGCTGACCGCGCAATGGGCTGCGCTGAGCGATGAACAAAAACGCATTTCCGCGCGGGCGATGGAGGTCTACGCCGCGATGGTCGAGCGCATGGACTGGAACATCGGCCGCGTCGTCGACTACCTGCGCCAGCAGGGCCAGCTCGACAATACCTTCATCCTGTTCATGTCCGACAACGGTGCCGAAGGCGCGCTGCTGGAAGCCTTCCCCAAGTTCGGCCCGCAATTGCTGACCTATCTGAACCAGCATTACGACAACAGCCTCGACAACATAGGCCGCGCCAATTCCTACGTCTGGTACGGACCGAACTGGGCGCAGGTGGCGACCGCGCCGTCACGCCTGTTCAAGGCGTTCACCACCGAGGGCGGGATTCGCGTTCCGGCACTGTTGCACTATCCGCAGCTGCCGCTCAAGGGGCAGATCAGCCATGGTTTCGGCACGGTGATGGACATCACGCCGACCCTCCTCGATCTGGCCGGCGTGCGCCATCCCGGCAAGCAGTGGCACGGCAAACCGGTGGCGCCGTTGCGCGGGAAATCGTGGCTGGGTTTCCTGTCCGGCGAGACGGCGCAGGTGCATGACGAACACACCGTCACTGGATGGGAGTTGTTCGGGCGCCGGGCGATTCGGCAGGGTCAGTGGAAGGCAGTGTGGATCCCCGGGCCGGTGGGGCCGGCGACCTGGCAGCTTTATGACTTGGGGAGTGATCCTGGGGAGATTCATGACCTGGCGTCGAGTAAGCCGGACAAGCTCAACACCTTGATCGAGCACTGGCAAAAGTATGTGGAAGAGACTGGCGTGATTTTGAGTGCCTCGCCGTTTCAGCCGGATTGAGGTTGCCCGACCTGACGCCTTCGCGGGCAAGTCGAATCGTCGCACCGCCGCTCCCACAGTTGAAATGCATTCCCCTGTGGGAGCGGGCTTGCCCGCGAAGAGGCCCGCAAACTCACCATCAAGCCCGGGCTGTACGTGCGTTTTCTTGCACCTCTGCTTCATCCTTTCGAACAAACCGGTTCGCCCGCCCAAACGTCCCGAAATCATTGAAACGAACCCCCATCTCCCGCATCACCTTATGCGCCACCGGCACCGTCATCTGGCGGATGTAGAAAGGCTCCTTCACCACAAAGTGATGGATGCCATGGCTGCTGCCGAAGTTGAAGCAGAACGCCTGCAACGGCCACAGCCACCAAGGGTTCAATACCTGGCATTGCTGAAGAACGTTACCCGGCTCCACATCCCCGTAGTAATGCATGTTCGAACTGATGAAGTGCAGGCAGAAGGTACGCAATACGTTCGGGCCGATGATCACCACGGCGGCGATATCGATCACCTGCATCACCGACAACGTGGTCGCTGACCATTCAATCGGCGAACCCATCAAGTCAGCAATTCCGTTGGCCGCATGAAACCCGAGAAACACATACCACGCGCCCCAATGCACCAGCGCCAACGGCGCGTAGACCTTCAGTGAGCGCTTGATGATGCTGAATTTATGCGCCCAGGTCTTGGCTCGCAGCATGCGGATGAACGCCGACATCACGTTGTCACCCACCATCAGCAACCGCGCAAAACCCCAAGGTTCGCCGTTGGTGATCGCGCGTTCTTCCATGTCGGTTTCAGTGCCGGACACCTTGTGGTGATTGAGGTGCAAATGGCGACGAATCCACGGGTTGATCGTGCTCGGCCGCGCCAGCCACACCAGGCCCATCATCAGGTTGTGCGGCACGCGCTGTTTGCGGAAATACATGCTGTGGATCAGGTCGTGCTCGAGTTCGTGGGTCAGCGAGGCGAAAAACGCGTTGAGCAACAGGCACGCCCACCCTGCCATGTGCCCGGTGATGTAGAGCGCCGCCGAACCGATCATCCCGGCCAGGGCAAACGCCAGAATCCCCGCACCGAGGGCGTCCTGATGCTTGAGAATCGGGTAGCGCTCGCGCAGCTCGACGCCCTTGGCCAGCACCACTTCGCGAATATGCGCTGATCGCTGGGCAGCATTGTGTCGCCGGGGACTTGCAGAAGTACGGTCCATGCTTCCATCCTCTGGTTATTGATGTTCGCATCCTGCCCCGCGCGGGTTCCGAACGCGGTAGCCGAGAACGCCAACCTGTTGACCGGAAGCGCCAACCAGCATGAAGGAACCGACTTCTCTCGCCAGCTGGACCCGTGCCCTGCGCAAGCAACTCGACGCGCTGGGGCTGGACAGCACTGCCCTGTGCCAGCAGGCCGGGCTCGATCCGCAACTGATGGACGACCCGAACGCCCGCTACCCGCTATCCGCGACGACACGCCTGTGGGAAATCGCGGTGCAGGTCAGCGGTGATCCGGCGATCGGTTTGCGGGTTTCGCGGTTCGTCAGCCCTACGACATTTCACGCACTGGGCTACGCGTTGGTGGCCAGCGGCAGCCTGCGGGAAGTGTTCGAGCGGATCGTGCGTTATCACCAGGTGGTCAGCGACGCGCTGGAACTGGAGCTGACCCGCACCGAAGACCGCTATCGGTTTCGCCTGAAAATCCCGGCGGACAACCCGGCGCCCGCCTTCGAGGCCATCGACGCCTTCGCCGCAATCTACGTGCGCACCTGCCGCAATCGCCTCGGCCGCGACTACGCGCCGCTGGCGGTGTACCTGCGCCGCCCGGAACCCGCTGACGCGCATCAATGGCACAAGGTGTTCCGCGCACCCGTGCATTTTTCCGCCGAAGAAGACCGCATCGAATTCGCTCTCGCCGACTTCGACAGCCATCTCGACGATGCCAACCCGGAACTGGCCGAGCACAACGAAGCCGTGCTCAAACGCACCCTCGCCCAGCTCAAGCCGCTGACCTGGGAGCGCAAGGTGCGCGACGCCATCGAAGAACAACTGCCCGAAGGCGAACCCAGCGCCGAACGCATCGCCCAGGCCCTGCACCTGAGCCTGCGCAGCCTGCAAAGGCACCTGGCGGACGAGGGTTGTCGCTTCGATACGCTATTGAATGAAAGCCGCGAGAACCTCGCGCTGCTGCACCTGCGCGATCCGCAATGCTCGCTGAGCGAAGTCAGTTATCTATTGGGATTTGCCGACACCAGCAGCTTCAGCCGCGCGTTCAAGCGCTGGACCGGGATGACGCCGGGGCAGTTTCGGGATCAGTTGCGCTGAAGGGGTTGGAACTTGTACTGAATCGACCAGCCTCTTCGCGGGCAAGCCCGCTCCCACAAGGATTGGGGCGTACAAAATCCTGCGTCACACCTCGACAACCGTGGGAGCGGGCTTGCCCGCGAAGAGGCCATTCAGATCGCTGCAAATCCAAGCTCAAAAACCGTACCCGTTGCACCACTGCTGACCCGCACCCGCCCTCCATGCAACTGCATGATTGACTGCACGATCGCCAGTCCCAAGCCGCCGGAATCTCCAGGCTGCGTGCGGGACGGGTCGACGCGGTAGAAGCGGTCGAACAGTTTGTCCAGATGCTCCTGCGCGATGACCGGGCCGAGGTTGTGGACTTGCAGCCAGCACATGCCTGGTTCGTCGCGCCGGCGCAGGCTGATGATCGAACCGGCGTCGGCATGGCGCACGGCGTTGGCCAACAGATTGCCCAAGGCGCGTTGCAGCAGTTGCTGATCGGCCAGCAATTCTCCGCTGAACGTGTTTTCGAGGCGGATTCCCCGGTCGTCGGCCAGGGCTTCGAAGTAGTCGCACAACTCATCGCCGATGTCGTGCAGTTCCAGCGTGCGCAGATCGAGCGCTCGCTCGGCCTGCTCGGCGCGGGCGAGAAACATCAGGTTTTCGGCCATGCGCTTGAGCCGCTCGAACTCCTCCATGTTCGACGCCAGCACTTCCTGATACTCGGCGCTGCTGCGCGGGTAATTAAGTGCCTGGCCGTTGCTCGCGAGCAAGGTGTGCAGGGGCGTGCGGATTTCATGGGCGAGGTCGGCGGAAAACTGTGAGAGGCGCTGGAAGCCATCGTCCAGCCGTACCAGCATGCCGTTCAGCGCGTGCACCGGTTCCAGCAATTCCGCTGGCGTGCCAGCGGTGGGAACGCGTTGATCGAGGCTGCGCAGGTCGATGCCGCGCAGCGCTTCACTCAGCTTGCGCAGAGGCCGCAAACCTCGGCGCAGCAGCACCAGGCCCAGCGTGAAGGCGAGCACGGCACCCAGCCCGACTGCCAGATACAAGCGCAGCCGATAGCTGCCTAGCATCTGCTCGCGCTCGCTCAAGACCTTGCCAGCAATCACGGTCAGCGCTTCACCGTTCGGACCTTGAGCCTGACCTGACAACAGCGCCAGCTCGACACCGTCCGCCGCTTGCCAGGTCAGCACATCGCGGCGTTGCGGCGGCTGCTCTCGCGCAATGGCCTGTATGGACGGCAGTTCGCGCTGACGAGGGTTGATCGTGATCACATTCGAGCCGTCCGCGCGTTGCACCAGCAGCAGACTGTCGAGGTTGCCCAGCATGTTCTGGTAAAGCCGTGGCCGCGCCTGCAAGGCGTCTAGGCTGTCGCTGTCGGCGAGCAGCGCGCGCACCTGTTCCAGGCGACCGAGCAACGCCATGTCGTCGCGCCAGGCGATTTCCGAGGCCAGCGAGCGATACAGGAACACGCCGATCGCGCTGAGTACCAGCGCGCAGACGGCAGCGAACGCCAGGGCCAGGCGCCAGGCGATGGATCTAGCGCGCATCGTCGGGGGCTTCGAGTTGATAGCCGACTCCGCGCACGGTGTGGATCAGTTTGGGCATGTACGGATCATCGACTTTCGAACGCAAGCGACGCACCGCGACTTCGACCATGTTGGTGTCGCTGTCGAAATTCAGGTTCCACACCTGCGAAGCGATCAGCGTACGCGACAGCACTTCGCCCTGGCGGCTGGCGAGCAGATGCAGCAGGGCGAATTCCTTGTTGGTCAGAGCGATGCGCTGGCCGCCCCGGCTGACGCGGCGGCGCAGCACGTCGATTTCCAGATCGGCGATGCTGTACGACTCGGCCTCACGCATCGGCCCGCGCCGCAACAACGTGCGCACCCGCGCCAGCAATTCGGCGAAGGCGAACGGTTTGAGCAAATAGTCATCGGCCCCCAGTTCGAGGCCGCGCACGCGGTCTTCGATGGCATCCTTCGCCGTCAGGAACAGCACCGGCGTGGCGCCGCGCTGACGGATCAGCTGGAGCAATTGCCAGCCGTTGAGGCCCGGCAGCATCACGTCGAGGATGATCAGGTCGTATTCCTGCTGCTCGATGAAGTAGCGCCCGTCGAGGCCATTGAGTGCCACGTCCACGGCGAAACCCGACTCGCCCAGCCCTTTGGCGAGGAAATTCGCGGTTTTGGCTTCATCTTCTACGACCAGCAAACGCATGGCACACCTCGATTGATCAGAGACACAGGCTAGGCTCCTTCGACCGTGTTGCCCATTACAAACTTGTAATCCGACTGACGAGGTTTCGACGGGGACCGGCGGATAAGGTGACGGCCTTCGCTTTTGGAGCCTGCCCATGACCGCTAAATACCTGGTTGCCAGCCTGGCAATCGGCCTCGGCACTGCCGCATTCGCTACGCCGGAGCTGCCCCGTCACGCCGATCTCGATCTGAAAACCGCCCGGCTGCTGGCCGACGCGGCACTGGAAAACTGCACCGGCACGGTGTCGGTACTCGACCGTGGCGGCAACCTGTTGGTGACCTTGCGCGGCGACGGTATCGGCCCGCATAACACCGCCGCCAGCCAACGCAAGGCCTACACCGCGCTGTCGACGAAAACCCCGACTCGATTGTTCGCCGAGCGCGCCCGCAACAACCCGGAAACCGCCAACCTCAACACGCTGGACGAGTTGCTGTTGCTCGGCGGTGGCATCCCTTTGTTTGCCGGGAAAGAACTGGTCGGCGCCATGGGCGTGGCCGGTTCCGGTGGCGGTGAACAGGACGAAAGCTGTGCGACGAAGGCGGCCGAAGCTGGCGGTCTTTCCATCAACCGAATTTGAACCCAGGAGCATCACCATGACCCCACTGCGCATCACTTTCGCCGCGCTCGGCCTGAGTGCTTTTTCGAGCCTGACACTGGCCGCCGGCAACCCGCTGAGCGTGCACGTGCTCAATCTGGAAAACGGCCTGCCGTCGCCGGGCATCAACGTGACGCTGGAGCGTCACGTCGGCCAGAACTGGCAGCCGCTGGCGCAGGGCACCACCAATGAACAGGGACGGATCGCCGAATTGTTCCCGGCGAACAAACCGTTCGAGGCGGGTGAATATCGGGTGGTGTTCAAGACCGGCGAGTACTTCGAGAAGGCGAAGCACGAGACGTTCTTTCCGGAGATTCCGGTGATTTTTCAAGTGAAGCAGACGGATCAGCACTATCACATCCCACTGCTGCTGAGCCCTTATGGCTTCTCGACCTATCGCGGCTCGTAAGCCACATACAATTCCCCTGTGGGAGCGGGCTTGCCCGCGATGGCGTCGTGTCAATCGACATAGAGGACAACTGACAGCCCCCAATCGCGGGCAAGCCCGCTCCCACAGGGATAGTAGTGAACACTAAAGTGTGGCAAGTGCCCGCAGGCGATCAGTGTCGAGGATTTCGATTTCGCCATAGCTCAAGCCGATAATCCCCTGCCCCTGCAACTCCTTGAGGATCTGGTTGGTGGTCTGCCGCGACAGCGACAGCATCGACGCCAGCTGTTCCTGGGGCAGTTGCAGCACGCGGCGCGGCGGGTCGAGTTCGCCGTAGCCTTCAGCGATCATCAGCAAGCGATGAGCCAGACGCGCCGGGGCCGGCAGCAGGCTCAGCTGTTCGAGGTTGATGAAGGTCAGGCGCAGTTTGTGGCTCATCAACAATGCGAGATGCCGCCAGTAGACGGGTTGCTCGTCGAGCAATTTCAGCAGTGTGGCTTGCGGGATATTCAGCAACAGACACGGGCCGACCGCATAAGCATCATGGGTGCGGGGCTGGCCGTCGAACAGGCATATTTCGCCGAACCAGTGCGGCGCTTCCACCAGGCTCAGCAACGCCTCTTTGCCCTGCTCGCTGACCGCGCCGATGCGCACCGCGCCATCGAGCACCGCGTACAGCCCGCACGGCGCATCACCGCGCTGGAACAGCCGCTGCCCCGCCGTCAGCCGCCGCTCCTTTGCCGCCGCCAGCAGACTATTCTGAAAGGACGAAGGCAGATGACTGAACCATTGCCCGGTCAACAGGCGCTCGCGCCAGACCTTTTCCATGCGTTCTCCTAAAGATTGTCGCCTGCCTGACAGAGCGAGCCGTGAACCCGGGGCATGATTCGATCACCCTACAGGAGGAACAACAATGAAAAGCCTCGTCGATCATTTGAGTCAATACGCCGCTTACCACCGTGACCCGCGCAACATCGCCAGCCACTTTATCGGGATTCCGCTGATCGTAGTGGCGGTGGCCGTGCTGTTGTCGCGGCCGGAATGGTCGGTGGGCGAGTTGTGGATTTCGCCTGCCGTTATCGTGGCGCTGGCCTCAGCATGGTTTTACCTGCGACTGGAAGTGAAACTTGGTGTGTTGATGACCGCACTCATGGGGCTATCGGTCTGGGCCGGGCACGTTCTGGCGCAGCAGAGCACCCTGGTCTGGCTCAGCAGTGGTCTGGCGATGTTTGTGATTGGCTGGGCGATCCAGTTTGTCGGCCATCACTATGAAGGGCGCAAACCTGCGTTTGTGGATGATTTGAGCGGGCTGATTGTCGGGCCGCTGTTTGTGGTGGCCGAACTGGCGTTCATGCTCGGGATGCGCCATGAACTGAAAGAGCAGATCGAGGCGCGGGCGGGTGTGGTGCGGGTCAATCCGAACAGGGCCGCTGTGTAGGCCGCTTTCGAGAGCAAGCTCGCTCCCACAGGGATCCAGTCGTTCACAAATGTCGTGTTCGCTGAAAAACTGTCGCTCGTTCCCACGCTCTGCGTGGGAATGCATCCCGTGACGCTCCGCGTCACAGTGGACGCGGAGCGTCCATAGCGGCGTTCCCACGCGGAGAGCGTGGGAACGCGCGAGGTCAAACGTTGGCGACTTTCTGCCAGACCTTCGGCTTGAAGAACAACGTCTCACCCTTCGCCAACCCGGTCAGGCTGTCGTGATCCTTCACCACTTCCGCCTCGATCAGATCGGTTTGCCCCTCAACCTTCAGCGTCACCCGCGTGGTCGCGCCCAGCGGCCGGATATCGCGGACTTCAGCGGCATGGTGATCCTCCAGCTCATGCCGCGACAGCGACACTTCGTGGGGGCGGAACAGTACGTGATTGTCATCGCCCAGATGCAGACGGTTCGAGTCGCCGAGGAAGTGGTAGACGAAATCGCTGGCCGGGTTTTCGTAGACGTCGCCCGGTGAGCCGATCTGCTCGATCACACCCTTGTTCATCACCACGATTCGGTCGGCCACTTCCATTGCCTCTTCCTGGTCGTGGGTCACGAATACCGAGGTCAGGTTGATGTCTTCGTGCAGGCGCGCCAGCCAGCGGCGCAGCTCTTTACGCACCTTGGCGTCGAGGGCGCCGAACGGCTCGTCGAGCAGCAGCACTTTCGGCTCTACCGCCAGGGCACGGGCCAGGGCGATACGTTGACGCTGACCGCCGGACAGTTGCTCCGGATAACGATCCGACAGCCAGTCCAGTTGCACCATGTTCAGCAGCTCGTGAACCTTGGTCGCAATCTGGCTTTCGCTCGGGCGCTGGTTTTTCGGCTTCATGCGCAGGCCGAACGCGACGTTGTCGAACACGGTCATGTGGCGGAACAGGGCGTAGTGCTGGAACACGAACCCGACGTTGCGATCACGCACGTCGTGGCCGGAAACGTCTTCACCGTGGAACACGATGTTGCCGTTATCCGGGGTTTCCAGACCGGCAATGATGCGCAGCAAGGTGGTCTTGCCGCAGCCGGACGGGCCGAGCAGCGCCACCAGCTCACCGCTTTGGATGTCCAGGCTGATGTTGTCCAGCGCCTTGAACGCATTAAAATTCTTGCTGACGTTACGCACTTCGATCGACATGAATTATTCCTCCGCGGCGCTGGCGCGCAGGCGGTTGATACGGTTTTCGCTCCACTGCTTGAGCAGCAGGATGAAGAGCGCCAGGATCAGCAACAGGCTCGCCACGGCGAACGCGGCCACGTGGTTGTATTCGTTGTAGAGGATCTCGACGTGCAGCGGCAAGGTGTTGGTCACCCCGCGAATGTGCCCGGAAACCACCGACACCGCGCCGAACTCACCCATGGCCCGCGCAGTACACAGCACCACGCCGTAGATCAGGCCCCACTTGATGTTGGGGACGGTCACGTGCCAGAACATCTGCCAGCCGTTGGCGCCGAGCAGACGCGCGGCTTCCTCTTCCTGAGTGCCTTGTTCCTGCATCAGCGGGATCAGCTCGCGGGCCACGAACGGCACGGTGACGAAGATCGTCGCCAGTACGATGCCCGGCAGGGCGAAGACGATCTGGATGTCGTGATCCTGCAGCCACGGCCCGAACAGGCCCTGGGCGCCAAACATCAACACGTAGACCAGACCGGCGATCACCGGCGACACCGAGAACGGCAGGTCGATCAGCGTCACCAGCATGCTCTTGCCACGGAACGAGTATTTGCTCACGCACCACGCGGCGCTGACACCGAACACCAGGTTCAACGGGACCGAAATCAGCACCGCGATCACGGTGAGTTTCAGCGCCGACAAGGCATCCGGTTCAAAGATCGCAGTGAAGAAGGCACCGAGGCCGTTCTTCAATCCCTGCGACACCACGATGAACAGCGGCAGCACCAGGAACAGGAAGAAAATCAGCCAGCCGAGGCCGATCAGAATCCGCCGCGAAGTGGCACTGCCACGGCGGGCGGCATTGGCCGAGGAAGCGGCCGCAATAGACGATTGGGACATGGTTCGCGCCTCCTTATGGGGTTTCGATGCGCCGCTGCAGCAAGTTGATCAGCAGCAACAGGACGAAAGAAACCACCAGCATCAACACGCCGATGGAGGTAGCGCCGGTGTAATCGTATTGGTCGAGCTTGACCATGATCAGCAGCGGCAGGATCTCGGTTTTCATCGGCATGTTGCCGGCGATGAAAATCACCGAACCGTATTCGCCAACGCCCCGGGCGAACGCCAGGGCAAAACCGGTCAGCCAGGCTGGCAACAGCGCCGGCAGCAGGATGTGACGGAACACCTGCAGCGGTTTGGCACCGAGGCACGCCGCGGCTTCTTCGACTTCCCGCGGGATGTCCGCCAGCACCGGCTGCACCGTGCGCACCACGAACGGCAGGGTCACGAAGGTCAGCGCCAAGGTAATCCCGAGCGGGGTGTAGGCGATCTTGAAACCGAGGTCTGCAGCGAACTGCCCGACCAGCCCGGTCGGCGTGTACAGCGCCGTCAGCGCGATACCGGCCACCGCGGTCGGCAGGGCGAACGGCAGATCGATCATCGCGTCGATCACCTTGCGTCCCGGGAACGTGTAGCGCACCAGAACCCAGGCCAGCAACGTGCCGATGATGCCGTTGATGATCGCGGCGCACAGCGCAGTGCCGAAGCTCAGCTTCAGTGCGGCCAGAACCCGGGGCGCGGAGATGATCGTCCAGAACTGATCCCAGGTGAGTTGGGCGGCGTGGACGAACATCGCCGCCAGCGGGATTAGCACAATCAGGCTGAGGTACACCAAGGTGTAGCCCAGCGTCAGCCCGAAGCCGGGTATGACGGGGGAGATACGACGCGACATAAAAGTCCTTGGTTAAAAAACGTTCCGCTGAACGCACTAATGTGGGAGCGAGCTTGCTCGCGAAGAGGGAGCATCATTCAACACTTACGTTGTCTGACACACCGCCTTCGCGAGCAAGCTCGCTCCCACATGGGGTGTCCGGCACTAAAGCTCGGTTGCAGCTTATTTCAGATTACTGCGCCTGATAGATCTGGTCGAACACGCCACCGTCGTTGAAGAATTTCGGCTGTGCGGTTTTCCAGCCGCCGAAGTCCTTGTCGATGGTCACCAGTTCCAGTTTCGGGAACTGCTGGGCGTACTTGGCAGCCACGTCCTTGTCACGCGGACGGTAGAAGTTCTTCGCCGCGATTTCCTGACCGGCCGGGCTGTACAGATGCTTGAGATAGGCTTCGGCGATCTGCTCGTTACCCTTCTTCTCGGCGTTCTTGTCGACCACGGCCACCGGAGGTTCGGCGAGGATCGACAGCGAAGGCACGACGATGTCGAACTTGTCCTTGCCGCCATCTTCTTTGAGCGCCAGAAAGGCTTCGTTTTCCCAGGCCAGCAACACGTCACCCTGACCGTTGTTGACGAAGGTAATGGTCGAGCCACGGGCGCCGGTGTCCAGAACCGGCACATGCTTGAACAGGGTCTGTAGGTATTCCTTGGCTTTCGCTTCGTCGCCGCCGTTGGCTTTCAGGCCGTAGGCCCATGCCGCGAGGAAGTTCCAGCGTGCACCGCCGGAGGTTTTCGGGTTCGGGGTTATCACCGAGACGTCGTTCTTGATCAGATCACCCCAGTCCTTGATGCCTTTCGGGTTGCCCTTGCGCACCAGGAACACGATGGTCGAGGTGTACGGAGTGCTGGCTTCCGGCAGACGCTTCTGCCAGTCGGCCGGCAGGGTCTTGCCGAGCTTGGCGATTTCGTCGATGTCGCCGGCCAGGGCCAGAGTCACGACGTCGGCGCGCAGACCGTCGATCACCGCACGGCCCTGCTTGCCCGAACCGCCGTGGGATTGCTGGATTTTCACGGTGTCGCCGGCGTGCTCCGACTGCCAGTACTTCACGAATTCGGCGTTGTAATCCTGATAAAGCTCGCGCGTCGGGTCATACGACACGTTGAGCAGTTCGTAATCCTTGGCAACCGCGGAACCGGCAAAAACAGCACTGGCCAGGGCGGCCAAAGCGTAACGGCGAATCGACGACATGGTGAAAGCTCCTGGAATTCCTGGTGGTGACTTTTTCTTATGAATTTCGAAAATCGGGTTGCCTGTAAAGATCACCGCCTGCGCCCACTCTTGCGTTGATCCCCGGCAAGAGCGGGCGCAGGCTGGAATCTTTTTTCGATTCAGCTCGGCTTGTTGCCCGGTTGCTGCAAGCGGAATTTTTCTTTGCGTTCGATCTGGACCACCTGGGCGTTGTGCACAGTGATTTCCACCGCGCCGAATCGCAGGTCGCGCAAGGCGCTCTGGATTTCGCGAAGGATGGTGGCTTCGTCCTGACCGTCAACGCTACGCAGGGATGCGCTCATGGTGCTGCTCCTTTGAATGGGATATGCCTGGCAGTGGGCGGTACTGCGTTCGGCGTGGGAGCAATATAAGAGAGGCGCAGATATTCTTAAAAAGACTATTTAAGAATTTTTATATAACTGGAAAACATTATGTGATGCAGCAAGGGTTTGCGGCGGATTCGCCCGCCGGCAAACCTGCCGTACGCCGTCATCAACCGATCAAAGGCGCCCGGTTCCAGTCGATTTGCGCTTCCGGGACCGGCCGCCCGAACCAATAGCCTTGCCCCAGATCACAAGCCTGGCCCAACAGGAACGCCGCCTGTTCCGCCTGCTCGATGCCCTCGGCATGCACCTGCATGCCCATGCTGCGGGCCAGGGCAATGATCACGCGGACGATCGCTGCGTCGTCCTCGTCCCACGGCAGGCCGGCGACAAAACCCTGATCGATCTTGAGCTTCTGCACCGGCAGGCGCTTGAGCCGCAGCAACGACGAATAACCGGTGCCGAAGTCATCGATGGCCAGACGAATGCCCAGCTCGCGCAGACGATGCATCTGTTCCAGCGCGACTTCCGGATCGTCCATCACCGCGCTTTCGGTAACTTCCAGTTCCAGGTAGGCCGGATCCAGGCCCGTGTCGTGCAGCACCTGCGCAACCTGCTCGTACAACTCGCGGCGGGCAAACAAGCGTGATGACACGTTTACCGCGACAAACGACAGCACGACTCCCGCCTGCTGCCATTGGCACATCTGCCGGCAGGCCTGCTGCATGACCCAGGCGTCGATTTCCGAGATCAGCCCGGTGCGCTCGGCAATCGGGATGAACTCCGCCGGCGACACCAGGCCCCGTTGCGGATGTTCCCAGCGCACCAGGGCTTCGACGCCGATCAGGCGACTGGTTTTCAGGTCGTGTACCGGTTGGTAATAGACCCGCAGCTCCTGCTGCTCCAGCGCGCGGCGCAGTTCAAAGGCGATTTCGACCCGTTGCTGGGCGTGAGCCGTGAGCTCTTCGGTATACAGTGCGTAGCCATTGCGGCCACTGCTCTTGGCCTTGAACAGCGCCGCATCGGCGTTGCGCAACAGCTGCTCGGCGCTCAATGCATCGCTGGGAAACAGACTGATGCCGAGGCTGGCATTGATGAACAGCTCATGACCATCGAGGCAGAACGGCTCCTTGAGCGCATCGAGAATGCGTTGAGCCAGCGCCGCCGCCTGCGCCGGCTGTGGACAACTTTCCAGCAGGACTGCGAACTCGTCACCACCCAGCCGCGCCAGGGTGATGCCCGTCCCGAACAACGCCTGCAAACGCACGGCGACCGCCTTGAGCAAACGGTCACCGATGGTGTGGCCGAGGCTGTCGTTGATCAGTTTGAAATGGTCCAGGTCGATCATCAGCAACGCGCAACCGCGCTTGTGGGTCTGCGCCGATGCCAGCGCCTGTTCGGCGCGGTCGCTGAACAGCAGGCGGTTGGGCAGGTCGGTCAGCGGATCGTGATGGGCCAGGTGCTTGAGCTCGTGCTCGGAATCCTTGATGGCGCTGATGTCGGAAAACACCGCGACGTAATGGCTGAGCCGATCGTCCTCGTCGCGGATCACCCGAATGGTTTGCCACTGTGGATAAATCTCGCCGCTCTTGCGCCGGTTCCAGATTTCGCCGCTCCACTCGTCCTTCGTCTGCAAGGTGGCGAACATCGCCTGATAGAACCCCGGAGGATGGTGCCCGGACTTGAACAGGCTGGGCTGCTGGCCAATGACTTCCTCGCGTTGATAGCCGGTGATTTCCATGAAGGCGCGATTGACGTGGACGATCAGCCCCTGTCGGTCCGTGACCAGCACGCCTTCGCGGGTGCAATCGAATACTGCAGCAGCCTGACGCAGGCGTTCGCGATCCGCCTGGCGTTCACGCAGTCGGGCACCGATGCCCAGGCATTCGAACAGCCGCGCACGGGCCAGGAAGATCAACCCGGCGCTGAGCGCTACGAACACGTAGCCGTTGATCAGTTGCCAGCGCAGCAGTTCGTCTGAGTTATCGAAGAAACTGTTCAATAAATAGCCAGTGCCTTGCAGCCACACAACCGCAAGGACCAGATAAAGCAGCGCTGCACGCAAGGCATCGCGGTAAGTGGCAGACATTCGGCCGTCCATGTCCCTACAAAATTGTCGGGATTATAAGTCAAGAAACATCCAGCCATCTCTTATCTGAAAGGGCGACTGGTTTTATCTGTGTGCTTGGTGATAATGCAACGGCTGTTTTTTCTTTATCGAGGGCCCTATAGCCTATGTGGTACGAAGGTTTTCTTGGCTTGTCGGCCTGGTCACTGGTCGCCGTCACCCTGGTGATGACCCACGTGACGATCGTTGCCGTCACGGTCTACTTGCACCGCTACTCGGCCCATCGCTCTCTGGAGCTGAATGCCGGCCTGAAGCATTTCTTCCGTTTCTGGCTGTGGCTGACCACCGCGCAGAACACCCGCGAGTGGACCGCCATCCACCGCAAACACCACGCCAAATGCGAAACCGAAGACGACCCGCACAGTCCGGTCGTCAAGGGTCTGTCCACCGTCCTGCGCAAAGGTGCCGAGCTGTACCGCGAAGAAGCGCAGAACCCGGAAACCCTGCGCATATACGGCAAGAACTGCCCCGAAGACTGGATCGAGCGCAACCTCTACAGCCGCTACCGGCTGCTGGGCGTGGCGATCATGGCCGTCGTCGACCTGCTGCTGTTCGGCACCATCGGCATCACCATCTGGGCGATCCAGATGATGTGGATCCCGGTCTGGGCGGCCGGTGTGGTCAACGGTCTGGGCCATGCCGTCGGCTACCGCAACTTCGAATGCCGCGACGCGGCGACCAATCTGGTGCCATGGGGCATCCTGATCGGCGGCGAAGAACTGCACAACAATCATCACACCTATCCCAACTCGGCCAAGCTGTCGGTCAGGAAGTGGGAATTCGACCTCGGCTGGGCCTGGATCCAGGTCTTCAGCTTCCTGCGTCTGGCCAAGGTGCAACGGGTCGCCCCGATCGCCCACCGCGTCGAAGGCAAGGGCAGCCTGGACATGGACACCGCCATGGCGATCCTCAACAACCGCTTCCAGATCATGGCCCAGTACCGCAAGCTGGTGATCGGGCCGCTGGTGAAGCAGGAGCTGGCCAAGGTCGATCATTCGGTACGCCACCAGTTCCACCGGGCCAAACGCCTGTTGTCGCGGGAAACCAGCCTGCTGGAAGATCGCCACCACGTGCGCATCCAGAACATGTTCGAGCACAGCCAGGCGCTGAAGGTAATCTACGAGAAACGCCTGGCCCTGCAGCAGATCTGGGTCAAGACCAGCGCAAATGGCCACGACATGCTCGCTGCCATCAAGGAATGGGTACACGAGGCGGAGGCCAGTGGCATCCAGTCCCTGCGTGAATTCGCCGACCAGCTGAAAACCTACTCGCTGCGCCCTGCCACCGCCTGATGCCGTTGATCGGTGCGCCCGATTCCCGGGCGCACCCTTCGGAACTTCACCCCCGATCCCCTATCTCAAAGACACTTCGCCACCCCCGGCGGGCTTTCCCGTGGCCGTTGTCGACTTCCCGGCACGCCCTTTGAGATTCGTGTCGATGGTCAACAACAATCAGAAAGACTCATCCCCTCCCCAGTGGCCCGAGGCTGCGCAAACCCTGATGGCATTGATGCACGCTCAGGGCGAAGTCGCCCGGCTGAGCGAACGCGAGCAACTGTTCAGCTCGCTGCTGGTCAGCGTCAACGCCGTGCTTTGGGCCTTCAACTGGGAAACCCGTCAGGTGCTGTATGTCAGCCCCGCCTATGAACGGATATTCGGCCGCTCCGCCGCCCTGCTGTTGGCCGACTACAACCAGTGGCGCGACAGCATCTACCCGGACGATCTGGAATACGCCGAACGCAGCCTCGCCGAAGTGCTGCACAAAGGCGCCGTGGAAGACCGCGAATACCGGATCATCGCCGCCGACGGCCAAGTGCGCTGGATCAGCGACAAGTGCTTCATCAACCGTCAGGACGAACCAGGGCAACCGGTGATCATCGTCGGCATCGCCGAAGACATCACTGACAAGAAGCAGATGGAAACCGAACTGCAACGCCTGGCCACCACCGACGTGCTGACCCAGAGCAGCAATCGCCGGCACTTCTTCGAATGCGCCCACCGCGAGTTCGAAGACGCCCGCCTGCAAGGCGTGCCACTGGCGTTTCTGCTGCTGGACATTGATGACTTCAAGGTGATCAACGACACCTACGGCCACCCGGAAGGCGACAACGTACTGCAACGGATCGCCGAATGCGGGCGAGCATCGTTACGCCGGGGCGACCTGTTCGGGCGGATTGGCGGTGAAGAATTTGCTGCGGTGTTCCCGGGCTGTGCGCCAGACATGGCGATGCAGGTGGCCGAACGGCTGCAACGGGAAATTCAGCGGCTGAGTTTCAACCACGGTGATCAGACGTTCGGCATCACCGTCAGCCAGGGCCTGACCAGCCTCACCCCGGATGACGAAAGCCTCGACACCCTGTTCGCCCGCGCGGACGCAGCGATGTACGAAGCCAAACGGCAGGGCAAGAACCGGATCATTTCCGCCTGATTCAAGACCTCAGCCCAACACAAGACTACTGTGGGAGCGAGCTTGCTCGCGAAGGCGTCTTGTCAGTCAACATAGCGCTGACTGGCATACCGCTTTCGCGAGCAAGCTCGCTCCCACAGGGATTCGTAGTGCGCGCGGTTATTTACGCATCCGCAGCAGCTCCGGCAAGCCGATCTTGAGCAAGCGCGCCGTGCGGCTCTTCGCCAGCTCCTCAACGCCTTCATGCTCGGTCAGCCGCGCCATCTGCGCCGCCATGTTCATCACCAGCGCCTCGCGGGAGTACACCCCGCCACCGAGCTGGTAAACCGCGGCAATCAGCTCGCGCAACTCCAGCGGCAAGCGCCAGCGGGTGCGTAACGCCGAGCCATACGCTGCGCCGAATTCCGCCAGCGCATCGCCGACTTCCTCCAGTTCATCCAGCTCGCCGCCGGCCTGCTTCCATTCCTGCAGACAACGCAGCAGTGCCAGGTCGCCGAGGCGATGGAGCATCCCGGCGCAATAGCAGCGTTCCTGATCCAGATCGAGCAGCCGCGCCAGCGTGCGGGCGTACTCGGCGGTGTGCAGCGACAGGCCCCAATAGCGCTCGGCGTAATCGGCCAGACACGGATCGCTGAGTCGGGCGCTGCGCTTGAGTGCAAGGCCAAGGATCAGGTTCATGCTCTGCCCGGTGCCCAGGCGATGCAGCGCCTGCGCCAAGGTCTGCACCGGCGCGCCATGGTGCTGGGCGGCGCTGTTGGCGGCGGCAATCAACACGGCGGTGATCTGCGGATCGGTGCGGATTTCCTCCTCCAGCAGCTTCAGGTCCAGCCCATTGGGATTGAGGCTGCGTTTGACTGCCACCTGCACATCGGTCATCAGCGGTGCGCCATCGGCCTGTTCGCGGCGACGTTCGAGGAATACCGAGAGGGTCATGCCCGGCGCCAGTGCAGGTACTTCACAGAACACTTCCTCGCCGGCGTTCAGCAGCAGTCCCTGCAAACGCTCGGTCAGGCTTTCCATGTTCAGGGGTTTGGCCAGGTAGGCGGTCGGCGCCATCGGCAGGGCTTCGCGCACGCTGGCGCTGTCGTTGCGGCTGCTCATCAAAATGAACGGCAGCGGCGGGTTGCGTTTGCGCTGGCGGACACTGCGCAACACGCTCAAGCCATCGACGCCGGGCAATTCCCAGTCGACGATCGCCAGGTCATACGGGACTTCGCTGAGCAGCGACATCGCCTCCTGGCCATCGGCGCACAGGTCCAGCCGCGCATCGCAGCGCACATTCAGCAGCACTTGTTTGAGCAGATCACGCGACCAGGGATCGGCCTCGGCAATCAGCACCCGGGGTACAGCGGGTAAATCGACGGCAGTCATGCTCGCCCTCCCTTGCAATGCTTGAACCTTAGCCAATGCTTGCGTTTCGGTACAACCTGAAAACCGCGCAAGTGTTTCTCCGGGCATGAAAAAACCCGCCGAAGCGGGTTTTTTGTCGATCCGATCACACGGTGCTACGGATTACAGCTCCGAGAAGCACTCTTCGATGATCGCCAGGCCTTTGTCCAGTTGCTCGTCCGGCGAAGTCAGCGGTACCAGGACGCGCAGAACGTTGCCGTAGGTGCCGCAGGACAGCAGGATCAGGCCCTTTTCACGCGCCTTGGCCACGACAGCCGCGACAGCGGTCGGGTTTGGCTTGTGGCTGTCGCCGTTTTCGAACAGCTCGACTGCGATCATGGCACCCAGGGCACGGACTTCGCCGATCACCGGGTACTTGGCCTGGATGGCCTTCAGGCCGGTGACCAGACGCTCGCCGACAGCCTTGCAGCGGTCCAGCAGTTTTTCTTCTTCGAACACTTCCATCACGGCCAGGGCCGCGGCGCAAGCGATCGGGCTACCGGCGTAGGTGCCGCCCAGGCCGCCTGGAGCGATGGCGTCCATGTATTCGGCCTTGCCGCACACACCGGCCAGCGGGAAGCCGCCGGCGATGGATTTGGCGAAAGTGGTCAGGTCGGCAGCAACGCCCATCTGTTCCATGGCGAAGAAAGTGCCGGTACGGCCAGCGCCGGTCTGCACTTCGTCAGCGATCAGCAGGATGCCGTGCTGGTCGCACAGGGCACGCAGACGCTTCATGAATTCTTTCGGTGCGACGTAGAAACCACCTTCACCCTGCACAGGCTCGATGATGATCGCGGCGATGTCTTTCGGCTCGGCGTCGTTCTTGAAGATGCGCTCGATGGAAGCGATCGAGTCGTCGATGCTCACGCCGTGCAGTTCGTTCGGGTACAGCGCGCGGAAGATGCCGCCTGGCATCAGGCCCATGCCGGCCGAGTAAGGCACGACTTTACCGGTCAGGCCCAGGGTCATCATGGTGCGACCGTGGTAAGCGCCGGTGAAGGCGATCACGCCAGCGCGGCCAGTGGCGGCACGGGCGATCTTCACGGCGTTTTCAACGGCTTCGGAGCCGGTGGTCACCAGCAGGGTTTTCTTGGCGAAGTCGCCTGGTACGCGAGCGTTGATTTTCTCGCACAGCTCGACGTACGGCTCGTAGGCCAACACCTGGAAGCAGGTGTGGGTCAGCTTGTTCAGCTGCTCGGTCACGGCGGCGATGATTTTCGGGTGCACGTGGCCGGTGTTCAGTACGGCGATACCACCGGCGAAGTCGATGAATTCACGACCCTCAACGTCGGTCACGGTCGCGTTCTTCGCGGACTCGGCGAAGATCGGGTGAATCTGGCCAACACCACGTGGAACAGCAGCGGTACGGCGGGCCATCAAGTCAGCGTTAGTCTTGCTCATTACAGTCCTCATTCGCCGCTCATCGGGCGGCGTGGTTCAAGGATTAAGCGGGAGGAATCGGCGGTGGCAGCATGCGATGATCGACTGCCACGGCGTTCCCGGCCGCAGAGAAAATTCCGGTTTGAAGCGACGCAAAGGGACAGCGCTCTCGTGCCCTTTGCGTTTACAGCGATCTTCTACCGAGGCTTAGATGCCCAGGCAGAGGTATTTGATTTCCAGGTAATCTTCGATGCCGTACTTGGAGCCTTCACGGCCCAGGCCCGAGGCCTTGATGCCGCCGAACGGCGCCACTTCGTTGGAGATCAGCCCGGTGTTGACGCCTACCATGCCGTATTCCAGGGCTTCAGCCACACGGAACACACGGCCCAGGTCGCGAGCGTAGAAGTACGAGGCCAGACCGAACTCGGTATCGTTCGACATCGCGATCACGTCGGCTTCGTCTTTGAAGCGGAACAGAGGCGCCAGCGGACCGAAGGTTTCTTCCTTGGCGACAGCTGCGTCTTTTGGCACGTTGGTCAGGATGGTCGGCTCGAAGAAGTTGCCTTCCATCGGTTTGCCACCGGCCAGCACAGTTGCGCCTTTGCCCACGGCGTCAGCGATGTGCTCTTGCACCTTGGCCACGGCTTTCTCGTCAATCAGCGGGCCAGTGGTAGTGCCTTCTTCCAGACCGTTACCGATCTTCAGCTTGGCGACTGCCACTTTCAGCTTCTCGGCGAATGCGTCGTAGACCGAATCCTGAATGTACAGACGGTTGGCGCAAACACAGGTCTGGCCGTTGTTGCGGTACTTGGAAATGATCGCGCCTTCGACGGCCTTATCCAGGTCCGCGTCGTCGAACACGATGAATGGCGCGTTGCCGCCCAGTTCCAGGGAGACTTTCTTGATGTCCTTGGCGCATTCCGACATCAGCTGACGGCCGATTTCGGTCGAGCCGGTGAAGGACAGTTTGCGCACGATCGGGTTGCTGGTCAGCTCGCTGCCGATGTCGCCGGCACTGCCGGACACCACGCTGAACACACCTTTAGGGATGCCGGCGCGCTGGGCCAGTTCAGCCAGGGCGAAGGCGGAGAACGGCGTTTGCGAAGCAGGCTTGAGCACCATGGTGCAACCGGCGGCCAGCGCAGGACCGGCTTTACGGGTGATCATCGCCGCCGGGAAGTTCCACGGGGTGATGGCGGCGGTCACGCCGATCGGCTGCTTGATCACGATCAGGCGCTTGTCCGGCTGGTGGCCCGGAATCACGTCACCGTAGATACGCTTGGCTTCTTCGGCGAACCACTCGATGAACGAAGCGGCGTAAACGATTTCGCCCTTGGCTTCGGCCAGTGGTTTGCCTTGTTCGAGGGTCATCAGGCGAGCGAGGTCGTCCTGGTTCTCGATCATCAGTTCGAACCAGCGACGCAGTTTGCCTGCGCGCTCCTTGGCGGTCAGTGCACGCCAGGCCGGCAGCGCCTTGTCGGCGGCTTCGATGGCACGGCGGGTTTCGGCAGCGCCCATTTTCGGCACGGTGCCCAGAATTTCGCCGGTGGCCGGGTTGTTGACCTTGATCGTCTGACCGTTGTCCGCGTCGACCCATGCGCCATCGATGAAGGCTTGCTGGCGGAACAACTGGGTGTCTTTAAGCTGCATGTCGGCTTTCCTTAACAGCACCGCGCAAGGCGCGGAGCAAAATTATGATTGTAGAAAGGCGCCTCGCAAGGCTGCCGTCAGGGAAATCATTTACCGGGCTGGCACATGAACAGCGCACGACTCAAAAGACGTGCGACTCAGCACCTGGATAAGGAGCGTTTGAAATCTCAAACGAATCCTAGGTTCAAAGGGGTTGGAGGACAATAGGGCGTTCGAAAAAAAGAACAAAAACGCCGCAATTGCTGAACATTTCAGATCAACGTACAAGCGCCCGTGTTCCCTGCCGCCGTCGAACGGCAGGGAACAGAGGATGGTGACTACTTATCCTGAAACGATTTGAGCACCGTCAACAGACTGGTCAGGTTGTCAGCCACCCCCGTCTGCGCGACTTTCTCCGTGGCCGCGGCGCCGGCTGTGGTATCAACGCTGTAAATCTGCATCACGCCCTGATTGGTCGCCGCTTGCGCCAAAGTGTTCTGTTGCTGTTGGGCACTGACGGCGTTCTCGAACAGGATGCCGGTCGAGTGCGCCAGGCTCTGGTAAATACTGCCCATCGCCATGGCCGGCGCTTCGGCCACAACCTTGACGCTGGTCTGGGTGACTGCATCGGTAATCTGATCATTCACGGTTGCCATGTTCCGACTCCTTTCAAGGGACAGTGGGTGTTGCAAATATTGCTCAGGCGCCGGACGACCGCTCAGGCTGGCTGGCGCTGAACTGGGCAATGCTCTGATTGATTCGCTCAAGTGCCTGGTCCACTCCGTCGGCGTCCAGCACCCCGCTCGCCGCGGCCACCGCTGCGGCCCCGCCCACCAGCAGATGGGTATTCAACGCGCCGAGCGCACTTTCGGTGGCGGCGTCGAGGTCATCCTTGATGATGCTCTCGGTCATCTTGCGCAGCAGCACACCTTGAGAAGCCAGAGCGAGCTTGGTGACACCATCGAAGTAGCTCGCCGCCGACTGCGCCACCAATCCGCTGGCCTGACGAATCAGCAGCTCCGAACCCAGCGACGCCAGTGCGGGCGCATTGGCTGCCAACTGAGTGTTGAGCAGGTTCACCGCTTCGACGATCTGTCGGTTCAAGGCGTCGGCACCCACGCCCTCAGACGATTGCTGGAGCAGATGCTCGTTGAGTGATTCGAGCAATGAAGCCGCAGCGGCGGCCGGATCGACGGCCGGCTGCTCAGCGCCGTCGGTCTGCGCCTTTTCCCTGGCCATCAGGATCGCCCTCCCACCGCCAGAATCTGCTGCACGGCCGCCGCCACGGTGGCGTTGCCGATAATGTTCAGCGCCTGCTGATGACTGACCGCGTTCTGCAACGCCAGACTGACCGCATGACTGCTGACCTGAGTCAGCGTAGCAATGGCCGTGGCCGGTGCAGAACCGACGACCTGCACGGTCGATTGGGTGACAGAGTCGGTGATTTGAGGATTGACGACGCTCATGCTTTTCTCCCTGAATAAGGCGATCGAGGAACCCGCCGCAGGAAAACAATAGAACAGCTGCGCCAAACTGCCACGAGAGCGTTTTGCAGGACGTTACAGCCTTTTGGAATGCGCCCTGCACCGACACAAACACTGACAATGACCCGGCAAAAACCGGCATGGACGCCCCGAGCCGACCTAGGTATGATGTCGCCCGCTGCACCAGTAGCTCAGCTGGATAGAGTACTGCCCTCCGAAGGCAGGGGTCGTGGGTTCGAATCCCGCCTGGTGCGCCATTGATTTAAACGAGAAAGCCCCGGACTGTGATGGTCCGGGGCTTTTTTGTGCCTGCCGACCGGCGACTCACTCCGTCGTCCAGTCAAACTCGTCATATTCATCATCGTCTTCTTCGTCCTCGATCAAGTCATCATCGAGAACGTCTTCCTCCAGATTCTCTTCGGCCTGTTTGGCCAGAAGAAACTCCTTGCGACTCTCCGTCACTGCCCGCCGCAGTTCCTCACCCTTCACCGGGCAGTTGAGCATTTGGGCGATGCGGTCGATTTTTTGGGCCACGGCATCCTCCAGCGCATCGGCAATGACCCGATAGTGCGCGTTTTTGCGGGTCAATGCCAAATGGCGGATGACTGATACGGTCAGTTCTTGCGGATTTTTTCCAGTCGCAGGTCGAGATTCACGTTCGGGTAGCGCTTGTGCAGGTGGTTGAACAGGGTGTCGGCCGCTTGCGACTGGCCGGACTCGCGCAGGCGCAAGACTTCACGCAGCTGCTCGTCGAGACCGTTGACCGGGGCAGCGGCGCGCTTGCCGACCCTGGCTTCGTCCGCCGTGTCGGCGCTGATCGATTCGCTCTGCATCGGTGCAGCCATTTCCGCCATTGGCGCGGGAGCTGGCGCAGAAAGCGCGCCGGCGGGCGCCGACAATGATCGGGCCTCCTGGCGGGCCACAGGCGCAGCCGGTTTCGCGGCGGGGGCGAAATCGTATTGAGCCACGGGCTCCGGCGTGCGTTGCACCAGCGACAGCATCAGCGCGATGCCGACCAGACTGGCAAAAGCCACCTGATAGCGCGGTGTCTGGCAGGCCTTGAGCCAGCGTTGCCACAGGCTCTGCCGTGGCATCGGGGTTTCACGGCGGGCGGCGTTGAGGATCAGCGCATCGAGATGCGCCGGCGGCTCGGCGTTGTGCTGTTCACGCACGTGCTTGAGCACTTGCTCTTCGGGGGTCGGGCGGGCGTCCGTCATGTCAGTACCTCCTCGGCCAGCAGCCGACGCAGTTTTTGCTGGGCGTAGCGCAAACGGCTCTTGACGGTTTCCAGCGGTGTTTCAGTGAGGCTGGCGATTTGCGCCAGGTCGAGGTCGCCGTGGGCGCGCAGCAGGAACACTTCGCGCTGGTCGGCGGGCAAGGTTTGCAGGGCGCTTTCCAGGCGCTTGCTGTCGCGGCTGAGATTGAGCAGCTGTTCGGGATCGGAGGCGTCGTCGCTGATGGCGTGGGTTTGCTCGTCGTAACTGTCATGCAGCGGTTGCCGGGCCCCGTGTTTGCGCCAGTGATCGATCAGGCGATTGCGGGCAATCTGGAACAACCACGTACGAAAGGTCGCCCGGCCGTGTAGCTGACTGGTGCTGCGGATCAGGCTCAGCCAGGTCTCCTGGAACACTTCGTCAGCCAGTTCCGGTTTGCTGCTCAACCCGAGCAGAAACCGGTACAGGCTCTGGCGATGACGGGCGTACAGGATCTCGAACGCCTTGCTGTCACCCTCGCGATAACGGGCCAGCAGCGATTCGTCGCTGCTGGCCTTCAGGCTGTCGGCGGAGGCGAACAGCTGTGTGATGAAGCCTTTGAGGCGGCTCACTATTCAATCCGTCGCTCAGTGGACGTTCCGTTGGAGGCGGTGGACGTACGCAGGCTCTGCGCCAGTTCCACCAGTTGCACGAACTCGTTGCGCAGGCCAAAGCGGTCATCGCCACGGGCACCTCGCGCCAGGGTTTCGGTGTCCTTGAGGCTGAAATCACCGGTGTAGCGGCCGTCCTTGAGTTGTTGTGAAAACGCGGCGACGGCGGCAGCGAAACGCAGGTCCTCACTGGCCGGCGCAACCTGACTGGCAATCGGCCGCTCGATCAGCAGACTTTTCCCACCCTCAGGCTTTTGATATCGCACACGCAGCATTGCTAATTCTCCTTTCTTCTCGGAAACCACTGCATCGGTTTTTCCGTAGCGCAGCGGCTCCAGCCAGCCCTTCTCGCCTGTCGGGACAATTTCATACAATGCCGTCACCGTATGGCCTGCACCGACTTCGCCGGCATCGACCTTGTCGTTGCTGAAATCCTCACGCTTCAGCGCGCGGTTTTCGTAGCCGAGCAGCCGGTATTCGCTGACCTGCGCCGGGTTGAACTCGACCTGCAACTTGACGTTTTTCGCCACCACGGCGAGGGTCGAACCGAGTTGATCCACCAGCACCTTGCGCGCTTCACGCAGGTTGTCGATGTAGGCGTAGTTGCCGTCACCGGCATCGGCCAGTTGTTCCATCAGGTGCTCATTGTAGTTATCCACACCGAAACCCAGGGTGGTCAGGGAAATTCCGGTCTTGCGTTTATCCACAGCCATTTGTTTCAGGCTGTCGAAGTCGCTGATGCCGACATTGAAGTCACCGTCGGTGGCCAACAGGATGCGGTTGATGCCTTTGGGGATGAACGCCTGCTGCGCCATCTGATAAGCCCGCTCAATGCCTGAAGCGCCGGCGGTCGAGCCGCCGGCAGTCAATTGCTCGATGGCTGTGCGAATTTTCGCCTTTTCCCGTCCGGAAGTCGGCTCCAGCACCACTCTGGATTCGCCGGCATACACCACCAGCGACACCCGATCCTGCTCGCGCAATTGATCGACCAGCAATTTCAGGGTGCTTTTGACCAGCGGCAAGCCTTCGCGGCGGTCCATCGAGCCGGACACATCCACCAGAAACACCAGATTTGCTGGCGCCAGTTCCGCCACGGCGCGGTCGGACGCCTTGATGCCGATGCGCAGCAAGCGGGTGTGCGGATTCCACGGTGAAGCAGCCAGTTCGGTGGTCACGCCAAAGGGCGAGCCATCGCTCGGCAGCGCATAGTCGTAGGGAAAGTAATTGACCATCTCTTCCAGCCGCACCGCGCCCTCCGGCGGCAGTCGACCCTGATTGAGCAACCGCCGCACATTGGCGTAGGCGCCGGTGTCGACGTCGGCACTGAAGGTCGAGACCGGGGTTTCGGCGACGCTGTGGATCGGGTTGTCGGCCAGATTGGCGTACTGCTCGCGCTGTTCATCGCGATAGCCCTGTGGATAACTTTCACCGGCCGGCATCGGTGCAAAACGGGCGATCGGCGCCGCCAGGGCACTGCGCTTGGCCATCGAGCTGTCGGCCATGATCGCTTCGGGCTGCGCGGAAGATTTCAGTTCGGTCTGCGCCGGAGGGGGCACAACGGTGGTTTCCGGGCTGGAGGAAACGCCGCAACCGGCAACCACTAGCAACACACTGGCAGCAAGAGGGCGCAGAAGCGTGGAAGGAAGGGACATGGGGGCTGACCTCGGGGAAGAATTGATCCATTCATCCCCTGAGACGGGCAGCCCTTTCAGTACGGGTTAAACCTCGCCGAAAAATTTTCAGCGGTGATAACGCCGCACCACACTGCTGTTGCGCAGCACGTGGCCTTTGATTTTTTCCATCAGCTGGGCACGGGTCAGACCGGCGGGCAAGGCGTCCGGGGCCAGATCGAGGGCGTAGATCTGAATGATGTAGTGGTGCGCGCTGTCGCCAACCGGTGGGCATGGGCCGATGTAGCTGGTGGTGCCTTTGCTGTTGGTGCCACCGAAGCCTTCAAGGGCTGATTTTGCGCCGACGCCGGCCGGAATCTGCCGGGTCGTGGCCTTGATCCCGTAGTGAATCCAGTGATCGACGCCTGCGCCTTTCTGGCCGTCCGGATCGTGCATGACGATCGCGTAGCTCAGGGTTCCGCTGGGGCCTGCGTTCCAGCTCAGGGCCGGTGACTGGTTCTTGCCGCCGCAGCCGGCCGCATCGCTGGCCGCCGCCGAGGTGAACAGACGGTTATCCGACACACCGGGAATGCTGAGGGTGAAACGCTCCTGGGCCTGCGCCGGAAACTGCACGCAAAGGGCGACGGCAACGGCCGCCAGCCAAGGGTTTAGAGAGGTCAATCGGGTCATTCCGGGAGCACCTTGTGCAGTTGGGCCTTCGTCGGCCTGCAAACTATAGCCGTACCGTTCGTGCCGTGGCAGTAGGAAATGGCTGAACCTCGCAATGCGGCCCAAACTCGTAAGAGAAATGCCTGTGAGGAGCAAGACCATGACCCTGCACCGTGTCGCCCGATTCGCCGATGTGCCTGAAGACCGTGGGCTGGAGGTGCAGATCGGCGACTGCAAGATCGTCCTGCTGCGCGCCGCCGGCCAGTTGCGCGCCTTTCAGGGGGAATGCCCGCATGCCGGCGCGCCGCTGGCGGAAGGTGCGTTGTGTCACGGCCGACTGATCTGCCCGTGGCACAAGGCAGCCTTTCGCGCCGAAGACGGCGCCTTGTGCGAACCTCCGGCGCTGGACAGCCTCAAGCGCTATCCGCTGGAACTGCGCGGCGACGAGGTGTGGGTCGATGATCAGCCGTTGCCGGATCCGCACACTCCGCCGCAGGACGATCCACGCACCTTTGTCATTGTCGGCGCCGGTGCCGGCGGAACGGCCTGCGCCGCCGCGCTGCGCGAGAAAGGCTTCGGCGGGCGGATCGTGCTGATCGACCGCGAGCCGGACGCCGGCTACGACCGAACGGTGCTGAGCAAATTCGTGCTGTCCGGGGAAATGCCGGCGCCGGAAACCCCGCCCCTGCGCGATGACGACTTTTACCGCGAGCAACACATCAATCGGGTTTCGGGCGAGGTCAGCGGGCTCGATGCCGATACCCGGACCCTTCACCTGAGCGATGGCCGCACGATGAATTACAGCGCGGCGGTGCTGGCCACCGGCGCAACGCCCAACGCGCTGAAACTGCCCGGCGCCGACCTGCCCCAGGTGTTTGTCCTGCGCTCCAAAGCCCAGGCGCAATCCATCATGGACGCCGCCCAACCCGGCCAGCGTGCCGTCATCATCGGTGACAGCTTCATTGCACTCGAATGCGCCTCGGCCCTGCGCCAGCACGGGCTCGAGGTGACGGTACTCGCGCGGCACGCGATTCCCTTCGCGGCGCAGTTCGGTGAAGCCGTCGGCAAGGCGATCCGTGCGCTGCATGAAGAAAACGGCGTGAAATTCATCACCGATCACGAAGCCAGGGAAATCACCGGAGACGGTAAGGTCGAGGCAGTGTTGCTCGACAATGGCCTGCGCCTGTCGGCGGATCTGGTGTTAGCGGGAATCGGCGTACATCCGGCCACCGAAGCGTTCGGCGACCTGCCGCGCGAGGACGATCAATCACTGTTGGTCGATGGCAGCCTGCGCGTCACCGAAGGTCTGTGGGCCATTGGCGATATCGCCACCTTCCCGCTGAACGGCCAGCCACAACGCATCGAGCACTGGCGCCTGGCCCAGCAGCACGCGCGGATCGCCGCCGCCAATCTGCTCGGTGGCGATGAACATTACCTCGACGTGCCGTATTTCTGGACCTGGCATTTCGGCCGCAACTACGACTATCTCGGTCACGCCGAGGCGTGGGATGCGGTCGAATTTATCGGCGAACCCGAACAGCCGCCGTTTATCGGACTGTTCGGGTGCAAGGGTGTCGTGGTGGCAGCGGTGGCCTGCGAAGAGGAACGGTCGATGGCGCTGCTGGCCGAACGCATGAAGCAACCGCTGTCGATGGAGAAGGCCTGGCGGCTGATTCGCGCCGTCAGGTGATCCGGTTCAACGGCTCGCGGTTGTCATCGTCCTCGGCGTGCAGAAAGATCACCCGAGGGTGCTCCAGTGGCGCCAGCGGCGGCGGCAATTCTTCAGGGTGGACCGGCCACAAATGCGGCACGACATGGCTGACGTCGCCGTCCTGATCGTTGTGGATGGTCATGACGCCCGGCCCGCGCAGTTTCTGAAAGCGGTCGTCGCACAGTTTGAAGCTGCGGCTCAGCGCCTCATCGTCGACCACCGGGGGCGGCAGGCGACGCTGGGCGAAGCTTCGGCTCTTGCGTTGTTGATAACGCGCCCAGCCGATCAGGATCACCGCGTTGACCAACGCCACCCACAGGTAAATCTGCAAAGTGCCGAGGGCTTCGAACGCCGAATGGTCGATGCGCGGCCCGCCTTCATGGGTCTCGATCAACGGCCACAGGCCGCGCACCAGCAGATACAGCAGGCCGACCCAGGCCAGCACCGTGAAGAACGCATCGACCACCACCAGAAACGGCCGTTGGCGGGTCCGGATGATTTTCATTTGATAACCTCCTCTTCATCGTCCCCGATCGGTTTGATACCCCGGTCGGGACTGACCCAGCGCGCACGCTTCTGGTGTTGACCGAACAATACCTTGGGGAAACTGACCAGCGTGGTCAGCAGGCTGACGAACCAGAACGCGATCGGGTACCACACCACCCAGAACATCGTCTTGCCCAGGCCCGGCTCGTAGCGACGGTCAATGATGATGCTGACCGCGAACTGCACCAGGCAGACAAACGCCAGCAGCAAACCGGTAAACGCCGGAGGCATCAGGTGATGCACCGCAATTGCCTCGGGCATGACCACGAACTTGCCGACGGCCCAGAAGATCACCGACAACAGGAAGGTGAACGCCCAACCGGTGGACAGGCAGTATTCGAACAGCAGCGGCCAAAGGTAACGGTGACGGTACTGCCAGATCCCGCGAATGTTCTTGAACAGCACTTCGGCGCCGCCCTGGGCCCAGCGCAGACGCTGTTTCCACAAACCGCGCAGGGTTTCCGGCATCAGGATCCAGCACAGGGCACGGGGCTCGTAGAAGATGCTCCAGTGGTCCAGTTGCAGCTTCCAGCTGATGTCGATGTCTTCGGTGATCATGTCCGGGCTCCAGTAGCCGACCCGGTTCAGCGCGGTACGGCGGAACGCGACGATCACACCCGACACGGTGAAAATCCGCCCGAACACCCGCTGGGTGCGCTTGATCAGCCCGATGATCGACGAGAACTCGCCGACCTGAACCCGCCCGACCAGCGTCGAACGCGTGCGGATTCGTGGGTTGCCGGTCACCGCGCCCAGCCGCGCGTTGTCGAGCATCGGCGCGACGAGATAAGCCGCGGTGTTCGGCGCCAGCAACGCGTCACCGTCGATGCACACCAGATATTCACTGCGCGCAGCAATGGCGCCCATGCGCAGAGCCACGGCCTTGCCCTGGTTTTCCGCCAGGTGCAGCACCCGCAGCCGAGGGTCTTCCTTGGCCAACGCATCCAGCACTTGTGCGGTGTTGTCCTTGGAACCGTCGTTGATCGCGATGACTTCGATGTTCGGGTAATGCTGCGCCAGCGCCGCATGGATGGTATCGGCGGCGTTGTCGCCCTCGTTGTAGCAAGGGATCAGGATCGAAATCAGCGGTTCGCCTGCCAGCGGTGGCGGCAGCGTGTCGTCCTTCCACGGCCAGTGCCGCTCCCAGTGCAGCCAGAAATACAAGCCACCGGAAATCCACAACCCGGACATGAACAGCGGGTAGAAGAACACGAAGTCCATCAGGAATTGCCCGGTGACCAGGAAGATCAGACCCAGCGGAACGCCGAGGACGATCGCCAGAACAAGCAGGGCCAGCAGTCTATCCAGCATGTCATGGGTTCCATTTGTTGGAGAGCGCAGGCCGCACGGTTTTCAGGTCCGGCAGGTTCTCGAGGAAGTTGTCCGGGTAGTAGCCGAAACTTGTGGCGCCCTGACGCTTGAGGCGGCCCATCCAGTCGGCCAGTCGTGCACCGTCGATGCCGGCCTGTTCCTTTTTCGTCCAGTCCCGGGCCTGCAGTTCGAATACCGTGCGATCCAGCGCACCGGGGCGCTGTTTGATCTTCGCCACCAGCTGTTCGAGCCACGGGCCGGATTGCGCATGGGTCTGTTTTTCCATGAGCGGCATGGCCATCGGCGCCGTCCAGTCGTAACTCACAAGGAAGTCGTCGAGGTTCTGCGCGAACCACGCTTCGCTCTCGGGGTTGAGAATCGGCTCGGCGAAGATGTTGCGTGCGGTGAGCACTTGCGGGCCACGAATCGCGCGCACCCTGGCGGTCAGCTCATTGGTGAAGTCGATCAGGTAGCGGCTCTTGAACCGCGTCCAGCGCTGCATCGCCGCCGGATCGTCACGCAGGGCGGCGATCGAGCCCGGCAAGCCGTTGGCGGCATAGGCCTTGAGCGCCTGAGGGCCGGCGTCTTCGAAGTCCGAGAGCACCGCGTCGTCGTGGTAGAGAATGCCGTCGACCGAAGTCAGGCGTGCCACGTCTTCGTAGATCTCGCCGATGATCCGCCGCACCTCGGGATCGAACGGCGACAGGCGTTTATATTGATCCGGGTCGACAGCCGTCGCGCCGGTCTTCGGATCCCAGCGCGTCACGCGTGGCAGCCTCGAATCCAGTTCGAAACTCAGCACCGGCATCCACGCAAAGACCTTCACATGAGCCCGGGTGCGCAATTGCCAGGCGACACGATCGAACAGGTCGGCACGCACCGGCAAGTGGCGGTTGGGGAAGTACATCGAATGCACCAAGCCATCGCCCTTCGGGTCGGCGAAAGCTTGCAGGAATACGGTGTTGGCGCCCATGTCGGCCATGCGCTGGATCAGTTTGCCAAGGTTGATTTCCTGCTGCGCCGGATCCGGGTCGTAGACGTTGTCCAGATCCACGTGCACCACGCGCATGGTGAAGTCCGATTGCACCGCGACGATGCTGTTGGCGAAATGCTCGCCGTCAGGATCGGAGGCGACCAGAAAGCGCGGACCGCTCATCAGGTTGTCGAGAGCATCGAGACCGTCATCGAGGGTCAGGGCCATTTCGTAGCCCTGCTCACTGACCACCGTCAGCGAAGTGCCGTCCGCTGTACCGTAGGGCCAGACCCAGACCCTTGGTTTCTTACCGGTGACCTTGCGGATTTTTTCCGAGATGGCCGCCACATCGGTACGCATGCGCGCCTGGAAGTCCGCTTCGGATTCATAGCGTTTGCTCACCGGATCGTAGCGTCGGGTCGCGGCCGCCGGCTGCATGTTGCCCTGCGGATTGGCGAGGATGCCTTTGTGGCTGGCGTCGGTGTGGGCAGCGATTTCCACCAGCCCCGATTGGGAGATTTCCCGCACCTGAGCCCAGGTCAGGAAGTCCGAGCGCGCACGCGGCGTGCCGGCGAAGTCCACCGGTTGGTTCAGCGGCGTATCGATCCAGGTGCCGACCGGCGCCAGCAGCGCATGCCAGTTATAGGCGCGCAACACCGGCAACACGCGGGTGTAGAAGCTTGAGTAACCGTCGTCGAAGCTGAGCAGGATCGCCTTGGGCGGCAGTTCCGGCCCGCCCTTGCGTGCGGCCATGATCTGATCGACCGTCACCGGTTTGTAGTTGTTCTCCCGCAGCCAGGCGAGCTGTTCGAGCAGGCGCTCGGTGCGCACCGCCACCACCGCCTGATCGGGGTCACGATCTTCGACGTCGTGGTAGGCGATGCCCAGCACGTGGTTTTTCGGCCAGGGCTTTTCACTGGCTGCCACCGGTCGCTCGGACGGCGGCACGAACGCCGGGGCTTGCTGGGCGCAGGCGCTGACCAGCAGCACTCCCAGCAGAAGGATGAAACGCGAAATCAAAGGCATCTTCAAACTCTTCTAGAAGCGGAAAGTGAGGTCGACGAGCAGACGCAGATCGGTTTCCCGGTCACCGTCGTAGGGCCGGTTGATCACACTGAACAAACCGCCCACCTCGAACACGTCGTTCCAGGCGTAGCGCTGGCCGTAACCGAGCAATGCCATGCCGCCGGTGCCGTGATCACGCTGGCTGTAAGTACCCGCACCGGCCTGGAACTGCTGGCTCCAGACGGTTTCGTAACGGTGGTACAGCACGTGATTGACGTTCAGCAGCGGCATGACGCTGAAGTCCGACTTCGGGTTGAAGTACGGCACGTCATCGGACTTGGAGTTGTGGCTGGTGCTCACTTCCAGGCCCGCATCGACTTGCAGGTTCGGCGCGCTGTAGACGCCCTCTTTTCCGGTCAGCAAGGCTTCGACACGGTTGTTGCCGTCGCTGAAGTGCGACGGGCTGACCGCCAGCCGCCATTCGCGACTCTCGTTGGCGCGCCAGCGAATGAAACCGCTGCCGCCGTTGGCCTTGATGTCGCTGTTCAATGCCCGCAGCGGGGTCTCGGCCGACAGATATTCGAGGCTGCCGCCGTATTGCCAGTGATCGTCGATGTCGCGGGCAATCGCCAGGCGCGCGCCCTGCTTGTCACCAAACCCATAGGAATGATTCGACACTTCGGCTTCGAGGGTCATGTCGCGGGTGCGACGCTCCAGGCCGACACGCTGGAAGCGGTGGTGGCCGGTCCCTTCGGTGAAATCGCCTGTGGCGTATCCGGCCCCGGCGAACACCCGCCAGTCTTCATCGATCGGCGGGCTGTAAAGGGTGGTCTGAATACCGAAGTCGCGGCTGCCGCTGACCGCGCCGGCATTGCCACCACTGCCACCATTGGCCTTGCCGCCGTAAGCTTCGACGCGCAGTTCGGACATGTCATGCACTTCACGCTCGCGGGCCAGACGCTGGACCTGACGGTTGTCGGGGAAGCGCGCCACCACGTCGTCGGTCAGCGCGTCCATTTGCCGCCATTCCTGCAGGTCCATGGCGGTGCGGGCCTGCGCGACTTCAAGACCCATGTCGCGCGGCGTGATGCTCTCGGTTTCCTTGAGCTGGTTTTCCGCACGGCGCGGCCAGTTGCGGGCCAGGTACAGATCGGCCTGGGCCAGGCGCAGGCCGATGTTGCCCGGCGCCTGATCCACCAGGGTCTGCAAGCGCTCTTCGCCGTGAGGCAGGTCGGAGCCGTAGGTGCCGGCCTGCGCCGCCAGTTGCTGGGCGTCCATCCATTCGTCGTTGGGGTTGCCGATCGGCAGGCCCTTGAGTTCGATGCGCGGTTTCTGTGTCCTGGCCTGATCTTCGGCGACCTTGCGTGCCTCTTCGGCGCGATCGCTTTCCAGCAGCGAGTAATACAGCGCCGTGGTGTCTTCGAGTCGGTCGCCGACATCGGCGTCCGGCGCCGCCAGCACCTGCCGGTAAAGATCGGTGGCGATTTCCGGCTGGCGCTGATCCAGATAGGACGCCGCCACCCAGCGCAGGGCGTAGGTCGGAATCTTCACGCCTTCGGCTTGCAGCTTCTGGTATTCGCTGATGACTTCGGCGGTGCGCGCCCGGGCCTTGAGCGCGCCCATGCGGTCGATGCGCCAGCGGGTCACGTCGTCGTGGGCGCTGGCGTCCGGGGTCCAGGTGGCGAGCAACTGGTCGTAGTCGGCCAGGGCGCGGTCGGCGATCACGTAGCGTTCTTTTTCGCTGCGGGTGGCCAGCTCGGCAAGGCGCACGCGCTCGGCGGCCAGATCGCCTTCCAGACGGCGCAAGGTGACGGGATCGATCAACCCCGGACGCTGCTTCGCCAGACGCAGCGCCGGCTCCGGTAGACGGGCCTTTTGCAGGGCGACCACGTATTCGCGGGCGACCTCCGGTTTGTTGCCGGCGCGAACAAAGGCCTGGTCGTATTCGAACAGCGCGTCGTAGGGCTTTCCGGCACGATTCAGGGCGTAGCCCAGCGCCAGTCGGCGGGAAGGATCATCGGGTTTGGCGGCGACCAGCGAGCGGGCGCGGATCACCCCTTCATCAGGTTTGCTGGAGTCGGCCTGGGTCAGCGCCAGGCCGAGTTGCAGGTCGGCGTTGTCCGGCTCCAGCATCAGGGCCTTGTTGTAGACCTGGATCGCCTGATCCCAACGCTTGAGGTTGCGATAGGCCCGGGCGGTGGCGGTCAGCGCCTGAACCGGCAATGCCCGGCCAAGGCCCTGGGTCTCGTAGACCTGCACCACTTCAGCGTCGAGCCCGGCCCAGCCGGCGATTTGCAGGTGATCGCTGACCTGGCCGGTGGTGGCCTGGGCCGGCGGCACCTGCCGCAAAACGGTCAGCGCGGGCGTGTAATGCCCGGCCCGGGCGTCGAGCACCATTTGATCGTAGGCCGTATCGGCGAACGCGAGCGCCGGCCAGAGCAACTGGCTGCACAGCGCGACTCGAAACAAAGGGCGTAAACCACGATGTAATACGGGAACATCAATACGCGGCATTCGTCAGCATCCTTACATGGCCAGCCGGGTAGCAGTGCTCCCCCTTGCCCATTTCGTGACGGAGGCCAAGCAAAAAACGCTCAGCCAAGCTTATCCAGGCAGTCTTGCACGCAAGCGTAGACCAAGATTCAGAACACAATAATTATTCAGATTCGTGACGATGAATTTCCCGAAAGGCCGCAAACCCGGACGCCAGACAGCAAAACGCCCGGCGTCTGCGGGTGCAGAGGCCGGGCGTTTCGTTTTAGCGCGGGGCGTCGTTTACTGAGGCTGCTCGATACTGCCGAACTTGCTCATCAAGAAGCCGACAAACTGCTCGACAGTCATCTTCTGGCCGTTGAATTCCACCTGATTGGCGGCGTAATGCAGTTTGGTGACAACGTTGGTGCCGTCCAGGGTTGCCAACTGCGAACCCACGGCCATGCCGGCGAACATGTCGGCGCCAGCGCTGGCCTGGTCAACGATGGCTTTGGCATCGGTCTGACCGTCGATTTGCGCCTGCACGCTGAGCAGATCGACCAGCATCGGCTTGGACACCAGCACATTGACGTCAAGCAGCGCGATCAGCTGTTTGCCCAACTGATCCGGCGGCAAATCCATCGACTGTGGCTTGGCCAGGTCGAGCACCAGACTCGCGCGGCTTTCGCCGTTGGCGGTTTTCAGCGACAGGTCTTCCAGCGCCAGTTGCGGCCCGGCTGCCAGCAGTTTCTGCAGGTCAGCCTTGACCTGGGCGGACTCGGCCTCGGTGAGGTCCAGCTCCGGCGCCGGCAGGCCGGCGGCAGTCGCTTCGGCAGCGGCTTTCTCGTAGGGCTGCAGTTTGGTCTGGTAGATCTGCATCAGCGACATGGCCGACGGAATGTCGAGGTTCTTCAGGCTCATCGCCAGGTTGGCCGAACCGATCTTCTTGTCGTTGAGGGTCACTTCAGCGACCTTGTAGTCGGCACGGCCGGAGGCGTTGCTGCCGTTCTCTTCGGTGCGGTTCTTCATCTCGAAGTTCTTCACGCCCAGCACCGACTGTTTGGCACCGAAGGTGGTCTTGCTGCTGGTCAGCTCCAGGGTGTTCTCGCCGGTGTAGTAGCCGTAAGTGCTCTTGGCGAGGTTGCTGGCCAGGGTCAGGCCATTGAGTTCGATCTGCACCGGCGCCTGATCTTCGGCGACCGTGGTCAGGTGCAGGCTGTCCATGTAGCCGTTGGCCTTGACCTTCTGCGCCTGGGCGCTGGCGGAGATGTCCATGTTCAGGCCGGAAAATTTCAGGCTCGACTTGTCATCCAGCGCGGCTTCCAGCGGCAGCAGTTCGAGGTTGCCGGTGGTGGACTGGTCGTAACCGATGTTGACCACACCCTTGAGCGGCGCGGCGCCCTTGGTGGCGGCAAACCATTTTTCGGTGGTCGGGGTCTTTTCCAGTTCGTAGTGACTGGTGGCCATGACCGGCAGCCATTTCAGCGACACCAGCCGCGAGAACGGCAGCGGGCCGTGTTCGATGTGGTCGACGAACAGCAGCTCGACCGGCGCCTCGCCGAACATTTCACCCTCGCCCCTGAGGCGGTAGTGCGCGGTGCTGCTGAAGGTGTTGCGCTCAAGCGATACCAGTTCCAGCGACGCACTGCCGTTGGAACCGGCCATGGCGGTCTGCAATTCGCTGTTGGCGTTGGCGACGGCGTTGTTCAGGACGCCTTCGATTTTGGTGCCGGTGTACCAGGCCCCGCCTACGCTGATGGCGCCGATGGCCACAACAATTCCGAGAAGCACGCCTGCTGATTTATTCATGAATGACCTGATCGATTTCCGTGGCTGAAAGTGTGGTCGTCTTCCCTGAACCCGTGACCGGGCCGTGGCGCGACTCCGCTGAATTTAGCGGTGGAGATTAGCACTGGCAGTGCGACGCGGCCCAACGATTAAAGGTTAAAGAGTGTCGACAAGTCATGGACAAACAAAAAGATCGCCGGGTTCGGCGATCTTTCAGGGGTCAGGAATATTGCACCTCGATCTCATCAAGCTGATGGTCGAAGCTTTTCAACCGCGCGGTCCAGGTGTACACCAGCACTTCGAAATCCCGGTCGATCACCGCCCCGCCCGGCCCGTCGCTGCGCGGGTCGCAGAAGTCCAGTTGATAACGCTCGCGGGCCATGGCGGTGGCGACGTCCGACAGTTCGCGGGCATTGTTGAGCCAGTGCCAGCCGTCGTCAGCGACTTGCCGGTCGAGGGCCAGACATTGTTTTTTCAGGGCTTCGAGGCTTTTTTCCAGCGGCGTGCCGGTAAGTTCGCCCATGACTTCGGCGAAGGTGCGCCCCGGTTGCCAGTAACTGCCCCAGAAGTAGCGGTCGAACACGGTTTCGACTTTGCGCAGCGCGACTTTGGTGTCCCAGATCAGCAGCAGCGTCTTGCTTTGCTCAAGCTGGCGTTTCTTGAGGCGCTGGCTCTGCACCAGGGCCGACGCCACGACCACGATCGCCATGACCGCGATCAGCGCCACGGTGCTGTCGAGGAAGACCATTGCCTTGTCGATCTGGTGGGCCAGCATGATGCCGTAGAAATAGGTGGCCGAGAGCAGCACCAGGGCTACCAGGGCGCACCAGAAGCCGAGAGCGTAAGGGTTTTTCATTATTGGTTTCCCCTAGACCTGCGCTAGCGATGTGCACTGAAAAGGCGCCTGGTTCGGGGCGCCCTTTCAATACTTCAAAGCATAGCAACGGCCTCAGGGTTTGCTGGCGCTCGAGGCTTGCGTTCGTCCGCTTTCCCAACCGCCGCCCAGGGCGAGGAACAAATCGATCTGGCTCATGGCAACCTGAGTGTTGGCGGCGGCCAGTTGCGCAGTGACGTCGGTGTAGGTGCGAGTGGCTTGCAGGTCGGCGAGGAACGACTCGCGGCCCGCCTGGAAGAAGCGGTGAGTCTGGTCAGCCGCCAGTTTCGCCGACTGCTCGGCATCGGCCAGCGCATCACGGCGTTGCAGCAGCGCAGTGTACTGGGCCAGACCGGTCTGGGTTTCGCGGATGGCGTTGAGCACCACGCCGTCGAAATGTGCCAGCGCGCCCTGGGTGGTGGCTTCGGCTTCGCGGATCCGGGCCCGGGCGCCGTTGGTCGGCACCTTCCAGCTCAACGACGGGCCGAAGCCCCAGCGGTTGGTGGAGGGTTTGCCAAGGTTGTCCAGAATGCCGACGGTGCCGATCGTCGCGCCGAAACTGATGTCCGGGTACAACTCGCCGGTGGCGATACCGATCCCGGCCGTTGCGGCTGCCAGACGTCGCTCGGCCTGACGGATGTCCGGCCGGCGCTTGAGCAGCGCCGCGCCATCGCCGACCGGCACCAGTTGAGCGATTTTAGGCAGTTCGGCGCAGGTTGCGGTGCCGGCCGGTAGTTGATCGACAGGTTTGGCCAGCAGCATCGACAGACGGAACAACCCGGCCTGACGCGCCGCCTCATAACGCGGCATGTCGGCGCGCAAGGATTTGAATTGGGTCTGCGAGCGGGTGACCTGGGTCTCGTCACCGCGTCCGGCGTCGCGCAGACGCTGAATCAGGGTGGTGCTCTGGGATTGCAGGTCGAGGGAATGCTGGGCGATTTCCCGTTCTTCGTTCGCCGCGCAGACCTGGGTGTAGGCCCGCACCACGTCGGCGACCAGGGTGATGCGTGCGGTGTCGGCAGCGGCCTGGGTCGCGTCGGCGTTGGCCTTTGCCGCTTCGATCCCGCGTTGCAACGTGCCCCACAGGTCGAACTGGTAAGACGCGCTGATACCGATATCGCCAATGTTGGCCACCGGCACTTTCTCCGGCAGCAGGAATGCCTCGCCGGATTCCTGCAAGCGTTGCGCGCCCATCTTCACGCCGCCGCTCCAGCCACCGGCCGCCTCGGCTTCATCGACCTGCGCACGGGCCCGCGACAGATTCGCCGCCGCCACCCGCAGATCGGTGTTGGACGCCATGGCCTGCTGCACCAGTTGATCCAGGCGCGGATCCTGATACAGGCGCCACCAGTCCGCCGGCACCGGGGCCGACACCACCGGTTTGCCGGCCACCGCCAGATCGCCCTGGAAATCCTTGCGCTGGATCGCCGCGTCTTCGGGCACGTGATAGTCCGGCCCGACCATCGAGCAGGCCGACAGCATCATGCCCAAACCGGCGATCATCAGAGCCCTGCTCATTTCGCGGGCTCCTGCGGTTGATCGTCGATGATCGACACGGTGGCAGTACGTCCGGCGATCATGCGGAAGTCATTCGGCACGTCGTCGAAAGCAATGCGCACCGGTATCCGTTGCGCCAGTCGCACCCAGCTGAACGCCGGATTGACGTTGGGCAGCAAGTTGCTGCCGCTCGAACGGTCGCGGTCTTCGATACCGGCAACGATGCTTTCGACATGCCCGCGCAAGCGGGCGCGGTCACCGATCACGCGGATATCCACCGACTGGCCGATGTGGATGCCGTCGAGTTTGGTTTCTTCGAAATAGCCGTCGATGTGGAACGAATTGCTGTCGACCACCGACAACACCGGACGCCCGGCGGTGACGAACTCCTGCGAGCGCGGCGCACGGTCGTTGACGTAGCCGTCCACCGGACTGCGGATCACCGAGCGGTCGAGATTGAGCTGAGCGCTGTCCACCGCCACCAGCGCTTCGGCCAGGGCCGATTGCGCGCGGGCCACTTTCGACTGGCTTTCTTCCAGCTGTTCGGCCGGCACCAGATTGCCCAGACCGCGGTTACGTTTGGCTTCCCGTTGTGCCTGAGCCAGGGTTTCTTCGCGATCAGCGACCGCTGCCTTGGCCTGGCGCAACGCCAGTTTGAAACGGTCCTGGTCGATGCTGAACAGCACTTGGCCGCGTTTCACCAACTGGTTGTCCTTCACTTCGACCTGCTGGATCAGCCCGGACACGTCCGGGGCGATCTGCACGATGTCGGCGCGAATGTGGCCGTCGCGGGTCCAGGGCGCAAACATGTAATACATCACCATGCGCCAGACCACGACGACGGCGAAAGTCACGATCAGCAGCGTCAGGACGACGCGACCGAGGGTCAGAAACGGTTTTTTCATGTCATCAGGTATCGACTGAGTGAATCCACGCCGTACAGCATCACGGCGTAGAGAGCCACGTTGAACAATGCCCGGTGCCAGACCAGACGGTAGAAATGCAGGCGTGTGAGCACGCCGTGTACCAAAACAAACAGCACATAAGTGATACCCATCAACACCAGCAGGGTCGGCAGGAAAATGCCGCTGATGTCCAGATCACCGATCATAGGGGCGCTCCTTCGGGCAGCGGTTCTTTGGGCTCTGCGTTGGAGACGAATTCCACGCCGGGCAACAGCGCCAGGCGCAAACCGCTCAAGGCGTGCAACAGGTTCAGTCGGGTTTCTTCATCACCTTGACCGTGGAGCGCGCGGCGGGTGCGATCCATGGTCATCAATAAGGCACTCGGCGCCGGCAGGCGTTCGCCGGCCTTGAGACAGGCCCGGAAATACTCGCCAACCTCGGCCACCACTTGCTTGAGCAACGCGTTCGGCGCGCCCGTCACTCGCGGCGTATAGGCAAGCAGGTCGAGCAGGTTCAGCCCGACGCGCACTTCGCGCATGGCGATGCCGGTGTCCTGGCCGGTCAGCGCCAGACGCGGCAGGTGCTGCATCAGGCGGTCGAGCAACTGCACGCCCAGTTGCCGGTGTTCGGCGAGGTTGGCCGGCTCGGTCATGCTGACGATGTCTTTCCAGCTGAAACGGGTCAGGCGCTTGGCCGCCAGTTCGGCGCCGAACGGCCGGGCGATCAGCGTCCAGATGAACGCGAACAGCAGCCCCATCGGGCCCGCGAGGTTGGAGTTGACGAAGGCAAAGAAGTCCGCGTCGTACGCACCGGAAATGCTGATGAACGACGAGGTGTTGACCAGCGTCAGCAGCATGCCGAGGTAGAAACGCGGCTGCACCGTCAGGGTACCGACACAGATGAACGGCACCGCGAACGCCAGCACCAGCATCGGAAAGTCATGCAGGTTCGGCAACACCAGAAACAGGTACAGGCTGGCAAACAGCACCGACATTCCGGTCCAGAAAAAGAACCGGTAAATCTGTGGCGCCGGGTCGTCCATTGAGGCGAAGAAGCTGCACGACACCGCCGCCAGAATCACCGCGCTGCCGCCGTCGGTCCAGCCCAGCAGGATCCACAACACCGAGGCAACGATGATCGCCAGAATGGTCGAAGCCACCGAATACAGCATCAGCCCACGGTCGAGAAATGGCGTCAGGCGACCAAGGCGCCAGTGACGATAAACTGCGCGCCAACTGTCCTGGCGCTCACACAAGATCGCGTCCTGCAGGCTGCGGCAGTCCTGCCACAGATCGATGAATTCGCTGAGGCGATACAACGCATTGGAAAACAGCAATTGCTTGCGATCCTCCAGGGCTTCGGCACTCGGCTGCAGCGCTTCGAGCTGATTTCGCAGGGCTTGCCAGCGCTCCAGATTGGCGTCTTTGTGGCCTAGCCATTCGCGGGTCGCGGTGAGCAGCGGCGCGAATTTCTGCACCAGTTCCGGCGTGCGCCGTTCGAGGGCGTACAGCGAATCTTCGAGGGCATCGATCACCGGCAGCAGGTGGATCATCCGCCCGCGCAACTCCTTGGTGTTGCGTACGGTTTGCGGCCGCGCACCTTCGTGCGGCAACTGGCCGATCATCAATTCCAGGCTGTTGAAACTGCCGACCATGGCCATGCGCAGGGCGGCAACTTCTTCGGGCTGCACGTCGCGGCTGAGGAATTTGAGGCTGTAGGTTGTGGCATCGGCGAACCATTTGCCCACGGCATCGTTGAACACCGGTGCCAGGCGCCGTGGCCAGAACATCGCGCCGACCACCGCCGCCACGGCGATGCCGAGAAAGATTTCTTCAGTCCGCGACTCGGCCACGTCCCACACCGCCAGCGGGTTGTCGACCACCGGCAGGGCGATCAGCGGCAAGGTGTAGCCGGCGAGCATCAGCGCGTAGTTGTTGGCGGTGCGCAGGTGCAGGGACAGGAACAACAAAATCCCCGTCCACAAGGCAATGACCACCACCAGCACATACGGGCTCTGGACGAACATCGGCACGAACAGCACTGCTGCCGCCGCACCGAGAAACGTACCGATTGCGCGATACAGCGCCTTGGAACTGGTCGGGCCGAGGAACGGGCTGGAAACGATGTACACCGTGGCCATCGCCCAATAGGGACGCGGCATCTGCATGAGCAAGGCGATGTACAGCGCGGTCATCGAGGCCGCGAACGTGCGGATCCCGTAGAACCAGTCCCGCGCGGGGGGCATGCCGGAAAAGAACCCGTTCACGGATTGATCACCGTTGGCGGAGTGGCCGCCTCAAAAGCTCTCAGTACCCGAAGCGTAGCTTCCAGATCGCGCTGGTCGATGCCTTCGAGCACTTCATGACGCAGCCGCACCAGTTGCGCCTCCACCGCTTGCACCAGCTCACGGCCGGCGTCGGTCAGGCTCAGGCATTTGGCGCGTCGGTCATGGGCATCTTCGGTGCGGCAGACAAAACCGGCGTGACACAACTGATCGAGCAGGCGCACCAGCGACGGCGACTCCATCCCCGCCGCCTGCGCCACCTGCACCTGGCGCACACCCTCGCCCAAGCGCCCGATCATCAACAACGGGACGGCGCAGGCTTCGGAAATTCCATAATTGACCAGCGTGGTCTGGCAGATCTTCCGCCAATGCCTGGCGGCCACCACCATGGCACTGCTGATGTTCATCTGAAGAGCGTCGAGGTTATTCGGCACGAGGGAATGCACACACTGTTAGTTTGCTAACTATCAATATCGCATTGGCGGGGAAATTCAGTCAAGTTTTGAAACAAATTCATGTCCGAAGGTGAATTCAGAAAATTTATCTCACCCTGACTTTTGCGCTGTTTTTTTTACAACCCACAAGTTTTTTTTACATTTCGGTCTTTTCGATCATTTTTTTTTACATTCCCCGCCCCTTCCTCAACATCACATCCAACTGATCCACCACCTCCGCCCAATCCGCATCATCGAGAATCTCGTCCCGCAGGAAATCCGCCTGGCTCTTGGTCCAGAAAAACGCGTCGCACAGGTGCAGTTCGGGTTTGAGCGGGGAATGGGTGGCGATGAACTGGTCGATGCTGACCGGGTCGTTGTCCAGGCCGAGCTGTTTGAACAGGGATGGGAGGCTGTGCGTCGGGTTTTCCATTGTTCTGCTCCTTCGAAGACCAGGTGGATGTAATAGATTCGCGAGCAAGCTCGCTCCCTCAGGTTTAGCGCAGAACCTGTGGGAGCGAGCTTGCTCGCGATTGGCGTCGGCACCGACGCTAAAAAAGCTACTGACTCAGTTCCCGCACCTGCGCATGCGGCACCATTTTCAGGAATTCGGGCATGCTCATGTGCAGCAGGTTGTTGTGGTTTCCGGCTTCCAGGTAGATGTCTTTTGGCCGGGTCAGCAGCGGGTCGATGACCATGTCCAGGCCATAGGAGTCGCCCAGTGGCGGTACGGCACCGCGCTCACAGTCGTCGAAGATGTGCGCCAGATTGCTTTCGCGGGTGATTTGCCATTCGCCGCTGCTGCGCACTTTGCTCAAGTCCAGGTGGCGGCTGGCGGGCAGCACCGCCATCAGGTAGTGCCCGTGACGGTCGTCCAGGATCACCGATTTGGCCACCCGTTCTGCGGCAATCCCGGAGACCCGCGCCGTTTCCAGGCTGCTGGACGAGTGCGGGTGGGTGACGATGTCATATTCGCATTGCGCCCGGTTGAGGCTGCTCTGCACTTTCTTGGCCATACGCATGATGCACCTCGGTGCCCGCCGACGCTGCGCGGCGGACGGTAATGAAACGCTGTGGCTGTCCTAGAAATTCTAGTCCGGCGAGCTGCAAACACCGGGAAATCCGCCCACTGGCGGGGTAGGCAGATTGATCAAAAATCATCCACCCGCCGCGTCAACTAGACTGTAAGTACAAGCCCTGACTCTCGCGGAGGGTCACGTGAACATCCGTTGCTGTGCGCTTGCCCTGTTGCTGCTGAGTGGATCGGTGGTTGCGGCAGATAACCCGTTAACCGCCGCCAGCCCGGTCGGTCTGTGGCTGATCACCCTGGGCATCGCGTTTCTGATCGCCGAAGCCGTGCTGCCCAACTACGGGGTGATTGGTCTGGGTGGCATCGTGATGTTTGTGATCGGTGCATTGATCCTGAGCAACGCCGAACTGCCGGTGCCGATGATGATCGGCCTCGGTCTGGTCAGCGCCCTGTTGCTGATCGCGCTGCTGATCCGCGCCCTGAAAACCCGACCGCGTCGTCCGGTCAGCGGCGATGCCGGCCTGCTCGGCAGTGTCACGGCGGTGACGGTGGTGCAACCGCAAGACAGCCGCAATGGCTGGGTGCAATTACAGGGAGAACGCTGGCAGGTGCTGAGCGCCACGCCGCTGCACACCGGGCAACCGGTGCGCGTGATCCGGCGCAAGGGCCTGTTGCTGCAAGTGGCCGCGACTGACGCGGCACCGCTCGGAGAGTGATCATGGGTCTGCAAATCGGTTTTGTCGCGCTGCTGCTGTTGCTGATCGCCCTGGCCGGCTCGACGTTCCGCATCCTGCGCGAATACGAACGCGGCGTGGTGTTCCAGCTCGGACGCTTCTGGCAGGTCAAGGGGCCGGGGCTGATCCTGCTGATTCCGGTGGTGCAGCAAATGGTCCGGGTCGATCTGCGCACCATCGTCCTCGATGTGCCGCCGCAGGACGTGATTACCCGCGACAACGTGTCGGTGAAGGTCAACGCGGTGCTGTACTTCCGCGTGCTCGATCCGCAGAAAGCGATCATCCAGGTCGAGGATTTCCTCATGGCCACCAGCCAACTGGCCCAGACCACTCTGCGCGCGGTGCTCGGCAAACATGAACTGGATGAACTGCTGGCCGAGCGCGAACGCCTGAACATCGACATCCAGCAAGTGCTCGACGCCCAGACCGACACCTGGGGGATCAAGGTCGCCAACGTCGAGATCAAGCACGTCGACCTCAACGAGTCGATGGTGCGCGCCATCGCCAGGCAGGCCGAAGCCGAGCGGGAACGGCGCGCCAAGGTGATCCACGCCGAAGGCGAATTGCAGGCCTCGGAAAAACTCATGCAGGCCGCCGAAATGCTCGGCCGCCAGCCCGGCGCCATGCAGTTGCGCTACATGCAGACCTTGAGTTCGATTGCCGGCGACAAGAGCTCGACCATCGTCTTTCCGTTACCGATCGAACTGCTCAAGGGGATGGCGGATCTGTCGGCGAAATCGTGAGCGCGCGCAAGCGTTCCAGCGCGGCATAGGGCGCACGGGCGCAATGTTCGACCCGCGCCTGCAACAACGCCGATGCTTCACGGCGCTTGTGTTCGCCATCGACGACAAAGGGTTGTGACGGCTGCTTCGCGTGCTGCGCCGTCGCCGCCAGCGCCTGTTCACACTGCGCGGCACTCAGCCCGAAAAACCTCGCCAGCCGTCCGCTCATCGCCTCGGGCAATTCGCTGTAATTCAGCACCAGCCCGGCAGACTCACGGCAATGCACCCAACCGGCCTCCAGCAAGCGCCCCAGCCGCCGGGCGATGAAATCCTCGCGCCCCTCGAACGGCAAATCATCGTCCAGCACACAATCGCCGAGCGCTCCCGGCACCATGTGCAGGCCGGGACGGCGCAGGTGCGACACGGCGATTTCCAGCGGATCACGATAGACAAACAGCCACGGCGTATCGGGAAAACACTCGCGCAGAAGAGGCCATTCGCCGATGTTCCAGGCGTCGAGTTTGATCACCAGCCGCTGCTCCTGGCCGCGCCGCCGCTGACCGTACGCCGAGAGCAATCCGGCGATGGCCGCGCGGCGTTCTTCGTCCGGCAGATCACTGCGCAGCAAGGCATCAAGGGGCGGCGGCTCCGAGACCACGATGTGATCGTCGAGACGGGCAAGCATCTGACTGATCAGCGTCGAACCGCACCGCGAGGCGTGCAGGATCAAGGCGCTCGGCGGCAGACCCGGACTGAGCGCTTGCCAGTCCATAAGCGCCGACAAGGGTGTTTGCCGGCGGAACGCCTGATTGAACGGCAGACGCAACGCGTCTTCGACAGCTTCACGAAAGAACGGCTGATGCAGCGGGGTGTCGCCGAACCAGCACCAGTCGACCTGCCATTGCCCGGCGGTTTTCCAGACGCGAATCGGCAACCAGCCGTCGAAATTCACAGGCGCCATTGCTCGTTCCATGACCGACGACCGTTACGCATCGCCGCCAGCAGTTCTTCACGGGAAAAGTGCAGGCCGCGTTCAGCGGCCAACGCCAGCGTATGGACAGTAAAGGCTTCGGGGTCGTGCACTGCCTGCAACGTCGCGGACAACATCGGATCCGTGACCAGCAACCGTTGAAAACGCTGCAACGCCGTCTCCACGCCATCAGGCAGCGGAGTACTCGGCAACCCGTCAACGATCATCTGCGCAAGCCATGGCGCGGGGTGGCAATCGAGCACCAGATGAACCCGTGCCGTGCAGTCGCGATTGTCGACCCGATGCGGTCGGGCGAGATCGAGAAACCAGCATTCCCCCGCCGTCATCGGCATCCGCTGACCGTCGAGCCAGAAATCCACGGCGGGCGGGCTGAGAAGCGGAATGTGCAGGCGCAAATCGGCGTCCGCACCCTCAAGATCGTAGTCGCGATGCTCATGGATCTGCCCGCCCGGCCCCAGTCGTAAAAGCCGCGCGCTGACGATCTCCAGCGGCAGATCACGCAGGGCCTGCTGCCAGCGACCATCATTCAGCCAAGGGGCGCGCTGGACGGGTTCGGCGCTGCCGGGGGACAGTTCGGTCAGCGCATCGGCGGCGGAAATCAGCGCCACGCCGCTCCAGTCGCCGGCGAAATAAGCGGTGTTGAAATGGCCGCGCCAGGCAGCGTCGTCAATCGCCGACAGCGCCTGCAACAGCAACGGCAGGTCCACCGTCACCGGCAACCGCGAGAACGCCGGTCGGCTCATACCTTGGGCAACACCGCTGTTTCGCCGAGCCAGGTCAGCAACCGGTCCAGACAGGCGTCGACCGTCAGCGTGCCGGTGTCGAGCACCAGCGAAGCCTGGGCCGGCGCCTCGTAAGGCGCCGACACACCCGTGAACCCGGCCAGCTCGCCGCGTCGGGCCCGGGCGTAATGCCCTTTCGGATCGCGCTGCTCGCACACCGCCAGCGCAGCGCTGCACCAGACCTCGCGATAGTCCTCACCCAAACGGCGGGCAAACACTTCGCGCAGTTCCGCCAGCGGGGCGATCATCGCCAGAATCACGATCTGCCCGTTCTCCACCAGCAACGCCGCCAGCTCACTGGCGCGGCGAATGTTTTCCAGGCGATCGGCATCGGTAAAACCCAGGTCGCGGTTGAGCCCGACGCGCAAGCCGTCGCCATCGAGCACCACGCTTTGCAGACCACGACTGAACAACTCGGCGTGTAACGCCTGGGCAAGGGTCGATTTGCCCGCCGCCGGCAAGCCGGTCAGCAGCATCGCCGTGCCGCGATGGCCGTTGCGGGCCTCGCGTTGGGTACGGCTGATGCTGGCGGTCGGCGCCAGCACGTCACTGCGCGGAGGCATGGGCCACCGGCAGCGAAATATCCCCCGAGGCCCACGCCGCTTCGCGGTTGGCCAGCGCCGTGGCGATCGACTGGACTTCGGTCGATTGCACCTGATCCGGCAGCGGATCGAGGCCGGCGCTGGCGAAGATCTGGCCGTAGGCATTGCGCAGATCGGCGTAGGACAGGTCACGACGCAGATCGGCCTGCAAGGTATTGAGCTCGCCCTGAATCAGGTCCAGCTCACCAATGCCGTCCGCCTGACGACGGTTACGCAACTGACCGACGATTTGCCCGTCGATGTCCGACAGTTGCTGGTTGGTCTTGAACTGGCGCAGCGCCTCCTGATAGTTGGCGTTGGCCACGTAGAGCTGCGCCAGCACTGCAATCGACATCGCCTGACGCCGTGCGGTGGCGACTTCTTCACCGGCCTTGGCCACGTCGATGGCCGCCGGGGCGGAGATCACGTTGAACAGGTTCCAGGTGACCTTCACGCCGTAGTCGGCCCAGCCCTGTTCGACCAGGAACGAGTTGCTGTCGTAATGCCCGCCGGCGGAAAACTCCAGGCCCGGCAGCAGTCGCAGCATGGCCTTGCGGGTTTCGGCGGCGCTGATCCGGGTCTGGTAATCCTGTTCGCGCAGTTCCGGACGACTGGTCAGGGCTTCCTGCTCGAGTTTGGTCAGGTCGACCTTGAGTTCCGGGATCTGATAACCGTCATCGGTGGCCAAAGTCAGGTTGGTGCCCAGCGGCAGGTTGATCAGGGTCGCCAGTTCGGTTTTCGCCAGCGACAGCGCGCGGCGTTGTTCTTCCAGTTGTCGGGTCGCCTCGATCAACGATCGCTGGTAGCCGAGCGACTGCACCGGATCGCCGATGCGTTGCTCGCTCATGCTTTCGCTGTTGCGGCGGGCGGTGTCGACCCGCGCCATCAGGCTGTCGATCTGTTTGAGCAGACGTTCGGCGGCCATCGCCCGCCAATAGGCCGAGCGCACGTCCTGAACGATGGTGTTGATCACCTTGCGTCGGCGCTCCTGAACAATCAGCCGCTGGTCGCCTTGCTGCTTGGCGCTGATATAACTGACGCCGAAATCGAGGACGTTCCAGACCATGGTCAGGTCGGCGACTTCGCGGTCGCGATCCTGAGAGGTCGACGGTTCCAGGGACTGGGTGCCGGTACGCACGCTCTGGCTGCTGGAGGCGCTGACGTTGTTGCGCCCGACGTAACCGGCGTCCAGCGCCATGCGCGGCAGCATGTCGAAACTGGCGAGGTCGAGCTGCCGCTTGGCCAGCGCTTCCTCCATGATTTTCAAGCGGCCTTCGAGGTTGTACTTCACCGCACGAGCCATGGCCTGGTGCAGGGTCAGCGGACCGCTCAGCGGTTCCTGGCCCTTGTACATGCTTTGCAGGTCGGCCCGGGCCCGTTGTTCACTGACACTGCGTTCGATCGGTTCACTGGTTACTGCACATCCGCTGATCGCCAGCGCCAGCAGGCTGGCGCCGAACAACTTCTGACTTTTCTTCATCCCTGGATCGCCCCTAGGTCCCGCACATATGTGAATTGTTGTGTGTTGTCAGGCCGGCATTTCGCTGATGCCGACCTGTTGCAGTGCCGCTGCCAGGTTGTCGACCCGGTGCTGCTCGCTGTCCTTGATCTGTTGCAGTTGCTGGCCCAGGGTCGGCGCGCCGAATACGCCGCGCAGGCCCTGGGAAATATCGCCGCCCTTGATCGACTGGCTGCCGAAGGCGTTCAGCGAATCGCGCTCGGCGCTGCTGTCCTGATTGAACAGGCTCGACAGCGTGCTGCTGCCGAACACCCCGCCATCGCCGCCGCCGAATCCGAGGAAGCCATGGCCGGAACTGTCACCGCCGTTGTCACTGCTGGTGAAGACCTGGGCAATGAAGCTTGGGCTCAGCGCACCGCGGTTGATGAAGATATCCCCCAGCGGACGGATGCCGTTGCCGATCACCCGTTGCTCGAACAACGGCGCGAAAGTCAGCGGTGAACCGAGGTCGCCGGTGGGCGGCGTGAAAACGATCGGTTGCAGCGGAACGTTCGGCGGTGGCGGCGGTACGACCGGATCGCTGCTGCGGAACTCCGGATCCGGCGTCACCACGATCAGCGCAGAAGTGGGTGTCACAGGAGGCACCGTGTTGATCACGTAATTGCCGGAACTGCTGACGCCACTGCCGCTGTTGCCGGAAAGGTCGCTGACCCCGGCCGTGTTGAGGCTGATCGCGTTACTGGTGCTGTTGACGTTGGCGTTTGGCGTCAGGGTCGCGGTCCAGGTCTTGCCGCCGTCGCTGCTGCTCAGGTTGGACAAGGTGCCGTTGGCCACGCTGAGGTCCGACAGGTCGAAACCGCTCACCGCTTCGTTGAAGGTGATGATCACTTGCGAGGTCTGGCCGACGCCCAGGTTTGGATTGGCGATCACCACCGTGGCGGTCGGCCGTTCGCTGTCGAGGGCGTAGTTGTTCGATACCGCCACCGTGCTGCCGGCGTTGCCTGCAAGGTCGGTGACATTGCTGGTGTCCAGCGCGATGAAGTTGCTCGGGTCGGTGACATTCGCGGTCGGCGTGAAGGTCGCGGTCCAGGTCTTGCCGCCGTCGCTGCTGCTCAGATTGCTCAGATCCCCGTTGGTCACGCTCAGGTCGGACAGGTCGAAATTGCTCACTGCCTCGCTGAAGGTGAAGGTCACGGTGGTGGTCTGGCCGATGCCCAAATGTGGGTTGGCGACCACAATGCTCACCGTCGGCCGGGTGGCGTCGAGGATGTAGTTGTTGGAGATGGCGATGCTCGCGCCGAGGTTGCCGGCCAGGTCCTGGACGCCGCCGGTGTCGATCAGGATCAGGTTGGTCGGATCGTTGACGTTGGCTGTCGGCGTGAAGGTCGCGGTCCAGGTCACGCCGCCGTCGCTGCTGGCCAGGTTCGACAACGAACCGTTGGCGACACTGATGTCGCCCAGATCGAACCCGATCACCGCTTCGCTGAAGGTGATGGTGACGGTGGTGGTTTCACCGATACCGAGGCGGTTGTCCGCAACCACAATGGTGGCGGTTGGCAGCGCGGTGTCGATGGCAAAGTTGTTGGAGTCCGTGCTGCCGATACCGCTGTTGCCTGAGACGTTGGTCACGCCGGCATTGTTCAGGCTGATCAGGTTGGTGGCGTCAGTGACATTGGCCGTCGGGGTGAATGTCGCGGTCCAGGTGATACCGCCGTCGCTGCTGCTGACGTTGCTCAATGTGCCGTTGGCGATGGTCAGGTCGCTGTTGTCGAAGCCGCTCACCGCTTCGTTGAAGGTGATGGTCACCAGCGAGGTTTCCCCGGCCTTGAGCGAAGTGTCGGCCACGACGATGGTGGCGGTCGGCACCTGGGTCTGCACCTGATAGTTGGCCGAACTGGTGGTGCCGGTGCCGGTGTTGCCGGCCAGGTCGGCGATGCCGGTATTGTTCAGGACAATCAGGTTGGTGAGATCGGTCACACCGATGTTCGGCGTGAAGGTGGCCGTCCAGGTGATACCGCCGTCGCTCGACGAAACATTGCTCAGGGTGCCGTTGGCGACGCTCAGATCGGCGTTGTCGAAACCGGTCACGGCCTCGCTGAAGGTGATGGTCACCAGCGCTGTTTCACCGGGGCGCAAATCGCTGTCGCTCATCACAATCGTGGCTGTCGGGCGCTGACTGTCGACCGCGTAGTTGTTGGAGTCGGTCGTGCCGCTGCCGGCGTTGCCCGCCAGGTCGGTGATGCCGGTGTTGTCCAGGGTGATCAGGTTGGTGGTGTCGGTGATCCCCGCCGCTGGCGTGAAGGTCGCCGTCCAGGTGATACCGCCGTCACTGCTGCTGACTGCACTCAATGTACCGTTGGCGATGGTCAGGTCGGCGTTGGTGAAACCGGTCACCGCTTCGCTGAAGGTGATGGTCACCAGCGAGGTCTGGCCGACGCCCAGTGCGGTATCGGCGACCACGATGGTTGCGGTCGGGCGCTGGGTATCGATGGCGTAGTTGTTGGAATTCGTGGTGCCGACACCGGCGTTGCCGGACAGGTTCTGGACACCGCTGTTGTCCAGGGTGATCACATTGGTGGTGTCGGTGATGTTGCTGGTCGGCGTGAAGGTCGCGGTCCAGGTAATGCCGCCGTCGCTGCTGCTGACCGCACTCAACGTGCCGTTGGCGATCGTCAGGTCGGCGTTGGTGAAACCGGTCACCGCTTCGCTGAAGGTGATGGTCACCAGCGACGTTTCGCCGATCTTCAGACTGGAGTCGGACACGATGATGGTCGCGGTCGGCACCAGGGTGTCGATGGTGTAGTTGTTGGAATTGGTCGTGCCACTGCCGGCATTGCCGGCCAGATCGGCGATGCCGGTATTGGCCAGCGTGATCACGTTGGTCGCGTCGTTGACGCCCAGGTTCGGCGTGAAGGTCGCCGTCCAGGTGATGCCGCCGTCGCTGCTGCTCACCGCCGTCAGCGTGCCGTTGGCAATCGTCAGGTCGGCGTTGGTGAAACCGCTGACCGCTTCGCTGAAGGTGATGGTCACCAGCGAGGTTTCGCCGGCAGTGAGGTTACTGTCGGCGACCACGATGGTCGCGGTTGGCCGCACCGTATCAATCGCATAATTGTTGGAATCGGTGGTGCCGCTGCCGGCGTTGCCCGCCAGGTCGGCAACGCCGGTGTTGTCCAGGGTGATGAGGTTGGTGGTGTCGTTGATACTGGCGCTCGGCGTGAACGTCGCCGTCCAGGTGATGCCACCGTCGCTGCTGCTGACCGCACTCAACGTGCCGTTGGCGACAGTCAGGTCGGCGTTGGTGAAACCGCTGACCGCTTCGCTGAAGGTGATGGTCACCAGCGAGGTTTCACCGATCCGCAGGTTGTTGTCGGCCACCACGATGGTCGCGGTCGGGCGCACGGTATCGATGGCGTAGTTGTTGGAGTCGGTGGTTCCGCTGCCGGTGTTGCCGTTCAGGTCTGCAATGCCGGTATTGTTCAGCGTGATCAGGTTGGTCGCGTCGGTGATGCTGGCGGTCGGTGTGAACGTCGCCGTCCAGGTGATGCCGCCATCGCTGCTGCTGACCGCCGTCAATGTGCCGTTGGCAATGGTCAGGTCGGCGTTGGTGAAACCGGTCACCGCTTCGCTGAAAGTGATGGTCACCACCGAGGTTTCGCCGATCCGCAGGCTGCTGTCGGCCACCACGATGGTTGCGGTCGGGCGCGCAGTGTCGATGGCGTAGTTGTTGGAGTTGGTAGTGCCGCTGCCGGCGTTGCCGGCCAGATCGACGACCCCGGTGTTGTCCAGGGTGATCAGGTTGGTGGTGTCGGTGATGTTGGTGGTCGGCGTGAGCGTGGCGGTCCAGGTGATGCCGCCATCGCTGCTGCTCAGGCCGGTCAGCGTACCGTTGGCCACCGTCAGGTCGGCGGTGGTGAAACCGCTGACCGCTTCACTGAAGGTGATGGTCACCTGCGAGGTTTCGCCCGCCGCCAGATTGCTGTCGGCGACGACAATGGTCGCGGTCGGGCGCGCCGTATCGATCACGTAGTTGGTCGAATCGGTGGTGCCGCTGCCGGCGTTGCCGGCCAGATCGGCAATACCGGTGTTATCCAGAGTGATGACGTTGGTGGTGTCGGTGATACTGGCGCTCGGCGTGAACGTCGCCGTCCAGGTGATGCCGCCGTCGCTGCTGCTCACGGCGCTCAGCGTACCGTTGGCGATGGTCAGGTCGGCGTTGGTGAAACCGGTCACCGCTTCGCTGAAGGTAAAAGTCACCGTCGAGGTATCGCCGATCTTCAACGCCGTATCGGACATCGCGATGGTCACGGTCGGCCGTACGGTATCGATCGCATAGTTGGTGGAGTTGGTTGTGCCGACGCCCGCCACGCCGTCGCTGATTGCGGTCACTCCGGTGTTGTCGAGGGTGATCAGGTTGGTGGCATCGGTGATGTTGTTGGTCGGGGTGAAGGTCGCCGTCCAGGTAATGCCGCCGTCGCTGCTGCTGACCGCTGTCAGCGTGCCGTTGGCAATGGTCAGGTCGGCGTTGGTGAAACCGGTGACCGCCCGACTGAAAGTGATGGTCACCAGCGAGGTTTCGCCGATTTTCAGCGCTGTGTCCGACATCACGATGGTCGCGGTCGGCGGTTCCACATAAGCGGTGTTGAGGGTGCCGCCATTGTTGTAGATCGCCGCAACGGCGGTCGGTGACGTTCCGTTCGTGCCGCCGCCCAATGCCACACCACCGGCACCGCTGCCGGCGGCGTTGCCGCTGATGGTGGCGAAGTTGGCGGCGGTGATCAGCACCGTGCCGCCCTGGTTCCAGATCGCGCCGACGCCGCGTCCGCCGTCGCCGCCGTTCTGGTTGTTGCTGCCCAGGCCACTGCCACCGCCGCCACCGCCGCCCGCACCGATGTTATTGCTGATGACCGACGTGCCGACGATTTTCAGGGTCCCGGTAGAAGCGTTGTAAATACCGCCGGCGGCGTTACCGCCCGCGCCGCCGACCTTGTCCCACCCCGAGCCACCACCGCCGCCACCGATGGATATCGTGCCGTTGCTGGCCGTGCCGCCGTTGCCGCCGTTGCTGTAGTTGTAAGTACCCAGCCCACCAGCACCGCCAGTGCTGGAGCCTCCACGCCCGCCCATGTGCGTTGCATCGAAGCCGCCGCCATAACCACCGACCCCGCCACTACCGGCCTGACCACCATAAGTACCAATCCCCGGTCCGGTAGAACCGCCGTGACCGCCACCCTGTCCACCGAGGCCGCCACCGCCACCGCCAGCACCGCCGGAGTACGCACCGGTAACACCGCCACCGCCACCACCACCGGCCGCCGCGTTACCGGTAACCGAAACATTGTTCAGCGTGAGAATGCCGGCGTTGAAGATCCCGCCGCCCATGGCGCCGGTGGCGCTATTGCCACCATTGCCGCCGTTGCCGGAGACGAGGCCCCGGGTAATGACCAAACCATCCAGGGTCACCGTGCTGCCGGAGGTGATTTCCACTACCCGCGTCCGGTATTGGCCATCGAGCGTGACGTCGGCAACCCCGTCGTTGTTCAGGTCGCCATCGACGGTGATGTTCTTGTTGATCAGCAATTCGGACGTGAGCTGCACCGTCATGCCGGAGCTGAAGGTCACGATGTCGCCGTTCTGCGCCGACGCAATAGCCGCGCGCAGCGAGCCGACCCCGGTGTTGGCATTGTTGGTGGCGGTCCAGGTGGCGAGGCCCCACTGGTATTCGCTCATCGCTTTGGTCGACAGCACGTTGGCACTTTCGATAGAGCCGGTGGCGATCTCCAGGTCCCAGTCGCCGCCCACGCCGGTGCGGTTGCTGGAGGCGGCCACGTCGCGCCCGGTCAGTTGCGCCAGCGAGTCGACGAAACTCAGCCCACGGTCACCCTCGGCGGTGTAGCAGCCGTAGATCAGGATGTCGCCGCCCACGTTCATGTCCTTGCCGATCTCCGCCAGGATCGCGCTGCGCTGGGCGACGTTGTCGGCCGACAGATAACTGTTGCCCAGCCACAGGTCGCCGGCATTGCCGTGGGCAATGATCTGCACCGAGCTCACGCCCTGATGCTGATCGAGATAATCGGCGATCTGCTGCAAGCCGTCCTTGCCCGCATCGAGCTTGACCACTTGCGTGCCGGGCGCCACGCCCTTGAGCAGGCTGTCGGCATCCTTGACCCGGGAATCGACGAACACCACGCTCTGCCCCGGCACCGCGACCGGACTGGCAGCAGGCGTGGCATCGGCCTGGCCGTGGGTGTCCTTGCTGGCGCTCGGGTGGTCGGCGGCCGGCGCTTTCGCGGCATCGGCGGTGGCATGGCTGTCAGCCTGGGCGGCGGTGTCGGCCACGGTGGCCGCAACGGCGCCGTCGAACAGCATGCGCGGTTCCAGCGACATGATCATGGGCGCCGCCAGCGTCCGTTGGCCCTCGGTAACCCGCGACTTTTGCTTGCTCCACCACATGTTGCTCACCCGGACTCGAACACAGTTGTTGATGCATCAATGAAAAACGCCGCGATCAGCTGATCGCGGCGTCGGACTTCATACGAATCACATTGGCAGCGCTGGCCGAGCCATCGAGCCAAAAGGACAGATCGGCGTATTGCTTGAACAGGTCCGGCGGCAGAATCGTGCGCCGCGACTGCAAGGCGACCTTGGGTTTGACCTTGTGCAGGCCGGCCACGCCCAGGGCCTGGTCGAACTCCGGCGCGTCATAGGCCAGATGCTCGAAATCGTGCTCGAACCAGGGTTCGCCGATGAAATCGTAGACCAACCGCAGTACGCGCTCCGGGGCCTGGGTCAGCAGGTCGTAATCGACGATCAGAAGCGACTCGGCGTGCTCGCCGTAATAGGCTTCCTTGAGCGCTGCCCAGGCAAAACCCACCAGACGGTTGCGTTGGGCCAGGGTTTCGCAGCGGCTGTAAACGGTGTTGCGCTCGACCGCATCGCCGAACAGCTTGGTGTTTTCGAAAGGATTGGCGCGGTACAGCCGCTCCAGGCTGTCCATCACCCAGGCGACGTTGCGCACACAGGCGATGACCTTGGCTTTGGGAAACAGATCATTGATCGCCGGCAGGCGCGAGCTCCACTGGCGGTTGGTGTCGAAGACCACCGGTTTGTCGGCCTTGTCGGCGTAATAGGAATCGAACAGGCCGCGCAACAGGCGGCGGCGCATGTCGGTGTCGATCACCGCGCCGAATTCGCTGCCGGCGCTGCATTGTTCAAGGACACCGGAAAACAGTGCGCCGACCGGGCTGGTCATGCCGGCATGGAAGCGCGGATTCTGCAGAAGGATCGCAGAAAGGAGGGTCGAACCTGAGCGCGGCAAGCCGGAGATAAAGTGGAACTGCTGCAATCCCTTCACCTTATTTGTAAGTCCTTTTGTCTGACGAGCGTAATCCAACAATACCCTTTCGACTACTAGTGTTTTGATATCAAAACAGAGCAAAACAGACTTAAAAATTCATTTTTTATCGCGAATAAAATGGTGAAGCGTTTAAGTCAGTTTTCTTCCGGTCCATTGGGCAGAGGTAACGAAAAAAGTCGCGCTTTCGCGCCACCCGCCTGGACCTGATCCCGCAACTGCCAGGTCGCAGGCAAGGGCAGGAATGGATCCGGCACCTCCGCATCCAGGTCACTGATCAACCAGACCCGGGCACTGCCCTGTGGCAATTCGCTCAGTCGATCCAGGTAAACGCCATCGGATACCAGCGTGCCGAAACCGTAGTGGTTCGGACGCGTGGAGCGGCCCTCGGCGGTGGGCGGCGTAAACAGCCGGACTTGAGCGTCAGTGCGGTTGTAATAGACGTAACTGAGGTACCAGAGCATGTCGCTGATGACGATCCGGTCGCCGCTGGCGAAGTGGCGATTGACGTAATCGACCATGACGTCGAACTGGTCGTTGCGGTCGACCGTGGCGTTGGCGTTCACCCCGATCATCTCGACCCCGACCAGCGACAGCAGCACCGCGACCGCCAGCACGCGCACGCTGGTGTAGAGGCGGTCGATGGCCAGCGCTGCCAGCATCGGCAGCCCCAGCGCGTAGGCGGTCAGATAACGCTCGACGAACACCGGCGTGACGAAAGACACGGCGAACACCAGCAACAACGGCACGCCGGTGTAGAGCGCCAGCAGGACGCTGCCATGGCTCACGCTGCGATCCCGGGCGACGGCGACAGCCGCCAGCACCAGCAAGGCCAGCGGCACACCGCCGAACAGCAACAACGGAAGCTGCTCGCCCTCATCCTGGATCAGCCAGAGCCAGATCATCGACGGCAGCGAAGACAGGGTCACCGGGTCTTCCCAGCCCACATCGCCGCCAGCCTTGAGGGCGTCCATGTGTTGCAGCAGTTCAAGCAGGTTCGGCAGCCACGGCAGGTAGAGCACGACGATGGCCAGATTGGCCAGCCACCAGTCCTTGCGCTGGAGATGCTTCAGGCGAAAACCCGGCAACAGCCGGATCAGCCCCAGATACAGCCAATGGCTCAGCGCCGCGAGCACGGCGAAATAATGGGTGTACAACGCAGCGGTCATCAACAGCGCGTAGATCAGCAGATAGCGGTGACGCTGCGGGCGCCGGATCCATTTGACCAGCACCAGCGTCGCGCCGACCAGCAGCAAGCCAAGCAACGCGTACATGCGCACTTCCTGACTGTAGCGCACCGCCGTCGGCAGCAGCGCCAGCAATACCCCGGCGATTATCGCGGCGCGGCGGGTAGCCAGCCGGTCGACCAGACTCACACCGAGCCCGACCGTGGCGATGCCGGCCAGTGCACTGAAACTGCGAATGGCCAGGATGCCGTCGCCGAACATCCCGATCCAGCCGTGCAACAGCATGAAGTACAGCGGCGGATGCACGTCGAACGCGGCGTGCGTCCAGATCCCGTCCAGCGAATAGCGCGCCAGCAGCAGGCTCGAACCTTCATCGCCCCAGATCGCGGCAGCCGTCAGGTCATAAAAACGCACCACGGTTGCCAGCAGCAAGATCGGTATCAACCAGTGCTGGCGCGCCCAGCGCAACAGTCGTCGGACACCGGCATTTGGTGCGGCGAACGGATCCTGGGTATCCCCCAGCGGCGTCTCGCGAAGGAACTCCATCAACCTCCCCTCAGCGTTTTTGCGAACACAATTGCGTCATCAACTGCGAACACTTTAGGCCAGCGCCGAAGTCGATGCGCGGATACGACGACGTCCGGCAAGTCCGTCGATCCGGGTCTACGCTAGGGCTTGGCGTGACCTGCCCGCGCAAAAGGAAGGAGTCAGCAAAACGTTTCTACCGGCCCGACAACAAGGGCGAACGCGCGGCGCGCCGACCACACAACAGAAGGATGAGGAACCATGGAAGTCTTTATGGGTACGATTCAACCGTTCGCCTTCAACTTTGCCCCCAGTGGCTGGGCCTTGTGCAACGGGCAAATCCTGAGCATCTCGCAATACCAGGCGCTGTTCGCCTTGCTGGGCACTTACTACGGCGGCAATGGCACGACCAACTTTCAACTGCCCAACCTGCAAGGTCGCGTGCCTGTCGCACAAGGCAATGGCCTGGGTCTGACACCGCGCGTCATCGGTCAGGTGTACGGCACCGAAAACGTCACTGCCACCATCGCCAACATGCCCAACCACACTCATGCCATGACCGGCCTCACCGCCAACACGGCCTTGTCGCTGGCCGTACCTGCCAGCAATCCGGCGACCGTGCCGACCGCCACCAACTCGTACCTCGGCGCGTCCGGCGGCGGCCCGGGCTCGGCGAACATTTACTCTGACGCCCAAGGCGCCACGCCGGTGCCACTCAAGGGTATGACCACCACCGTCACCGGTGACATTTCCTCCACCGGCGGCAGTCAGCCACTGCCGATCCTGAACCCGGCCCTGGTCCTCAACTTCAGCGTTGCCCTCAACGGCCTGTTCCCGTCGCGCAACTGAACAAACGCCGGGGGCTTCACAGCCCCCGGCCGTTCTTTTTTTCACTGGAGTCAGACCATGCTGCAAACGGTTCAGATTCAACACGTCCAGCCGTTGCTCGGACAGCAACGCACGCTGCACCTGCCCGATGGCACGGCATTGCCGATTCAGATCGAGCACCTTGATGAGGTTCCGGCGGCAAAAACCCGCTACAGCGAACGGATGCCCTTCTGCCTCGAGTTCAACAGCCTGGTGCCCACCGAATTCGTCGACGGTTTATGCGCGCTGGAACTGCCGGAGCTCGGCCGGGTGGAGGATATTTTCGTGTCGCGGGTGCCGGCGATGGGGCGGGATCCGCAGTTGGGTTATTTCTGCATTTCCTTCAACTGAAACCCCGACTCACTGCGGGTACCACACCAACCGCTCTGCCGCCGGATTGCGCTCTTCCACGGCAAACCCCAGCGCCAGGTAATGCTGGCGCGCATGGGGGTTGTTGGCCCAGACCACCGTCGCCACCGGGCAGCGCACTTGCTGCGCGGCTTTTTGCACGCCTTGCAGCACGGTTCGTCCGTAACCCTTGCTCCGGGCCTGGGGAATGAAGGCGAGGTACAACACGCGAATTTCATTGACGCCGAAATCGGTGCTGAGTGCACCGATGGCGGTGCCGAGTTTTTCTACGATGTAGTGCATGGCGTCGGGATGGTTTTCACCCATGCCCTGCTCCTGCACCTGAAACTGCTGGGCAACGATTTGCTGCACCTGTTCCTGCTCGCCGTCGATCCACTGCAGATCCGGCCGCGCCGACTGATACAGGCTTTGCAGAAACGGCCCGTCAGTCGCCCGCGAAGGCCGCACCACCAATCCGTCCGCCGCCAGGTTGTCCGTCATCTTCATGCTCCCTAGAAACCGCTTTCCCTGACCCCCAACGCCGCCATTCGGCGCCAGGCCACACCGAGCACCGATTCGCCGCTGCCCTGCAACACCACCACGCCGCGCAGCGGCTGCACCGGGGTCGGTGCCTGATCCAGCGTAGTCAAACGCACGCCGTATTGCGCCTGCACCGGTTCCGCCCGTTGCTGCTGATCGCGGCGCACGGCAATCGGTCCGTGGTGATCGGAGGTCAGCGCCTCCTGATCGACATAAGCCACACCGTTGGTGTCGATTTCATTGAGTTGCACCGCGATGGCGGCATGCATCGGGTCGTCGGCGATAAACCGCCCGGTGGCCCCGGGCTTGACCCGCCACAGTTCGGCTTCGGCCAGATAACCGCGCAGTCGCGTGCCGTCCTCGACCACCCGCGCCAGCGCATCCTTGCTCGACAGCCAGCGGCCCGGCGTCAGATTCGGCAGCAGGTCACGCACGGTGCCGGCATGGGGCGCACGTAACAGCAGACGTTCGCGTTGGGCGGTCAGGCCGCGATACTCCGCCACCGCTTCGGCGAGACGCTGCTCGACGATGCCGGCATCGGCAGCGGTTTCACTGCGGCCGGCCTGCCGACGCATCAGCAATTGCTGGATGCGGATTTCCCGGCGGACGATGGCCTGCCGCGAATCGAGGTCCGGCGATTCCAGTTCGATCAGCACGTCGCCCTGAGCAACGGTCTGACCATCCGTGACCTTCACGGCTTTGACCCGCGCCGCTGTCGGCGCATGCAAGGCACTGGCGCGGCCGCCCTCGAGCATCGTCGGCAACTCGACCGAGCTGCGCCACGGCACGACCAGCACCAGCAACAAACCGAGTACCGCCAGGCTGCTGAGCAGCACGCGGGGGCCGTGAGCCTGTTCGCGGCGGCTCCACCACTGGCGCCACTCACTCATGATCGGCAGAAAGATGAACCACACCAGTTCCACCAGCATCAGGAAGATCCCCAACACCTTGAAGAACAGGTGATAGACCGCCAGCGCGATCCCGAAAAACAACGCCGCACGCCATAACCACGAGCCATACCCCCAGATCAGCAAACGCCGCTGCATCGTCGGCGACCAAGGCTCCGGCGCCGGTGCGCCATAGCCGAACAGAAATTCCCGCAGCCGCCAGCGACACAGGGCAAAGGCCCGGCCTTGGAGGTTGTCGACTTCCCACAAGTCGCTGAGCAAAAAGTAACCATCGAAGCGCATGAACGGGTTGAGATTGACCACCAGCGTGGTGATCCACGTCGCGCTGGCGAGCATGAACGCCGCCGTGCGACCGGGCCCGTCCGGCAGGAACGACCAGGCCAGCAGCGCAAGGCTCGCCAGCAGCAATTCCGCCAGCACGCCACCGGCACCGATCAGCAGTCGCGCGCGTCGGTCATTGACCCGCCAGGCATCGCTGACATCGGTGTAGAACATCGGCAGCAGGACCATGAATGCCACGCCCATGCTCTGCACCCGACACCCGGCGCGCTTGGCCATGAACGCATGACCGAACTCGTGACACAACTTGGCGAAAAACAGCGCGATGCCGAACGCGATCGCGCCACCGAGGCTGAACAGGTGCGGAAAAGTGCCAACGAACCGCTGCCAGTCCCGCGACACCAGAAACACCCCGAGCGCCAGCGTCGCCGGCAGACCATAACGCAACATCTTCGGACCGAAGCGCTCCAGCCACGGCCAGGCACGGTTGAGAAAAGCGTCCGGGCGCCACAGTGGAATGCGGAAGAACAGGTATTGATGCAGCAGGATTTTCCACAGGCTCTGGCGTTGCACGAGGGCCTTGAGCCGATAGCTGGCGCGCTGCTGTTCGTCGAGTGCGCTGATCAGGTCATGTCCGCGCAGGAACTCCAGCAGTTGCGCCAGCTCGCTGGCGTCGAGAGGCAGCCCAGGTTCACGGTTGGCGGCGCGCAGCACTTGTTCGGGATCGCCCAGCGACCAGTGGCGCAACAGGCGCATCGCCGCCGCACCAAGTTTGAAGTAGCGCCCGCGCACCGGGTCGGCCAGGGTCCAGCGCGGCGAACCGTCCAGTGCCGGCGCCGCGGGCGACAATTGCAGGTCGGCACGCAGGCTCGGCAGAGTCATTTACAGGCCCACGCTCTGGCGCAGCCCGGCGAGCGGACGCCGCAGCAGGTACAGGGCCAGCGGCGCGCGGTCGCCGAATATTTTGGCGGTGCCGCGCAGGCCGATACGCGGCGGGGCGTCGGCAAAACCGGCGTCCAGCCGATAGGCCAATTGGCCGCCGGCGGTGGGCTGCGCCTCGTAGGCCGAACGTTCGAGGGTGGCGAGGTGGCGCTGCAACGGGTCGCTGTCGAGAAACAGCGCGACTTCGGCGCCCGGCTCCAGCGAGATCGCATCGCCCACGGCCAGCTCGATACGCAGTTCGGCCTGGCTCGGGTCGGCGATCTCCATCAGCCGTTCGCCAGTCTGCACCGGTTTGCCGGTCCAGCGCTCGGCATCGGCGAACACCGCAATGCCATCGCGCTCGGCGCGCACTTCGCTGCGGTTGAGCAGTTCGCGGGCGTAGTCGCGTTCGGCGCGTTTCTGTTCGACGCGGGCGGCCAGCAGATCGACCCGGGAGCTGGATTCGGCATCAACAAACGAGCGCTGGGAATTGGCTTTGAGCTCCGCTTCGGCAACCCCGAGCGCACGCTCGGCGACATCGGCCTGAGCCTTCAGCGTCGTGCTTTCAAAGCGCAGCAGCAGGTCGCCGGTTTTCACGCTCTGGTTGGGTTTGACCAGAAACTCGGCGATCACCCCGTCCAGCGGCGCGGCGACAACGCGCCCGCCCTGAGGTACCACTTCGGCGGGTGCCAGCACCGACTGACGCACCGGGATCAACAGCCCGAGCAGCAACACGGCGACCAGCGCCACCTGACGTTTGCGGGTCCAGCGCAGCCGCCACGGCTTGCGCGGTTGCAACGCCAGCCAGGCATGACTGTAGGTGTCGCCCAGCTGCGACAGCAGCACTTGTTCAGAAGGATTCCACGGCAGATCACGGGCCAGCCACAAACCGCCAAACACCTGACCCTGTCGGTCGATCAGCGGCAGCCAGAACACTTGCATGGCCGACAGACTGCGCCAGTCGGCCTGAATCGATTCGCCGACCATTTCCGGCGGGATCACCCGCGCCTGTTTCAGCACATCCTGCTTGAACAGTTGTGCCACGGCCTGCTCGACGAACGCCACGAACGGCGCATTCGGCTCCACTGCGCTGACCCCGGTCACCGCCCGCACCTTGCCGGCGATCAGCAGCGCCGCATGGCGAAAACCGAACAGCGACTGGCCGTCATTGACCAGGCTGTAGGCCAGTTGCGAAATGTCATGGGCGGCGCGGGTCTGCCGTTCAAGATCGAGAAACCGCGCGAACACCTGCTCGGCGGCGCCGCTCACCGGGGCGTTCACTTAAGCTCCGGGAAGCGTGCGGTGCCGCTCATGCCGGCAAGCAAGCCTTTGGCGTCGGGGAGTGTTGCGACCAGCAACAGGGTCTGACTGCCTTCGTCGATCCGCGCACCGAGGCGTTTGACCGTGGCGTCGATCGGCTGACCGGTTTCGTCGGGCACGAAGCTGAACGACTGACCGGGCTTGAGCCTGGCCATCCAGCGCGACGGCACCAGCAGATGGATTTCCAGGGTGCGATTGTCGACCACATCGAGCAGCGGCGCCCCGGCCGGCACGCTTTCATAACGCTTTACCTTGCGCTCGACCACTTGCCCATCGAAGGGCGCGACCACGCTGCAGCGTTTGACCTGGACTTGATAAACCTGAGATTGCGCCTGAGTTTCGCTGACCTTGGCTTCGGCCCGGGCCACTTCGAAACGCCCGACGGAATTGAGCGCCGCCAGTTGCCGGTTGTGCGCCAACTCTTCACTGGCGCCACGGCTGGCGGCCTGCGCAGCATTCAACTGAGCCTGATAGGCCGAACAGTCGAAACGCGCCAGAGTATCGCCCTTCTTGAACGACTCGCCCTCGCTGAACGGCAACTCGACAATCCGCCCCGACAACTCGCTGGCCAGGGTCGCCTGATCCCTCGCTCGCAACACACCGCGCGCTTCACTGCTGGCCGATGCATTCGCGGCCCCGCCGTTATCCAGCAGCGGATCGTCTGGCGCGGGCGTTTGAGCCTGAACTGCACACGTAACAAAGGACAACCCGACAACCCAACCTCGAAAACGCCGCATAACCGTTACTCCCTGACGGATGCTCGGAGTCTACGACAGCGGCAATTAGCGTCAAGCGAAAGGCCATCATTCGTCTTGAGGTGGGCGCTTTCGTCGCTTACAAACTTTAGGGAAGTTTCCTACGCGTCTTTCCAAAGGGCCGTTATTGCCGATTTATCGTTCGTTGCTTACTCTCACCGCACTCAACCCCGTACGTAGCGATTTAGTTCGCTGGCAGTTGGGGTCAAAGAAACCGGCTTCGGCCGGTTTTTTTATTTTGTACTTATGCCCTCAACGCTGCGCCATCTCCCCCACCGGATACACCGACTCCCATCCCCCACCCAACGCCCGATACAGGCCGACCATCGCCAGTGAAACGCCGGTGGAGCTTTCCACCCATTGTTCCTGGGTGGCGAGCAGTGCGCCTTGCACGGTGAGGACGTTGACGAAGTCGACCACGCCTTCGACATATTGCTGTTGCGCGGTGCGCAGGGCGATCTGGTTCTGGCGCACGGCTTCGGCGAGGCTGTCGCGCCGGCGCTGGCTGGCGTTGTAGGCGGTCAATTGGTCGTCGATTTCGTGCCAGGCACGCAGGACGGTCTGTTGATAACCGATCGCCGCTTCCTGCTGCTGGGCCTCACGCAGTTGCAGCACGCCGCGCAAGCGGCCGCCGTCGAACAGCGGCAGGCTGAATTGCGGGCCGATGCCGAAGGCGCGTGAGCCCCAGGAACCGAAGTCGCTGAGTTGCATGGCCTGCGAACCGAGATTGCCGGACAGGGTGATGCGCGGATAGAAATCGCCCTTGGCCACGCCGATATTGGCGGTGGCGGCGTGCAACCGGGCTTCGGCCTGGCGGATGTCCGGGCGGCGCTCGGCCAGTTGCGACGGCAAGCCGATGGCGACAGTCAGTGGCGACTGTGGCACTGGGGCATCTGTGGATAACGCTTTGGACAGAGCCTGCGGCGGTTCACCCATCAACAGACTGATGGCGTTGATCAGTTGCGCCTGACGTTGCTCCAGTGCCGGCAGCCGCGATTCGATGGCCGCCACTTGTGCGGCCGCTTCGGCGACGTCGAGATCGGTGGCCACGCCGTCGTTGAGGCGCAGTTGCGAGAGTTTCAGGCTGTGCCGCGCCACATCGAGATTCTGCTCGGTGACCGCGCGGGTGTTTTGCACGCCGCGCAACTGGATGTAGTTCTGCGCGGTGTCCGCGAGTACCGCCAGCAGCACGCCGCGACGGTCGTTTTCCGCGACCTCGAGGTTGGCATCGGCGGCTTCGGTTTCCCGGCGCACACGGCCCCAGAAATCCAGTTCCCAAGAGGCGGAGAAACCGGCATCCCACAGGTTGAACGCAGAATCGCCATTGTGCCCGGACGGATCGTTCAGGCCTTCGCCGCTGTTGCGTTTGCGAGCGTAGCTGCCGGTGGCGGCAGTCGTTGGATAACGATCGGCGGTGATCACCTGACGGGCCGCGCGGCTTTGTTGCAGGCGGCTGCTGGCCAGTTGCAGGTCAAGGTTGCTGCGCAAGGCGCGCTGGGTCAGGGCCGACAGTTGCGCGTCGTGAAAGACTTCCCACCAGCGCTCGTTCAACGGTTCGCTGACAGTCTTGCTGACGGCGGTTTTCGACGGTTTTGCCCACTCGGCAATCCGCGTGGCTTCGGGCTTCTGAAAATCCGGGCCGACGGTGCAGGCCGCCAACGCCGAGAGACTCAGGGCCACGGTCATGGACTGAAGGTGCTTCATCGCTGCGTCACCTCACGAATCGACGTCGCCGGGCTTTTGGTATCAATGCTCGCCTCCACCGACATTCCCACCCGCAAGCGTTCGGCCAGCGGCTGGCCAGGCTCCAGCAGGATTTTCACCGGAATCCGCTGCACGACTTTGGTGAAGTTGCCGGTGGCGTTGTCCGGTTTGACCGCCGCGAAGGTCACGCCGGTGGCCGGAGCGATGCTCTCGACGCGGCCGGTGAGGGCTTCGCCGCCGAGGCTGTCGACCCGCACGACAACGTCCTGCCCCGGCCGCACATCAGTCAGTTGAGTTTCCTGGAAGTTGGCGACCACATAGGCCTGCTTCAGCGGCACCACCGCCAGCAACTTGCTGCCCGGCGTCACATAGGCGCCGACCCGCACCGCGCGTTCGCCGATCATGCCGTCCTGAGGCGCGGTGATGCGCGTGTATGACAGCTCGAAACTGGCGATTTCCAGCGCGGCCTGAGCGTGTTTCAAACTGCCTTCGGCGGCATCGCGCTGCGCCGTCAGAATCTCGACCTGCTTACGTTCCGCCGCCAGTTTTGCCGTGGCCGTGTCCAGACGCGCAGAAGCCTGATCGATCCGGGTGCGCGCCTGTTGCGCGTTCTGCACGGTGCCGGCACCGACGCCGGCGAGGTGGTTGTAGCGGTTCAATTCCTGCTGGGCGAAAGCCATTTCAGCCTTGGCCGACACCACCGACGCCTGCGCCTGAGCGATCACCGAGGTCTGGCGCTCCAGCGTGGCCTTGGCGTTCTGCAGTTGAGCACGGGCGACAAGGGTTTGCGCATCGGCGGCCTCTGCAGCGGCGCGCAGGTCGCGGTCATCGATCAGCGCCAGCAACTGGCCGGCCTTGACCTGTTGGTTGTCTTCCACCAGCACTTCTTTGATGAACCCCGCCACACGCGGCACCACCAGAGTGAAGTCGGCGGAGACAAAGGCATCATTGGTGTTCTGTTGAGTGCGCTTGCCGAACAGACCGGGCATCGCCAGATACACCAGCACACCGACCGCCAGCGCAGCGGCCACAGCCACCGCGAGTTTTTGCTTTGCTTGAGTCGTCATAAGAACCTTCTATTTCAGTCAGGTCGGCGCGCGCGGCGGGAAGATCCGCGTCGGCAGCCAGAAAATCAGCAGGATCAGCGCCACCGCGACGCCAGCCATGCACAGGTAAAGATCCGAAGACGTCAGCACCACCGCCTGTTCATGCAGGCGATGAGCGAGGCCGGGGTCATTGCTGGCGGCCAGCGGCGAATTGCCGAGGCGATCGACCAGCATCGTCGAGTGAAAATGCAGGCGCGAAGTGGTCAGCGCCTCGATCACGCCGGTGGCGACCACCGCCGCCAGGCCTTTCACGGTGTTGAACCACGCCGAAGCGAAAGGCCCGTCCTGCGGCTGGATGCTGCCGGTCGACAGCATCAGCAATGGCAGCACTGCCATCGGCTGGCCGAAAATCTGCAGCCATTGCAGGACGTAGAAATCGTCGCGAATCCACACCGAAGTCAGCTGCGAGCCGCCCAGGCAGGAGAGCGTCAACATGCTCAAACCGATGCCGAGCACCCAGCGGCAATCGACCCAACGCAGGTTGCACAGCGCCGCCACCAGCGGCAGCGCGATCAGTTGCGGCAACGCCGCCAGCAGCATGATCGGCGCGGTCTGCACCGGCCGGTAACCCTGCACCTGCGCCAGATAACTCGATGGAATCAGCACCACCGCCAACAGCACCACCAGCACGCCGGCCAAGGTCATCAGCGCGAACGACAGGTTGCGAATGCCGAGCATCTGCAACTTGAAAAACGGAATCGGCTGCGACCATTCATTGATCAGAAACGCCACCAGCAACAGCGAACCGGCGCCGAGCAAAGCGCAGATCAGATTCGACTCGAACCAGTCCAGACGATTGCCCTGCAACAGGCCGATCACCAGCATGCAGATCGCCGGAAAGCCCAGCAGCAGGCCTTTCCAGTTGAACGACTTGAGCCGCTCCAAGCGCAGTGGATCCTGTGGAATGCCCCAGGCAACCATCGCCATGGCAATCAGGCACGGCACGATGATTTGCCAGAAAGTCCACTGCCAGCCGACGTATTCAGTCCACAACCCGGCCAGCGGCGTACCAAGGCCTGGGCCGAAGGTGGCGGTCAGGGCATAACCGGCCAGACCGTAAAGCTTGATGTTGGCCGGCAGAAACCGCAGCGCAACGGTCATCAACATTGGCGGCAACGCGCCGCCAGCCAGGCCTTGCAGGATGCGCATCAGCAGCAGGCTTTCGTAGTTCGGGGCGAACGGGCAGAGCACCCCGAGCAGGGTGAACACGCCAATGGCGCACAGGGTGAAGCGACGCAGGGAAAAGGTCACCGAGCACCACGGCGCGAACGCCATGGCCGCCACCGACATCGCGGTGTAGCCGGCGACCAGCCAGGTGCCTTCGTCGTAGCCGATGCTCAGGGCGCCGCGAATGTCGGCCAGGGCGACCTTGGTCACCATCTCGTTGAGACCCGACACCAGCACCGCCAGCAGCACGCCGACCAGACCAATGATGATCCGCGCCCCGAACACCGGTGGCGCGGCGGCCATCGGAGCGGCAGCGGCAATCGGCGCCGTAACCGTCAGGGATGTCATGCAGGCAAACTCCGGAGGGAAAAATACCGGAGCATGGTAGTAGGGCTTAGTGCTGACGAAAATTGACTTCTCGGCAGTTTATAAGTGCATCAGACGCAACTCTCAGGGCTGCGCCGCCAGCCAAGTTTCATCGCAGCAGGTCTTGAGGGTTTCGCGCAGCCAGCGATGGGCCGGATCCTTGTCGAAACGCGGGTGCCAGGCCTGGGTCAGCATCAGCGTCGGCAGCGGGATCGGCAGATCGAATGAGCGCAGCTTCAAACCCAGCCGTCGCACGCTGAGCAGCGCTTCCTTGGGCACCGGCAGGATCAGGTCGGAATCCGGCAGCGCGAACATTGCCGCGTGGAAACTCGGCGCGATCACTGCGACTCGCCGCTCCAGGCCCAGGGCATTCAACGCGGTGTCGATAGGCCCCCGGGCAATGCCCCGGCGGGACATGCTGATGTGGGAAAACCCGGCGTACCGCTCGGCGGTGATCTCGCCATCCAGCAGCGGATGGTCCTCGCGCACCAGCCCGACGAAGTGGGTGGAAAACAGGTTCTGTATTTTGACTTCCGGGGTCACCGGGCGGGTGTTGCTCACGCTCAGGTCGATCCGCCCTTCGCGCAAGGCTTCATCGTCGCCGTCACCTTCGGGAACGAAGCGCAATTCGCAGTGCGGCGCCAATTGATCGAGGGTGTCGAACAGTTTGCCGCCGTACACGCCGACGAAAAAATCGTTGGCGCGAATGCTGAAGCGCCGGCGCAACGTGCCCAGTTCAACGGCATCCGCCGAGCGAAACAGCAGCGCCGCCTGCTCGACCACATCGCGCACCTGCTCGCGCAACTCCAGAGCCTTGGGCGTAGGCACCAAACCGCGTCCGGCACGCACCAGAACCGGATCGCCAATGGCTTCGCGAATCCGCGTCAGCGTACGGCTCATGGCCGCCGGGCTGAGGTTCATCCGCCGTGCGGCACCGACCACGCTGCCTTCGTCGAGCAAGGCGTCGAGGGCGACCAACAGGTTCATGTCCGGGAGTTGCATGCTGAGCACTCATGACCGATCAGGATTGATTCGCACGCAATGCTAGCAGATCAGAAAATCAGCGCTGCACGCCCCAGTGTCGTGCGGCGCGCCGATTGGTCGGCAGGTACGCCGAGGATGACTTTATAGCTATAAGAAGCGGAATTTAAATACCGCTAACAAATAACCATATGGCGATTGCTTAGGAATGGACCGGATGGTGAGTGACCATTTTTGTCACTTACTGACAGGTATGTGGTGTTCAACCTGACGCATCGCTGGCAAGCCCGCTCTCACAGAATTCTTTGGTGAGCACACGATCGTGTTCCAGCAGAGATTCCTGTGGGAGCTGGCTTGCCAGCGATGAGGCGTGAAGGGCAAATGAAAATCTAGCGTTCGTGCAACGCCTCGGCCCGCGCCCGGATGATCGGCTTGAGCAAATAGCTCAGCACAGTCTTCTTGCCGGTGATGATGTCCACCGACGCCACCATCCCCGGGATGATCAGCAACGGCTTCTCGTCAGTGCCGAGATGGCTGCGCTCGGTGCGCAGCTTGATGACGTAGTAGGTGGTTTTCTTGTCTTCATCGGTGATGGTGTCGGCGCCGATCTGCTCCAGCCTGGCCTTCAAACCGCCGTAGATGGTGTAGTCATACGCGGTGAATTTCACCGTGGCTTCCTGGCCCGGATGCAGGAACGCGATGTCCTGCGGGCGGATCTTCGCTTCGACCAGCAGGGTGTCGTCCAGCGGTACGATTTCCAGCAGGTCGCTGCCCGGCTGGATCACGCCGCCGATGGTGTTGACCAGCATCTTGTTGACGATACCCCGCACCGGCGAAGTAACGAGCGTACGGCTGACCCGGTCTTCCAGCGCCTTGCCGGTGGCCTGGGCCTTGTTCAAGTCGGTGCGCGCTTCGTTGAGCTGAGTCAGGGCTTCGCTGCGGAATTTGCCACGGGTCTCGTCGATCTTGCGCTGCACTTCCTTGATCGCCGATTCGGCGCGCGGGATCGCCAGCGTGGTGGCGTCGAGCTGACCACGGGTTTCCACTTCGGCACGCTTGAGTCGCAGCACTTCCACCGGCGACACCGCGCCCTGGGCCACCAGCGGCTCGGACATGTTGATTTCCTGGCGTTGCAGACCCAGTTGCTGGCGATATTGCGCCTGCTTCGAGGTGAATTCGCGCAGCTCTTGCTGGCGCTGGATCAACTGCTCCTGCAAACCACCGACCTCGTCGTGCAATTGCTGACGACGGCTGATGTACAGCGACTCTTCACTCTTCGCCTGACCCGGCACGGCTTTGAGCACGTCCTCGGGGAAATTCAGCGGACGGTCATCGACCTCGGCGCTCAGGCGCTCGACCCGCAGCAGCATCGACAAGCGATCCGCTTCGGTTTCGCCGACGTTGGACACGAATCGCGTGTCATCAAGCCGCACCAGTGGCGCGCCGGCCTCGACGATCTGGCCTTCCTTGACGAATAGCTCGGAGACGATCCCGCCCTCGAGGTTCTGGATTTTCTGGATCTTCGACGAGGGAATCGCCTTGCCGTCGCCCTTGGTCACTTCGTCGATGACGGCAAAGTTGGCCCACAGCATCAGGAACACGAAGAAACCGATGATCGCCCAGATCGTCAGGCGCACCACACGCGGCGCGTCCTCGATCAAAGCCTTGTTGACCTCTGGCAGCGGCTGCCCCTGCAGCGATGCCGAGCCCTTGAAGTAGCGGCGGATCGAATCCTTGAAACCCGACTTAAGCAACACTGATCTGCCCCTTCTTCAACGCTTCCATGACGGCCGCTTTCGGGCCGTCGGCGAGAATCTGTCCACGGTCGACCACCAACAGACGATCAACCAGCGACAGCAGCGATGCCCGGTGCGTCACCAGCACCACGGTCTTGTTTTCCACCACCGCCGCGAGGCGTTGCTTGAGGCGCTCTTCGCCGGTGTTGTCCATGGCGCTGGTCGGTTCGTCGAGCAAGAGAATCGGCGGATTGAGCAACAGCGCCCGGGCCAGCGCGACGTTCTGGCGCTGACCGCCGGACAGGTTCTGCCCGCGCTCGCCGACCTGCAGTTCATAGCCCTGCGGGTGCAGGCGGGCGAATTCGTGGACACCGGCCAGTTCGGCCGCTTGCAGGACCAACTCATCCTCGACGTAACGGGCGCCGGAAATCAGGTTGTCGCGCAGGGTGCCGGCCAGCAGCTGGATGTCCTGCGGCACGTAGCCGATGTTGTAGCGCAGCTCGCTGACGTCGATCTGGCGGATGTCCACGCCGTCCACCAGTAACGCACCGTCGTCCGGCTGGTACAGGCCGACCAGCAGTTTCGCCAGTGAGCTTTTGCCGGAACCGCTGCGGCCGATGATGCCGATCTTCTCGCCGGGACGAATCACCAGGTTGATGTTCTTCAACGCCGGGTTCTGTTGCTCCGGGTAGGTGAAGCTGAGCTGGCGGCATTCGATCGCACCTTGCAGGACCTTGCGGCTCAGCGGGCGCTCTTCGAAGTTACGCTCCTGCGGCAGCTCCATCATCTGATCGACCGAAGTCATGGTCACCCGTGCCTGCTGGTAGCGGGTCAGCAGACCGGACAGCGACGCCAGCGGGCTGAGGGCGCGGCCACTGAGCATGTAGCAGGCGATCAGACCGCCCATGCTCAGGTTGCCGGCGATGATCTGGTACACGCCGAAGACGATCATGATCACCCCGGCCAGTTGCTGGATCAGCAGGGTGATGTTCATCGCCAGGCCGGAGAGCATTTTCACCCGCAGCTCGAGGCGGCTGAGGGTGCCGATGGTCTGCTCCCACTGGTACTGGCGCTCGCTTTCGGCGTTGTTGACCTTCACCGCGTCGAGGCCGGCGAGGGTTTCGATCAGGCTCGACTGACGCTCGGCGCCCAGCGCCATGGTGCGTTCCATGGTTGCCACCAGCGGCTTCTGCAAGGCGTAGCCGATCAGCAGCGCAATCGGGAAGGCCAGCACCGGAATCCACACCAGATGCCCGCCGAGAATGGCGATGACGATGAAGATCAGAATGGTGAACGGCAAATCGATCAGGCTGGTCAGGGTCAGCGAGGCGAGGAAATCGCGCAGGCTCTGAAACTCGTGGATGTTCTGGGCAAAGCTGCCGACCCGCGCCGGGCGGTATTTCATGGCCATGCCGACGATGCGTTCGAAGAGCGTGGCGGAGATGATCAGGTCGGTTTTCTTGCCGGCCAGATCCAGGCACAGGCTGCGCAGGCTCTTGAGGATCAGGTCGAACAGATAGGCGCCGGTGATGCCCAGCGCGAGCACCCACAGTGTCGCTTCGGCCTGGTTCGGCACCACGCGGTCGTAGACGTTCATCACGAACAGCGGCGCGGCCATGGCGATGATGTTGATCAGGAAACTGGCGGCGATGGCGTCGGCGTACAGCCAGCGCGAACGCTTGAGGGTGTCGCGAAACCACGAGCGCGCACGCGGGATCAGCGTGCCGTGGTTGACGTCGAATTTGTGCTGGGGCTGGGCGAAGAACACTTTGCCGGTGTAGTCGTCGGCCAGCAGTTCGCGGCTGACCAGGGATTCACCGCCGTCGCTTTCGCTGAGCAGCACCCGTGCTTCGTTCTCGCCCTGCCAGCCGAGCAGGACGGCGCTGCGGCCATCCTTGAGCAGCAACAGCGCCGGCATGGCAATCGCCGGAACCTCTTCCAGCTTGCGTTGCAGCACCCGCCCCTGCAGCCCGGCGCGCGCCGCCGCACGGGGCAGCAGCTCGACACTCAGGCGTTGCTTGGGCAGCGGCAGGCCGGTGGTCAGCATGGCCGCGCTGGCGGGTTTCTGGTGCAGCATGCAAAGAGCGAGCAGACCATCCAGTAACGGATCGTCGTGCAACGCGCGTGGATCATGACTGAGATGAACTCGACTGACTTCTGATTCCACGCTCGACACTCTTTAGCAGTTGAAAAGGGACAACTCAATTCATCCCAGGCAGCTGGACCTTGGGCTTCACGTCGTTCTGCACAACGGATGCCAAAGGTGCGACCACTCCCTGGCTCTTGAGCAATTCGCCCATGGTCGCCTTGATTCGGTACTGAGTAAATAACTGAATGTTTTTGATTTCAGCCAGACGGCGCGAAGCGGTGAACAACTCGTTTTCGCTGTCCAGCAAATCCAGCAGGGTACGTTCGCCGAGGCTGAACTGACGCTGGTAAGCGGTGCGCACCGCGGTGCTGTGATCAACGTATTGCTGAGCGATCGGCACCTGTGCATTGGCGTTGTTCAGGGCGTTCCAGGCCAGGCCAAGTTCTTCATTCAATTGACGCAAGGCATTGTTGCGGATGTCCAGCGCCTGGTTCGACAGGTAGGACTTGGACTCCAGATCCGCCTTGTTGCTGCCGCCCGAATACAGGTTGAAGCGCATGCGCAGCATCGCCTGCCATTCATTGTTGTGACCGTTCTGGCCATCGAGATCGTTGTCGGCAGTGCGGCCCAGCTCGGCGTCGAAGCGCGGGTAGAAGGTCGACTTGGCGGTCTCGTACTGCTTTTCGGCAGCGGCGATATCGGACTCGGCCGAGCGCAGGATCGGGCTGTTTTCCAGCATCTGCTGGCGCGCTTCATTCAGGTTGGCCGGCATCATCGCCATGAACGGCGCCGGACGCTCCAGCTGATCGGGCATCTGGCCGACGGCGCTGAGGAAGTTGGTTTCCGAATCGGCGAGGTTGGTCTGCTCGGTGATCAGGTTGTTGCGGGCCTGGGCCATCCGCGCTTCGGCCTGGTCAAGGTCGGCACCGCTGCCGACGCCGCGCTGGGTGCGCAACTGGATCTGGTCGTAGATGCGCTGGTGGCTCTTGAGGTTTTCTTCGGCCAGACGCACGAATTCGCGACGGGTGAGCACGTCCAGATAAACCTGGGCCACGGTCAGCGCGGTGCGCTCGGAAGTGCCGAGCAATGAATAGGCGCGGGAGTTGACGGTGGCTTGTTGACGCCCGACTTCGCTGGACGTCGCAAAACCGTCAAAAACCATTTGCGAGAGACGTAAACTTGACTCGCTGCGGTTCAGGGTTTCCCAGTGATTGCCGCCACCATTGGCGCGGGTGGTCACACTGTCGGTGCCTTCACGGCCATAACCGCCCAGCAGATCAACTTTGGGCAGGTATCCACCTTTTGCAGCCTTTAACTGATAATCCGCGGCCAGTCGGCTGTTGACCCCTGCCTGGATTTCCGGATGGACATCCAACGCCTGTTGCATGGCTTCTGGTAAGGATTGTGCCTGTACGAAAGACGCGGCGAGAGCGAAGGGTAGAGCCTTGAACAGGTGCGAACGCATGGTAAAGATTTCCCAGAACTTCTTGTCTTGAATCACAGCAAAATGTCGAGCTGCGTCGGAAGATGGCAACCGGAATGACCGTATGTCGGAAAGTTTAAAACCGGAACTGGATCACACGCTGAAGGGCAGGTCGCCGCATAAATATCAATGTGACATTACCGGGGCGATTGTTTAGGATGGCTCCCAGAAGGTCAATAGTTTGGCATAAAGTTAATAGCGAAAGAATCTAGCCAATTTATTGACGAATAGCAGCGTCAACTTTGTTTCATTTTTTTTTAAAAGTACGTCCAGACTGAATCGGCACAGATCGCCATCAGGTCTATGGAAGTCAACTGAACGTGACACCCGGAGAGTCTTCAATGAGCAGTGTTGTTGCCATCGTCAAAAGCATTGTTGGTCAGGTTTTCGTGGTGTCCCCAGAGGGCGTCCGTCGCGTACTCGTTGAAGGCGACCGGCTGTTTGCCGGCGATCAGGTCGACACCGGCATTTCCGGCGCCGTGTCCCTGGAACTGGCCGATGGCCGCACGATCGATCTGGGCCGTGACACTCAGTGGAGCGCCGAGACCCCGGACTCCAGCACTGACCTGGCCGAAGCCACCGCGCAAGCCGCGCCGTCGGTTGAAGAGCTGCAACAAGCCATCGCCGCCGGTGTCGACCCGACAACCGCCCTTGAAGCCACAGCGGCCGGCCCGAGCGCCGCGGGGACTGGCGGTGCCGCCGGTGGCGGCCACAGCTTCGTGATGCTCGATGCGACTGCGGGCCGCGTCGACCCGACCATTGGCTTCCCGACTGCGGGCATCAACGCCGCCGGCCAGGTTGCCCAGGACACCACCGGTGGCCAGACCACCGACACCACCGCCAACGCCCTGCGCGAATCGACCCTGAGCCTCAGCGCCACGCCGACCATCACCGAAGCCGGCGGTGTTCTGGTGTACACCGCGACCCTGACCCAGGCGCCGCTGACCGACCTGACCATCACCCTGTCCAACGGCGCGGTGATCGTGATTCCGGCCGGTTCCACCACCGGTACCGTCAACGTGCCACTGGCACCGAACGACACTGTCTATAACGACCCGACCCAGATCGACGTGACGGTCACCGGCACTACCGGCGGCAGCGGCATCACCGTGACCCCGCCGACCACACCGGCCGTGACCCAGGTCACCGACACCATCGACACCACCACCGTCACCCTGACGGCGGGGCCAAGCGTGACCGAAGGCGACCAGATCACCTACACCGCCACGCTGACCAACCCGGCGCAGACGCCGGTCACCGTCACGTTGTCGAACGGCTCGACCATCACCATCGGCGCCGGCCAGACCACCGGCACCGTCAACGTGCCGACCGCGCCGAATGACGTCTATAACAACGGCAGCACCGTCACCACCACCATCACCGGTGCCACGGGCGGCAACTTCGAAAACCTGGTGCCGAACCCGACACCGGCCGTTACCACGATCGTCGATTCGAAAGACACCACCGGCCTGACCCTGACCGCTACCGGCACCGTGGTCGAAGGTGGCCAGATCACCTACACCGCGACGTTGACCAACCCGGCGCAGACGCCGGTGACCGTCACCCTGTCGAACGGCTCGACCATCACCATCGGCGCCGGCCAGACCACCGGCAGCGTCAACGTGCCGACCGCACCGAATGACGTCTACAACAACGGCGGCACCGTCAGCACCACGATTACCGGTGCTACCGGCGGTAACTTCGAGAATCTGGTGCAGAACACCACGCCGGCGACCACCACCGTTACCGATTCCATCGACACCACCAATCTGTCGCTGTCCGCGACCGGTTCCGTGGCCGAAGGCGGTTCGATCGTTTACACCGCAACCCTGACCAATCCTGCCGGCACCCCGGTAACCGTGACGTTGAGCAACGGCTCCGTCATCACCATCGAAGCGGGCAAGACCACCGGCACCGTGACCGTTCCGGCACCGGCCGATGACGTTTACAAGGACGCGGGTAAAGTCGAAGTCAGCATTACCGGCACCACGGGCGGCAACTTCGAGAACCTGGTGCCGAGCACTGTCCCGGCGGTTACTGAAGTCACCGACACCATCGACACCACAACAGTGAAGCTCACCGCGACCGAATCGGCAGCTGAAGGTGGCACCGTCACTTACACCGCTACCGTGGGCGCACCGGTGACTGGCTCGCCGGTGACTGTGACCCTGGCCAATGGTCAGCAAATCACCATCGAAGTGGGTAAAACCACCGGCACCGTGACCACCACCGCTCCGAATGACGCGCTGACCGGCAATCCGCCGCTGACCAACTCGATCACTGGCGTGACAGGCGGCAACTACGAAAACCTCGTGGCCGATAAAACCCCTGTTTCGACCACGATCACCGACACCGTCGACACCACCAACCTGACACTGAGTGCTACTGGCACCGTGGCCGAGGGTGGTTCGATCGTTTACACCGCGACCCTGACCAATGCTGCCGGCTCGCCAGTCACCGTGACCCTGTCGAACGGCGCGGTGATTACCATCGAGGCCGGCAAAACCACCGGTACCGTGACTGTTCCGGCCCCTGCCGACGACGTCTACAAGGACGCCGGCAAAGTGGAAGTCACCATCAAGGATGCATCCGGCGGCAATTTCGAGAACCTCGTTCCGAGCACTGTCCCGGCTGTCACTGAAGTGACTGACACCATCGACACTTCGACCGTGAAACTGACCGCTGACACTTCGGTCGCTGAAGGCGGCACCGTCACTTACACCGCCACCGTTGGCGCACCGGTGACCGGCTCCCCGGTCACCGTGACCCTGGCCAACGGTCAGACCATCACCATCGAAGTCGGCAAGACCACCGGCAGCGTGACCACCACCGCACCGAACGATGTACTCAACGGCCACGCGCCGCTGACCAACTCGATCACTGACGTGAGCGGCGGTAACTACGAAAACCTCGTGGCCGATAAAACCCCTGTTTCGACCACGATCACCGACACCGTCGACACCACCAACCTGACCCTGAGCGCTACTGGCTCCGTGGCTGAAGGCGGCTCGATCGTCTACACCGCGACACTGACCAACCCTGCCGGTACGCCGGTAACCGTGACCTTGAGCAACGGCTCGGTCATCACCATCGAGGCCGGTAAAACCACCGGTACCGTGACTGTTCCGGCTCCTGCCGATGACGTCTACAAAGACGCCGGCAAGGTTGAAGTCACTATCACCAATACCGCTGGCGGCAACTTCGAGAACCTGGTGCCAAGCACTGTTCCGGCCGTCACTGAAGTGACTGACACCATCGACACCACCACAGTCAAACTGACTGCGACCGAGTCGGCAGCTGAAGGTGGAACTGTCACCTACACCGCTACCGTCGGCGCACCGGTGACTGGCTCGCCGGTGACTGTGACCCTGGCCAATGGTCAGCAAATCACCATCGAAGTCGGCAAGACCACCGGCACCGTGACCACCACCGCGCCGAATGACGCGCTGACCGGCAATCCGCCGCTGACCAACTCGATCACTGGCGTGACAGGCGGCAACTACGAAAACCTCGTCGCCGATAAAACGCCGGTTTCGACCACGATCACCGACACCGTCGATACCACCAACCTGACCCTGAGCGCTACTGGCTCCGTGGCCGAGGGTGGTTCGATCGTTTACACCGCGACCCTGACCAATGCAGCCGGCTCGCCAGTCACCGTGACCCTGTCGAACGGCGCGGTGATTACCATCGAGGCCGGCAAAACCACCGGTACCGTGACTGTTCCGGCCCCTGCCGACGACGTCTACAAGGACGCCGGCAAAGTGGAAGTCACCATCAAGGATGCATCCGGCGGCAATTTCGAGAACCTCGTTCCGAGCACTGTCCCGGCGGTTACCGAAGTGACCGACACCATCGACACTTCGACCGTGAAACTGACCGCTGACACTTCGGTCGCTGAAGGCGGCACCGTCACTTACACCGCCACCGTTGGCGCACCGGTGACCGGCTCCCCGGTCACCGTGACCCTGGCCAACGGTCAGACCATCACCATCGAAGTCGGCAAGACCACCGGCAGCGTGACCACCACCGCACCGAACGATGTACTCAACGGCCACGCGCCGCTGACCAACTCGATCACTGACGTGAGCGGCGGTAACTACGAAAACCTCGTGGCCGACAAGACCCCGGTTTCGACGACTGTCACCGACACCGTCGACACCACCAACCTGACCCTGAGCGCGACCGGCTCCGTGGCTGAAGGCGGTTCGATCGTTTACACCGCGACCCTGACCAACCCGGCCGGCACGCCGGTGACCGTGACCTTGAGCAACGGCTCGGTCATTACCATTGAAGCGGGCAAAACCACTGGCACCGTGACCGTTCCGGCTCCGGCCGATGACGTCTACAAGGATGCGGGCAAAGTCGAAGTGACCATCAAGGATGCGTCCGGCGGAAACTTCGAAAATCTGGTGCCAAGCACTGTTCCGGCTGTGACCGAAGTCACCGACACCATCGACACCACCACGGTCAAACTGACCGCGACCGAGTCGGCAGCTGAAGGTGGAACTGTCACCTACACCGCTACCGTCGGCGCACCTGTGACCGGCTCGCCAGTGACCGTGACCCTGGCCAATGGTCAGCAAATCACCATCGAAGTCGGCAAGACCACTGGCACCGTGACGACCACCGCGCCGAACGATGCGTTGAACGGTCATGAACCGCTGACCAACGCCATCACCAACGTCAGCGGCGGCAACTACGAGAATCTGGTGGCCGACAAAACGCCGGTCAGCACCACTGTGACCGATACCGTCGACACCACCAACCTGACCCTGAGCGCCACTGGCTCCGTGGCCGAGGGTGGCTCGATCGTCTACACCGCCACGCTGACCAACCCGGCTGGCACGCCGGTGACCGTGACCTTGAGCAACGGCTCGGTCATTACCATTGAAGCGGGCAAAACCACTGGCACCGTGACTGTTCCTGCGCCGGCCGATGACGTCTACAAGGACGCCGGCAAGGTCGAAGTAACCATCAAGGATGCGTCCGGCGGCAACTTCGAGAACCTTGTTCCGAGCACCGTCCCGGCTGTCACTGAAGTGACTGACACCATCGACACCACCACGGTGAAGCTGAGCGCCGATACATCGGTGGCCGAGGGCGGCACTGTCACCTATACCGCGACGGTCAGTGCGCCTGTGACCGGTTCGCCAGTGACTGTCACTTTGGCCAACGGCCAGACCATCACCATCGAAGTCGGCAAGACCACCGGCACCGTGACCACCACCGCGCCGAACGATGTGCTGAACGGCCACGCGCCATTGACCAACGCGATCACCAACGTGAGCGGTGGCAACTACGAGAATCTGGTTGCTGATAAAACTCCGGTCAGCACCACCGTGACCGACACCATCGACACCACCAACCTGTCGCTCAGTGCGACCGGTACCGTGGCCGAGGGTGGCTCGATCGTTTACACCGCGACCCTGACCAACCCGGCCGGCACCCCGGTGACCGTGACCCTGTCGAACGGCGCGGTGATCACCATCGAAGCCGGTAAAACCACTGGCACCGTCACTGTTCCTGCGCCAGCCGATGACGTCTACAAGGACGCCGGCACCGTGGAAGCGACGATCAAATCGGCCACCGGCGGCAACTTCGAAAACCTGGTGACCAGCAACACACCAGCCGTGACCAACGTCACCGATACCATCGACACCACCACGGTCAAACTGACTGCGACCGAAACCGCTGCCGAAGGTGGCACCGTCACCTACACCGCTACCGTAGGCGCGCCGGTGACCGGTTCGCCTGTGACCGTGACCCTGTCCAACGGTCAGCAAATCACCATCGAAGTCGGCAAGACCACCGGCACCGTGACCACCACGGCGCCGAACGATGCGTTGAACGGCCATGCACCGCTGACCAACGCGATTACCGACGTCAGCGGCGGCAACTACGAGAACCTCGTAGCGGACAAGACTCCAGTGTCGACCACCGTGACCGATACCGTCGACACCACCAATCTGTCGCTGACCGCGACCGGCACCGTGGCCGAGGGCGGCTCGATTGTTTACACCGCGACCCTGACCAACCCGGCCGGCACTCCGGTGACCGTGACCCTGTCGAACGGTGCCGTGATCACCATCGAAGCCGGTAAAACCACCGGCACCGTCAGCGTTCCAGCCCCGGCCGATGACGTCTACAAAGACGCCGGCAAGGTTGAAGTCACGATCAAGGACGCGTCCGGTGGCAACTTCGAGAACCTGGTGCCGAGCACTGTTCCGGCCGTCACCGAGGTCACCGACACCATCGACACCACCACGGTCAAACTGACCGCGACCGAGTCGGCGGCGGAAGGCGGCACCGTCACCTACACCGCCACCGTCGGCGCACCAGTCACCGGTTCGCCGGTGACCGTGACCCTGGCCAACGGTCAGCAGATCACCATCGAGGTCGGTAAAACCACTGGCACCGTCACCACCACCGCACCGAACGATGCACTCAATGGTCACGAACCGCTGACCAACTCAATCACTGGCGTGAGCGGCGGCAACTACGAAAACCTCGTGGCCGACAAAACCCCGGTCAGCACCACCGTGACCGACACCGTCGACACCACCAACCTGACACTGAGCGCGACGCCGGAAGTCAACGAAGGTGGCCAGATCACCTACACCGCGACCCTGACCAACGCCGCCGGCACCCCGGTGACCGTGACGTTGAGCAACGGCGCCGTGATCACCATCGAGGCCGGCAAAACCACCGGCACCGTGACCGTCGACGCACCGAAGGACGACGTCTACAAGGACGCCGGCACCGTTGAAACGACCATCAAGGGCGCCACTGGCGGCAACTTTGAAAACCTGGTCACCAACACTGCCCCGGCGGTCACCACCGTTCACGACACCATCGACACGTCCACCGTGTCGCTGACCGCTACCGCCAACGTCGCCGAAGGCGAAACCGTGGTCTACACCGCGACCGTGACCGCGCCAGTGACCGGTTCGCCGGTCGTGGTGACCCTGTCCAACGGCCAGACCATCACCATCGCCGTGGGCGAAACCACCGGCACCGTGAACTTCGTTGCGCCGAACAGCCCGCTGGCGGGCGGCAGCTCGCTGAGCGTGACCATCGACAAGGCCACCGGCGGCAACTACGAAAACCTGGCGGTCGACAGCAAACCGGCCAACACCTCGGTATCGGATACTGTTGACACCACCAACCTGAACCTGACCGCCACCGACTCGGTGGCCGAGGGTGGTTCGATTGTCTACACCGCGACGCTGACCAACCCGGCCGGCACCCCGGTGACCGTGACCCTGTCGAACGGTGCAGTGATCACCATCGAAGCCGGTAAAACCACCGGCACCGTGACCGTCGATGCGCCGAAAGATGACGTCTACAAAGACGCCGGCAAAGTCGAAGTCACGATCAAGGACGCAACCGGTGGCAACTTCGAGAACTTGGTGCCGAGCACCGTTCCGGCCGTGACCAACGTCACCGATACCATCGATACCACTACGGTCAAACTGACCGCGACCGAAACCGCTGCTGAAGGTGGCACCGTCACCTATACCGCCACGGTGGGCGCGCCTGTCACAGGTTCGCCTGTGACTGTGACCCTGGCCAATGGTCAGTCGATCACCATCGAAGTCGGCAATACCACCGGTACCGTGACCACCACCGCACCGAACGATGCGTTGAACGGTCACGAGCCGCTGACCAACGCGATCACCGCCGTGACTGGCGGCAACTACGAAAACCTCGTCGCCGACAAAACGCCGGTTTCGACCACTGTCACCGACACGGTCGACACCACCAACCTGACCCTCAGCGCCACCAACTCGGTTGCCGAGGGCGGTTCGATCGTTTACACCGCGACCCTGACCAACCCGGCCGGCACGCCGCTGACCGTGACGTTGAGCAACGGCGCCGTGATCACCATCGAAGCGGGCAAGACCACCGGAACCGTGACCGTTCCGGCCCCGGCCGATGACGTCTACAAAGACGCCGGCAAAGTCGAAGTCACCATCAAGGATGCAACCGGTGGCAACTTCGAGAACCTGGTGCCTAGCACTGTTCCGGCCGTGACCGAAGTCACCGACACCATCGACACGACGACCGTGAAGCTGACCGCTTCCGAAACTGCTGCCGAAGGTGGCACCGTCACCTACACCGCAACCGTGGGTGCGCCTGTGACTGGCTCGCCTGTGACTGTGACCCTGGCCAATGGTCAGTCGATCACCATCGAAGTCGGCAAGACCACCGGCACCGTGACCACCACGGCGCCGAACGATGCGCTGAACGGCCATGCACCGCTGACCAACGCGATTAGCGACGTCAGCGGCGGCAACTACGAGAATCTGGTGGCCGACAAAACGCCGGTCAGCACCACCGTGACCGACACGGTCGACACCACCAACCTGTCGCTGACCGCGACCGGCACCGTGGCCGAGGGCGGCTCGATTGTTTACACCGCGACCCTGACCAACCCGGCCGGCACGCCGCTGACCGTGACGTTGAGCAACGGCGCCGTGATCACCATCGAAGCGGGCAAGACCACCGGAACCGTGACCGTTCCGGCCCCGGCCGATGACGTCTACAAAGACGCCGGCAAAGTCGAAGTCACCATCAAGGATGCAACCGGTGGCAACTTCGAGAACCTGGTGCCTAGCACTGTTCCGGCCGTGACCGAAGTCACCGACACCATCGACACGACGACCGTGAAGCTGACCGCTTCCGAAACTGCCGCCGAAGGTGGCACCGTTACTTACACCGCGACCGTGGGCGCTCCGGTAACTGGCTCGCCGGTGGTCGTGACCCTGTCCAACGGTCAGCAAATCACCATCGAAGTCGGCAAGACCACCGGCACAGTGACCACCACGGCACCGAACGATGTGCTGAACGGCCACGCGCCATTGACCAACGCGATCACCAACGTGAGCGGTGGCAACTACGAGAATCTGGTTGCTGATAAAACTCCGGTCAGCACCACTGTGACCGACACCATCGACACCACCAACCTGTCGCTCAGTGCGACCGGTACCGTGGCCGAGGGCGGTTCGATTGTTTACACCGCAACTCTGACCAACCCGGCTGGTACCCCGGTGACCGTGACCCTGTCGAACGGCGCGGTGATCACCATCGAAGCCGGTAAAACCACTGGCACCGTCACTGTTCCTGCGCCAGCCGATGACGTCTACAAGGACGCCGGCACCGTGGAAGCGACGATCAAGTCCGCGACCGGTGGCAACTTCGAGAACCTGGTGACCAGCAACACGCCAGCCGTGACCAATGTCACCGACACCATCGACACCACCACGGTCAAACTGACCGCGACCGAGTCGGCGGCTGAAGGCGGGACCGTTACTTACACTGCGACTGTCGGTGCTCCAGTCACCGGTTCGCCTGTGACCGTGACCCTGTCCAACGGTCAGCAAATCACTATTGAAGTCGGCAAGACCACCGGCACCGTGACCACCACTGCACCGAACGATGCGCTGAACGGCCATGCACCGCTGACCAATGCGATCACCGGCGTAACCGGCGGTAATTACGAGAACCTCGTTGCCGACAAGACCCCGGTTTCGACCACCGTCACCGACACCGTCGACACCACCAACCTGACCCTCAGCGCCACCAACTCCGTCGCCGAGGGCGGTTCGATCATCTACACCGCAACGTTGACCAACGCCGCCGGCACTCCGGTAACTGTGACTCTGAGCAACGGCGCCGTGATCACCATCGAGGCCGGTAAAACCACTGGCACCGTGACGGTTCCGGCCCCTGCCGATGACGTCTACAAGGACGCCGGCATCGTGGAAGCGACGATCAAGTCCGCGACCGGTGGCAACTTCGAAAATCTGGTGACCAGCACGGTTCCTGCGGTGACCCAGGTCACTGACACCATCGACGCCACCACGGTGAAACTCACCGCGACCGAGTCGGCGGCTGAAGGCGGGAACGTTACGTACACCGCGACCGTGGGTGCACCTGTCACCGGCTCGCCAGTGACCGTGACCCTGTCGAACGGTCAGCAAATCACCATCGAAGTCGGTAAAACCACCGGCTCCGTGACCACCACGGCACCGAACGATGTGCTGAACGGCCACGCGCCATTGACCAACGCGATCACCAACGTGAGCGGTGGCAACTACGAGAATCTGGTTGCTGATAAAACTCCGGTCAGCACCACCGTGACCGACACCATCGACACCACCAACCTGTCGCTCAGTGCGACCGATACCGTGGCCGAGGGTGGCTCGATCGTTTACACCGCGACCCTGACCAACCCGGCCGGCACCCCGGTGACCGTGACCCTGTCGAACGGCGCGGTGATCACCATCGAAGCCGGTAAAACCACTGGCACCGTCACTGTTCCTGCGCCAGCCGATGACGTCTACAAGGACGCCGGCACCGTGGAAGCGACGATCAAATCCGCCACCGGCGGCAACTTCGAAAACCTGGTGACCAGCAACACACCAGCCGTGACCAACGTCACCGATACCATCGACACCACCACGGTCAAACTGACTGCGACCGAAACCGCTGCCGAAGGTGGCACCGTCACCTACACCGCTACCGTAGGTGCACCGGTGACCGGCTCGCCAGTCACTGTGACCCTGTCGAACGGCCAGACCATCACCATCGAAGTCGGCAAAACCACTGGCACCGTAACCACGACGGCGCCAAACGACGTGCTGACTGGCCACGCGCCGCTGACCAACGCCATCACCAACGTGAGCGGTGGCAACTACGAAAATCTGGTCGCCGACAAAACACCGGTTTCGACCACGGTCACTGACACCATCGACACCACCAACCTGTCGCTGACCGCGACCGGCACCGTGGCTGAAGGTGGCCAGATCACCTACACCGCGACCCTGACCAACGCCGCTGGCTCGCCAGTCACCGTGACCTTGTCGAACGGTGCCGTCATCACCATCGACGCGGGCAAAACCACCGGCACCGTGACCGTTCCTGCACCGGCCGATGACGTCTACAAGGACGCCGGCAACGTACAGGCCACGATCAAGTCCGCCACTGGTGGCAACTTCGAAAACCTGGTGACCAGCAACACGCCAGCGGTGACCAGCGTCACCGACACCATCGACACCACCACCGTGAAGCTGACCGCGACCGCAACAGCGGCCGAGGGCGGCAATGTTGTCTACACCGCGACTGTCGGCGCACCGGTGACCGGCTCGCCAGTGACCGTGACCCTGTCCAACGGCCAGACCATCACCATCGAAGTGGGCAAGACCACCGGCACCGTGACCACCACCGCGCCGAACGACGTGTTGAATGGTCATGCGCCACTGACTAACGCAATCACTGGTGTAAGTGGCGGCAACTACGAGAATCTCGTGGCCGACAAGACCCCGGTTTCGACCACTGTCACCGACACCGTCGACACCACCAACCTGTCCTTGAGCGCCACCAATTCGGTCGCCGAGGGCGGTTCGATCATCTACACCGCCACACTGACCAACGCTGCTGGCACTCCGGTGACCGTAACGTTGAGCAATGGCGCCGTGATCACCATCGACGCTGGTAAAACCACCGGCACCGTGACCGTTCCGGCGCCGGCCGATGACGTTTACAAGGACGCCGGTACTGTTCAGGCAACCATCACCAACGCCACCGGTGGCAACTTCGAAAACCTGGTGACCAGCAACACGCCAGCGGTGACCAGCGTCACCGACACCATCGACACCACCACCGTGAAGCTGACCGCGACCGCAACAGCGGCCGAGGGCGGCAATGTTGTCTACACCGCGACTGTCGGCGCACCGGTGACCGGCTCGCCAGTGACCGTGACCCTGTCCAACGGCCAGACCATCACCATCGAAGTGGGCAAGACCACCGGCACCGTGACCACCACCGCGCCGAACGACGTGTTGAATGGTCATGCGCCACTGACTAACGCAATCACTGGTGTAAGTGGTGGCAACTACGAGAATCTCGTGGCCGACAAGACCCCGGTTTCGACCACCGTCACCGACACCATCGACACCACCAACCTTTCCTTGAGTGCCACCAATTCGGTCGCCGAAGGTGGTTCGATCATCTACACCGCCACACTGACCAACGCTGCGGGCACTCCGGTAACCGTGACTCTGAGCAACGGCGCCGTGATCACCATCGACGCCGGTAAAACCACCGGCACCGTGACTGTTCCTGCGCCAGCCGATGACGTCTACAAAGACGCCGGCACCGTTCAGGCCACGATCAAATCGGCTACCGGCGGCAACTTCGAAAACCTGGTGACCAGCACCACGCCGGCCGTGACCAGCGTCACCGACACCATCGACACCACCACCGTGAAGCTGACTGCGACCGCGACAGCGGCCGAGGGCGGCAACGTCGTCTACACCGCGACTGTCGGCGCGCCGGTGACCGGTTCGCCAGTGACCGTGACCCTGTCCAACGGCCAGACCATCACCATCGACATCGGCAAGACCTCCGGGACCGTCACCACCACCGCGCCGAACGACGTGTTGAATGGTCATGCACCGCTGACCAACTCGATCACCAACGTCAGCGGCGGCAACTACGAAAACCTCGTCGCCGACAAGACGCCGGTCAGCACCACGGTGACCGACACCATCGACACCACCAACCTGTCGCTCAGCGCGACCGGCACCGTGGCCGAAGGTGGCTCGATCACCTACACCGCAACCCTGACCAACGCCGCCGGCACCCCGGTGACCGTGACCCTGAGCAACGGCTCGGTAATCACCATCGAGGCCGGCAAAACAACTGGCACCGTGACCGTTCCGGCACCGGCCGACGACGTCTACAAAGACGCCGGCACCGTGCAGGCAACGATCACCAATGCCACCGGTGGCAACTTCGAAAATCTGGTGACCAGCAATACACCAGCGGTGACCAACGTCACCGACACCATCGACACCACCACCGTCAGCATCACCGGCAGCACCTCGGTGACCGAAGGCCAGACCGCGACCTATACCGTGAGCCTGACCCACCCGGCGCAGACCGAAGTGACCCTGAAAATCGTCTACAGCGGCACCGCCGCCGACGGTTCGGACTTCACCGGCGTGTACACCGTGAAGATCCCGGCAGGCGCCAGCAGTGCACAATTCAACGTCGCCACCATCGATGACAAGATCACCGAAGGCACCGAGAACTTCGTGGTCAAGATCGACTCGGCCACCGGTGGCAACTTCGAAAACCTGGCGGTCAGCAGCACCAATGGCAGCGTCAGCACCTCGATCATCGACAACGATGCACCGCCGGTCATCGACCTCGACGCCAACAACTCCAGCGGTGCAACGGGTGCCGACTACAAGGTGACCTTCACCGAGAACACCCCGGGCGCAGGTGTGTCGATCGCCGACACCGATATCAAGATCACCGACCCGGACAGCACCATGCTGACTGGCGCCACCGTCGTGCTGACCAACCGTCAGGACGGCGATGCGCTGAACCTGGGCAACAGCGTCAACGGCATCACCATCAATGCCAACAGCACCAATGGCACGATCACGCTGACCCTGTCGGGCAATGCGACGCTGGCCGACTACATGCAGGCCATCAAGAACATCAGCTTCACCAACAGCAGTGAAGACCCGAGCACCGTGCCACGGATCATCACCGTGACCGTGACCGATGGCGGCAACTACTCCAACGTCGCGACCACCACGGTCAATGTGGTGGCGGTCAACGATGCGCCGGTCGCTGCACCGGTCAACGTCACCGGCACCGAAGACACCCCGCTGGTCCTCGGCTGGTCGACCTTCGGCGTCAGCGACGTCGACAGCCCGGCCAGCAGCCTGGGCGTGAAAATCACCCAGCTGCCGGGCGAAGGCAAACTGCAGTACCTGGACGGTTCGACCTGGAAAGACGTCGCCACCAACCAGACCTTCAGCAAGGCCGACATCGATGCCGGCAAGCTGCGTTTCCTGCCGGATGCCAACGAGTCGGGCGTGAACGGCTACGGCGGCACCGGCCTGGGCAACAACCAGGCTGACTACGCACAGATCAAGTTCCAGCCAACCGACGGCCAGTTGCTGGGCAATACCGGCACCGTGAAGATCGACATCACCCCAGTGGCGGATGCACCGACCCTGTCGGTCGCCGACAACAGCGTGAAGTCCACCGGCCTGATCAAGGAAGTCTGGACCGGTCTGTCGGGCCTGGGCACCGACGGCAGCGGCGCGAACCCGAACACTCTGAAAAACGTGATCGACGGTGCCGGCAAACCGAACACCAGCGGCACCGTGAACAACGTGCAGTCCGATGGCAGCGTGACCGCCGGCACCGCGTCGAAAACCTCGGGCCTGATCTATCTGGAAGCCGGCAAGACCTACACCTTCAGCGGCACCGGTGATGACAGCCTGCTGGTGACCATCTGCGGCAAGAGTGTGGCGTCCACAACGTGGGGCGCGGGTGGCAACCTCAACGGTTCGTTCACCCCGACCACCAGCGGCTACTACACCCTGGACATCTACCACCACAACCAGAGCGGCCCGGGCAGCTACGACGTCAACCTGTCGGTCAACGGCAGCACGCCGATCGACCTGAGCAGCGCCGGCGTACCGATCTACACCGGCGTGCAGGATCTAGTGAATGCCGGCGTGACCGTCTCCGATCTGCACGGCAGCAACGGCGAAGGCTATTACGACGGCTACAAGCTCAACACCGGCGCCGAAGGCACCACCGTGAAACTGTCGGCGATCAGCACCGCACTGACCGACACCGACGGCTCGGAAACCCTGAGCATCAAGATCAGCGGCGCACCGGTCGGCTCGGTGCTCAGCGACGGCGCAGGCCACAGCTTCACCGTGACCGCCACCAGCGGCGACGCCAACGTCACCGGCTGGAACCTCGGCAGCCTGACCGTGACCCCGCCGACCTACTACAACGGCCAGTTCAACCTGACCGTGACCTCGACCTCCACCGAACAGGTCGGCGGCTCGGCCAGCACCACCGCGACCATTCCGGTCACCGTGGTGCCGGCAGTCTACAACGCGGTAGTCGCCACCTCGGCCGACGACAACGTCACCGGCACCGACGGCAACGACATCATCGTCGCCGACATCGGCGGCCTGACCGTAGTGCCGGGCACCAACTACAACATCGCGTTCATGGTCGACAGCTCGGGCAGTATGAGCACCTCGTCGATCAACGCGGCCAAGGACTCGCTGACGTCGGTGTTCAACACTCTCAAGCAGAGCATGGGCAACAACTCGGGGACGGTGAACATCTTCCTGGTGGACTTCGATACCCAGGTCAACAAGTCGGTGTCGGTGAACCTCAACGACCCGAACGCGCTGACCAAGCTCAAGGCTGTGCTGGACTCGATGACCTCCGGCGGCGGCACCAACTACGAAGACGTGTTCAAGGCTACGGCCAACTTCTTCCAGAGCGCCGAAGCCGTGGCTAACACCGGGGCGAAGAACCTCACGTACTTCATCACCGACGGTCAGCCGACCTACTACCAGAGCGGCGAACAGACCAACCCGACGCTGTACGGCAACGTGAAGCTCGACGACGTGGTGAAGACCAGCAACTACAAGCTGGGCGACAGCTTCAGCACCTACATCGACAGCACGCACTACCTGACCATCAGCACGGCGGGTGCCGTGGTCCTGCAGACGTACAAGAACGGCAGCTGGAACTGGAGCAACGTGGGCACCATCCACGCCCAGGGCGACGGCACCTACGAGCTGTCGAGCCTGGCAGGCTCCGGCAGCAGCACCAGCCAGGCCACCACCGACAACGCCAACAGCGCCTTCGCACTGCTGGGCAACCTGTCCAATGTGGAAGCCATCGGGATCAACAGCGGTGTAAGCCTCAACGACCTGAAACCGTACGACACCGATCACAACCCGCAAACCAACATCGATCCGAAGGACCTGGCCAACTCGATCATCGGCCATACCGAAGCGACGATGCCGGGCAACGACACCGTCAGCGGTGGCGACGGCAACGACATCCTGTTCGGCGACCTGGTGAGCTTCAACGGCATTGCCGGCGAAGGTTATCAGGCGATGCAGGCCTTCGTGGCCAAGGAAACCGGGGTCGACGTCAGCAAAGTCACCACCAGTAACGTGCACCAGTACATCACCGAGCACTATCAGGCGTTCGATGTATCGGGCGCCCACGACGGCAACGACACGCTGCTGGGCGGCGCGGGTAATGACATCCTGTTCGGCTCGGGCGGCAACGACCTGCTCGACGGTGGCAAGGGCAACGACATCCTGCTCGGCGGTACCGGCAACGACACGCTGATCGGTGGTCAGGGCAACGACATCCTGATCGGTGGTTCGGGCGCCGACACCTTCGTCTGGAAAGCAGGTGACACCGGCAACGATGTGATCAAGGACTTCAACGCCAGCGAAGGTGACCGTATCGACCTGCGCGACCTGCTGCAGGGCGAGTCCGGCAGCACCATCGACAACTTCCTGAAGATCACCACGGTCGATGGCGTGTCGTCGCTGCAAGTCAGTTCGGCGGGCAAGTTCAACTCCGCCGATGCGGCTGCCGCCACACCGGACGTGACGATCAAACTGGAAGGCAACAACTGGTCCACTGCCAACATTCACAACCTGATTGCCGGTAGTGATCCGACTATCAAGGTCGACCACAACAACAGCTGATGCGTGAACAAAACGGCCGCCCCAATGGGGCGGCCGTCACGTTTGCGTCTTTCTTCCCGGTGACGATTGCGTCGCCGCACCGCATACTCGCGTGCAGTTGGCTATGCTGCTGACAGCATGACGCTGGTCCATTTCCGAGGGATGCTCAATGTTTTACGTGCAACGCGATGCGCAGGGTCAGTTGATTCGCGTGGAAGCTGCGGCCTACGCCGAGGCCACGGAAACGCTGCCGGCCGACCACCACGAAATCCAGGCCTGGTACGCCAACGAAGCCGTGGAGAACAGCCTCAAGCAGCTCAAGCAGAGCGACCTGGAAATGATCCGGGTACTCGACGACCTGATTCAGGTACTGACCCAGAAAGGCGTGATCCGCGTCACCGACCTGCCGCCGGCGGCCCAGGCCAAGTTGATGGACCGGACTCAGGCGCGGGAAGCGCTGGGTGGGTTGAGTCAGTTGATCGATGAGGATGAGGGCGGGTTGATCTGATCCAGGATCTTCGGTGACTGGACGGGCCCCTTCGCGAGCAAGCTCGCTCCCACAGGAGGTATGTATACCCAATGTGGGAGCGAGCTTGCTCGCGAAGGCAGCCTTAGCGGCGACGCAATTCTACAGCCTTAACGCCAGGGTTTTGGCTCACCGAACAATTGCCCCTGAACCCCATACAACCCCATCTCGCGAATCACCGACAATTCCCCTTCCGTCTCGACCCGCTCGGCAATCAGCGGCAGATCAATGCTGTGCGCCGCACGCTGGATCGCTTCGATGAACAGGCGCTTGTCGCTTTCCTGATCGATCGCCCGAATGTAGCTGCCATCGATCTTCAGGTACGCCAGGCCCAGCCGCGCCAGGTTACCGATCATGCTGAAGCGCCCGCCGAAGCGCTGCAGGCTCAGGGAGAAACCAAGTTCGCGCAGGCGGCGGGTCAGCTGTTCGAGCACCGCTTGTTCCGGCAGTTGTTCCTCGCCGATTTCCAGGGTCAGGCGCGGCCCCAGATTGGAATGCGAGCGCAGAATCTCGAAGACTTTGTTCAGCGCCTGCGGATCAGCCAGGGTCGCCGAAGACAGGTTCAAGGCCAGGGATTCTTCATGGTCGGCCATCTGCTCCAGCACGCGCTCGAGCATCAGACGGTCCAGCCGCGCGGTCCAGCCGAAGCGCTCGAGCCAGGGCAGGAAACGCCCGGCGGGGATGGTCTGGCCCTGCTCGTCGAGCAAGCGTGACAGCACTTTGTAATGCAGCACCAGTTGCGTGTCCTGTGCCGCCACCACCGGTTGGAAGAACAGCTCGAAGCGCCGCTGGTTCAGCGCCTGATCGAGCAAGCGATGCCAGGCGTGGTGATCGTCACCGACATCCGCCACCAGGCTCTGATCGAGGCAAGCCCAGTTCTGTTCGCCCTGACCTTCGGCCTGAGCCAAGGCCTGATCGCCGAGGCTGAGCACCGCTTGCGGTGAATCGCCATGAGCGAACGGCGCCAGGCCGATAGAGGCCACGGCGGCCACGTCGGTGGCGCCCGTCGCGTGCAGGCTGCTCAGCGCGCTGTCGAGGCTTTGCGCCAGTTGCAGCGCTTCTTCGCGGGTCAGCCCCGGCGCCAGCACGGCGAATTCACCACCACGAATCCGGGTGACGAGATTCTGGGTTTCCGGGTATTTGGCGCACTCGCGGGACAGTTGCTCGCCGACCGCTTTCAACAATTCATCGGTGCGCTGACCGCCAAGGCGCTGGTTCAGCCCGGCCAGATCCTTGACCCGCAACAGCAGCAGGTAACCGGAACTGGCCTGCTCCGGGTTGCTCACCCGCGCATTCAGCTGCATCTCGAAATAACGCCGGTTGGCCAGCCCCGTGAGGTTGTCCTGATAGGACTCGGTGCGCAGTTTTTCACTGCGCTCGGCCTGCTCCTGAAACAGCGCCTTGAGCTTCTCGACCATCTGGTTCATCGCCAGCACCACGCGGCGCAATTCAGGCGTGCGCGGCAGGTCCGGCAGGCTGAGGAATTCGCGGCGGGCAATGGCGTGGGATTGCTTGACCATGTAATCCAGCGGCTTGAGTTGCCGACGCAGCAACAGCGCGCCCAGCACCGCACTCACCGCACCGCAGACCAGCAACCAGCCGAGGCTGCCGAGTGCGCTCTGCCAGAGCTTGGCCAGGGCGAACATCGGGTGGCTGACCACCTCGACCCGCGCCGCCTGCTCCCAGCCACGGCTGACCAGCGCATCGCCACCGGCCGGTTCCAGGCCAATCAGTTTGACGAACCAGTCCGGCACGTTGGTGACCGCCGGAATGCCATTGCGCTCGACGATGGTCTGGTCGGTCTTCAGGTCGACCACGCGGATGCTCGAGTAATAACCGCTGTCGAAGATCGAACTGACCAATAGTTCGACCATCGCCGGGTCGTCGATGTTCGGCGTCAACGACAGCGCCAGCGCCGTGGCCGCATCCTGGGCGTGGGAGCGCAACTGGTTGACGTACTGGGTGCGCGAGCTCTCCAGACTGACCATGAAGCTGCCGGTGAAGGCGACCACCAGGAACAGACAGATTGCGATCAACAGCTGTTTGAACAAAGACATCTGAGCGCGTGCTCCTAGTTAGTCGTCTCGACCGGGAATCCTTCGGCCTGCATTTTCTTCAACACATCCTGCCAGCGTGACAGGCGTTTGGTGTCACCGACCTTCTTGTTGCCCTTCGCTCCCGGCAGGTACAAACCCTCGGCATTGAAAGAGTAGACCGGCAGCAAATCGGTTCGCTCGGCGGCCGGTTTGATCGGGTCGATCAGGCTGTCGAGCACCAGCGGCATGGCGTCAGGGCTGGAATAGTAAGTCAGGACCATGTGCGCGCGGTTCTGGCGCAGGGCCTTGACGTAGGTGATGCGCAACTTGTCACTGGCCACACCGAGGTGGCGCAGGCTGAAATACTTGGCGATCGCATAGTCTTCGCAGTCGCCGGCGCCTTTCCACAAGGCTTCGATGGGAGTTTCCCAATAATCGACCTCGTGCCACAGATCGATGTCTTCGACGTAGCGCATCTGTTTGTTGAAAAACAGGTTCACCACTTTGAGCTTTTCCATCTCGCTGACCTGCTTCTGCGTGGCCAGCAGATTCTGCCAGGCATCGATCCGCTGTTGCCCGGCGCCCAGCGGTCCGTACAGCGCCGTGGCCTTGCGGCTGATCGCGGAAAAATCCCAATCGGCATGCAGGCCGCCCAGCATGATGCCGGCCAGCAGCAGCGCGCAGGCAAGCCAGCGCGCAATCCGTGGGATTGCGAAACGTACCGCCAATGCAAGGCATCCAGGGCAGAGAAGAAAGCGCTTGATGGTGAAGGTTAGTCCAGCAAAAAACAATGGCACCCTGAGATCATCGCTGGCGCGCTAAACTTCAGGTGTAACAGGGTTCCTCTACGCGGTTTGACAACCTGTAGAGCAATCACTAGTGTCCTTTGGATCCAAATATCGCAGTCATAGGGTGTGCAGTTGTGACCCAGAAGCCCAAGCCACTCCACAGCATCAAAGTCGACGGCCCGATTCCCGCGCATCTGGCGCGCTCGGTCATCGAAGAAACCCTGCGCGCCGCCATTCTCGACGGTCGCCTGCCCTGCGGAACCGCCGTGCGCCAGCAGGATCTGGCCGACCTGTTCGGCGTCAGCCGCATGCCGGTACGCGAAGCCTTGCGTCAACTCGAGGCCCAGGGCCTGCTCAGCGTGATTGCCCACAAGGGCGCCGTGGTGGCGCCATTGATCCAGGGCGATGCAACGCAAACCTACGAGCTGCGCATCCTGCTGGAGTCTGAAGCGCTGCGTCAGTCGATCCCCTTGTTGACCCCGGCCGATCACGAACGCGCGGCCGGCTACATCGAAGAGTTGGAAGTCGAACACGACTACACCGAAATCGGTCGGCTCAACCGTCTGTTTCACATGGCGCTCTACAGCAAGGCGCCCAATGGCCGGCTGTTGCGGCTGGTGGAAGACGGCTTGAATGAAGAGGAACGCTTCCTGCGTTTCAACCTCGAGGCCATGGGCCTGGGCAAACTCTCCCAGGACGATCACCGTGCGTTGTTGCAGGCCGTGATAGATCGTGACACCCCGCGTGCCGTCACACTGCTGGAGCAGCACCTCAATCGCGGTGTCGAGGTGATCACTCGATACCTGGCAAGCACCGCCTCTAATGATCGCCAGGCGGCACGCTGAAAATCCGCCCGGGTGAGCCCTCGCTTACCCGGCGTATAACCCGCTTACAAATCCCCACGCCGGTCACGCTCAATTGCTGTGGCACTTCGGCGCCTGCGCTCTAACCTCCCTCCTGCTTTGAACAGCCCGGAATTTGCACCGCAAAGGAAGTCATTTTCGACGATAGCCGCGGCGCCGATTTACGCGCACCCTTGAATCGCCAACCCAATATAGAACGGGGACGCGCCGCCCCGGCAGCAGTCCCCGCACCAGGAACCTACGGAAGGAGCCTTGTCACGGGATCAGGAAGAACGGCGCCGTTACAGTCCGACTTCATCCCCTCATATTCATTCAATTACTCAATTGGAAAGTTGCTTTGAGTGAGGCATTCACTCTTGTCGTTCAATTTTGGCCATTAAACGCCGAAAGGAGTAACTACGCCCCAATAAAACTTAACTTATAAGTTTTATCAGACCCACTCACACTTCAAAAACAGCCAACTAAAAATAATTGAAAATAAACTTGTTAAGTTGTTTTGCGATGTATTAGTTTTTCTTCGCCGAGTTTGGATCCGAAATGAAAAACCCGGCACAACCTTGCACTACGGCCTCGGTTGCGACGGTTTGACCGTCCGCTGCTGTCTTGGGCCCTTCAGACATTGCCTGCTTTCATCGAAACCGAATGAGGCTGTCGTTCGCCTGGAGAAACTTGTTCAACGCCATTAGCAATTGATTGAGCAATCCCTATTCCCTATTAGCCAGAGTCTCGCAACCATGCCAACAAAAGAGCAACTTACACTAAAGAAAGCCGAACTCAGCGTTCATCCGATCTTCACCGAAATAGATTCTTTGAAGACATTACGCCGGTTCATGGAATCCCATGTATTTGCCGTCTGGGACTTCATGTCGCTGACCAAGCGCCTGCAGCAGGAACTGACTTGCACTCGCCTGCCGTGGTTGCCGCCGCGCGATCCGCACGCAGCAAGACTGATCAACGAAATCGTGCTCGGGGAAGAATCTGACGATCGGCTGTCACACGGGCATTACAGTCACTTCGAACTGTACCTCGATGCCATGCGCGAAGTCGGTGCGGACACGACAGCGGTGGAGCGCTTCGTGACGCTGCAACAGGAGGGCGTCAGTTACGACGTCGCCTTGCAAAGCGTCGAAGTAGATCCGGCGGCGGCGCGGTTCGTCTGTGACACCTTGCACACCGCGCTGCATGCACCCGGTCACAGCGTTGCCGCTGCCTTCCTGCACGGTCGCGAGAGCGTGATCCCGACCATGTTCCAGCGCATGCTCGATGCCTGGGGCATCGGCGTCGAACAGGCGCCGACCTTCCGTTACTACCTCGAACGGCACATCGAGGTCGACTCGGAAGACCACGGCCCGGCCGCCGAACAACTGCTGGATCGACTGGTGGATGGCGATCCGCAGCGCGAAGCCGAGGTTTACGCCAGCGCCATCGCCGCCGTGGAAAGCCGCATCGCCCTTTGGGACGGCCTGCGCCTGAGCATGCGCGAACCGCTGGTGGAGGTGGCCCAATGAACGCCGCCGACTACCAGTCTTTCGCCGATGCCTGGGAAAGCCGCGCGACCATTCGCACCCGGCCGCGCCGCGTGCTGGAGGATGACGCGCGGCTGATCTATCCGCTCAGCCGCCAGCCGTTGGTGCTCAGCGAAACCTTCCTGCGCGAATGCCCCGAACAGCGTGATTTCGCCCTGGTGCAGACGCTGTACAAATTCATCAACGACGTGGTGATTTTCGAAACCGAGATCGTCGACAAGACCGCCCGCAGCATCGCCAAGAACCGCTTCGCCGTGCCCTTCCCGTTCGCCTGTCGCTACGACGCCATGACCGTGGTGGTGGACGAGGATTACCACGCGCTGGTGGCGATGGATTTCATGCAGCAGACCGTGGCCATGACCGGCATCGAGCCGATCGAGCTACCGAATGAAATCGAACTGAGCCGGGCAATTCCCGCCGCCGTCGAACTGGCTCCGGAACACCTGCGCAGCGCCGTGGAACTGATTTGCGTAGCCATCGCCGAGAACACCGTGACCGGCGATGTCGCGGCGTTCGCCCGGGACGACACGGTCAAGCCTTCGATCAAGGGTCTGATGGCCGATCACTTGCTCGACGAGGGCCGACACTCGAGTTTCTGGGCGCGGATGGTGCGCATCTACTGGCACACCGCGAGCGATGCGGATCGTCAATGCATCGCGCAGATCCTGCCGGTGTTCATCGGCCATTACCTGACCAACGACATTCAGAAGTCCTTCGACCTGCGCCTGATCGACGCCCTGCCAGTCAGCGAGGCAACCCGTCGCGCACTGAAAGACGAGATGGCCGGGTTGGCCTTCCCGATCAATCGTCACCACCCGCTGGTGGGCAACATCGTGCGGTTCTTCCACAACAGCTCGCTGCTCGACACACCGTGCGTGCAGCACGCCCTGCGCGACTACCTGGTTTGACAAGGAGGCTGACATGAGACGTCTCGACATTTTGCTGAGGGGCCGCAGCCAGGTCTTGACCGACCTGGCGCATGAGCTCGAACAACACGGTCATTCATTGCTGACGGACGTCGCTCCGTCGGTGGATCTGGTGATCGATGACGGCAGTCTTGCGCCGCAGGATTACGGCGTGACACCGCTCCTGACTTTATGTCTGGGTATCGGTGCAACGGGCGCCGGCGGTTTGCCGGTGCTTGATCTGCTGTGCCTGTGTCACTCGACACTGCTGAGCCGCGTGCCGATCGCCGACGAAGCGTCCGGCAACGGCCAGGCCCTGCGCCAGCGAACACTGGCGCTGGTGGTGGACGAAGTGGCACTGCAGGTCAGTCGTTTTTCGCGCGATGCCGAGTATTTTCAGCATGCGACGACAGCCCGTGCACCGGACTTCGAGCAGGTGGAAAACCTGCTGTTTCTCGATAGCCTGGCCTACGTCCATCGCTTCAATGCCACGGACCATCCGACCTTGCTGCTACAGGCGCAGATCCCGGTGATCGAGCGGCTGCAACAAAGCCTGATCGAGCACGCGGAGCGCCCGGCATTGCACCTTGCCGAGCGGTCGATCAGCTATCGCCAGTTGCATGATCACAGCCGGGCGATCCAGCAACGGTTGCTGGCAATCCTGGAGACCCAGCCGCAGCCGTGGGTGGTGGGGATTTGCCTGCCGAAATGCGATGCGCTGTTTGCCTCAATTCTGGCGATTCTCGGCAGCGGCGCGGTGTATCTGCCGCTGGAGCCGAGCCATCCACTTCAGCGCCAGCAGTACATTCTGGAAAATGCCGGGGCGGTGTTGTTGCTGCACGACGGCGAACATCCACTGAGCGGTTCGATGCCGGGGTTGGATGTCTGTCGCATCGAACGCACTGACGTCGATCTGTCGCTACCGCTGATGCGTCGTCGACCCGAGCTCGATGCACCATGCATGGCGCTCTACACCTCGGGCACCACCGGGCATCCGAAGGGTGTGCTGCTGAGTCAGGCGAACCTCGCGCACTTCACCGCGTGGTACGCCGACTATGTGCAATTGCATGCAGAGAGCCGGGTGTTGCAGTTCTCGTCGCTGAGTTTTGACTCGTCGCTGATCGACATTTTCCCGACCTTGCTCAAAGGCGCGGAACTGGTGGTGCCCGACGACACCCAGCGCCGCGATCCGCTGCAACTGGTGGCACTGATCCGCCGTCGGCAACTGACCCATGCGTTCCTGCCGCCGGCGCTGTTGAGCATCCTGCCGCTGGAGCAACTGCAAAGCGTCGGCCAGATCATGACCGGCGGCGATGTCTGCGAGCCGTTCGTGATCGAGCAACTGACGCGCCAGGGCAAGCTGCACAACCTCTACGGCCCCACCGAAGCCACGGTGCTGATCACTGCGCGGCAACTGCAACCGGGTGACAGCAATCGCACCCTCGGCGGGCCGATTGCCAACAGTCAGGTGCTGATTCTCGACGACGATTTGCATCCGGTACCGGAACAAACGATGGGCGAACTGTTCATCGTCGGCCCCGGCGTGTGCCTGGGTTACCTGAACAATCCGCAGCAGACGGCGGAGCGCTATCTGGAGCTTGAATTGCCGGACGGCCAGCGCCTGCGTGCCTACCGCAGCGGCGATATGGCCAAGTGGGGCGAAGACGGCATAGAGCTGTGCGGGCGCCGCGACAATCAGGTGAAGATCCGCGGCTTCCGGGTCGAGCCGGAGGAGATCGAGCGCTGCCTGCGCGAGAGTCAGTTGTATCGGCAAATCGCGGTGGTGATCGACAGTCAGCGGCGGATTCTGGCATTCCTCGCCCAGCCGCAATCGGATGCCGCGCGCGACGCGTTGAAAGCACATGCGCAGCAGTTTTTGCCCGACTACATGCAGCCGGTGGCGTGGACGGAACTGGCGAACATGCCGTTCGCCGCCAACGGCAAAGTCGATCGCAAGGCCTTGCTGGAACTGCCGGTCAGCGTGCAGGACAGCGGCCCGAAATGCCTGCCGGCCAATGCCGACGAAGCACTGCTGCTGGAAATCTGGGGCGAGTTGCTGGAGCTGCCGACCAGCGACATTTCCACCGACGAAAGCTTCTTCAATCTCGGCGGTCACTCGATTCTGCTGTCACGCATGCTCCTGCGTCTGCGGGAGGAGTTCGGTCGCAGTATTTCGATCAACCGCTTCATCGAATTGCCGACCATTACCAAGCTCGCCACGCTGGTGCGCGGCACCGATGACAGCGCGGTGCTCAGCGCCCAGGCGATGGCCGACGCCGAGCGAGCCCTGGACATCGAGCCGTTGCCGATCAGTCGCATGGGCGATGTTCACAAGGTGATTGTCACCGGCGCCAACAGTTTTGTCGGTGTGCACATCGTCGAGGCGCTACTGGGATGGGGCGCCGGCGAAGTGGCGTGTCTGGTGCGCGATGGCGGCGGGCAAACGGCGGCGCAGCGCTTTGCCCAAGCGCTGCGAGAGAACCGGCTGGAGCATCTGGACCTGAGTCGGGTGCGGGTCTATTCGGCGGACATCACCCGGCCGCAACTGGGCCTGGCCGATGGGGATTTCGAGCGACTGGATCGCGAGTTCGGCGCGCTGGTGCACAACGCGGCCAACGTCAATCACGTGCTCGATTACGAGTCGTTGGCGGCGGACAACGTCGAGCCGATTTTCGAACTGCTGCGGCTGTGCGAAGGGCGCAGCAAGAAGGTGTTCAATTTCGTCTCGACACTGTCCGCCTCCAGCACCGTCGACGACGCAGGCCGGGTGCTGGAATCGCCCGCCGCACCGACGCCGCCGATCTACATCCGCAACGGCTACAACCTGTCGAAATGGGTCGGCGAACGCATCCTCGAACGGGCGCGGGAGCGTGGGGTTCGGGTCAATCTGTATCGGCCCGGCAACATCAGTTTCAACAGCCTCAGCGGTGTCTGCCAGCCGCACAAGAACCGTTTGATGCTGATGCTCAAGGGCTCGATCCAGCTCGGTCAGGTACCCGCCTTCGCGCTGAATTTCGACCTGATGCCAGTGGATTTTCTCGCCCGTTTCATCGCCTTCCACGCCAGCCGTTATTCGGCCGAACGGGCGGTGTTCAACCTGCACAACCCGGAGCCTCTGAGCTGGGATGCCTATGTCGCGTCGTTCCGCGAAACCGGCAGCGAGTTTTCGCTGGTCAGCGTCGCCGACTGGCAGCAGCAACTGGAGCGGGTCGATGCCGACAACGCGCTGTTCGGCGTACTCGGTTTCTACCTCAACGGCTTCGAGGAAGACATCGGCGACATTTCCCTGATCGGCCACGCCAACGCCCAGGCCGGCGTGCAGCAGATGGGCGCGCATTACCCGGAAAAATCCCCGGCGCTGCTGCGTCGCGGCTGCGACTACCTGAAAGAAATCAACTTCATCTGACTCATCAACCAAGGAGCAACACCATGAGCAATCTTCAACCCGACACCCTGATCAAAAACCCTCACGGCTGCCACGTCGTGTCATCGGTCGAAGTGCCGGTGGACGCCAGACAGGTGTGGGCGGTGGTGGGCAGGTTCGACGGTTTCGACCGTTTCATTCCGGCCCTGTCACACATCGAAATGACCGGCGATGGCGTGTCTTCGTTGCGCAAAAAGTTCTTCAAGGATGGCAACGTGGTGGTCGAGCAACTCAACTCCCGGGACGACCAGGCGTTGAGCATGACCTGGACCACGATCTACAACACGCTGGGCGTGGCCAATCTGTGGGCGGCGATGAATGTGGAGTCGCTGGGCGCGGGCAAGTCGCGGGCGACCTGGACGATCATCGCCGAGCCGGCCAGCGGCGGCCCCGAGGCACTGCCGGGGTTCAAGGATTTCGTGCAGGGGTTTGCCAATGATGCGATGGGGAATGTGCTGAAGCTGTTTATTTAGGCTTCAGCTCTGCGGTGATTGAGCCACCGCTATCGCTGGCAAGCCAGCTCCCACGGGTTCCAGGTCGCTCACAAATGTTGTGTGCGCCAGAAATCCTGTGTGAGCGGGCTTGCCCGCGATGAACGATAACGCGGTCTGACGTGATGTCAGATCTTGAAGCTGTCGACCAGCTGTTTCAAACGATTGGCCTGCTGCGACAACGCATCGCAATCCTTCAACGTTTCATTGAGGTTGGCCACGCTCTGCTGGTTCAGCAGGTTGATCTGGTTGACGTCGACGTTGAGGGTTTCCACCACGGCGGTCTGCTCTTCGGTAGCCGCTGCCACCGACTGGTTCATGCCGTCGATTTCACCGATGCGCTGGGTCACGCTGACCAGCCGCAGACCGGCCTGGTTCGCCACTTCAACGCTCTCTTCGCTGGACGCCTGACTGGCGTTCATGGTGCTCACCGCTTCACGGGAGCCGACCTGCAGCGAGGTGATCATCTTGTGGATTTCTTCCGCCGATTCCTGGGTGCGGTGAGCAAGGTTGCGCACTTCGTCCGCCACCACCGCAAACCCGCGTCCGGCTTCACCGGCACGGGCCGCTTCGATAGCCGCATTGAGCGCCAGCAGGTTGGTCTGTTGGGAGATGCCTTTGATCACATCGAGAATGTGGCCGATGTTGTCGGTGCTCGCGTTCAGGGTTTCGATCTGGGTGCACGACAGACTGATCTTCTGCGACAGCTCGGTCATCGCCTGAATCGTCTGCTCGACCACCTGACGACCATCCTCAGCCTGTTCGCTCGCGCCGCTGGCGTGTTGCGAAGCATCGGCGGCGTTGCGGGCGATTTCCTGGGTGGCGGCACCCAGCTGATTGATCGCAGCAGCGACGCTGTTGGTGCGCGCGCTTTGCTCGTCCGAACCGATGATCGAGGCGTTGGACGATGCCATCACCCGTTGCGACAGGTCGTGTACGTGACGGGTCGCGGAAGACACTTCGGAAATGGAGGCGTGAATCCGCTCCACGAACTGATTGAACGAACTGCCCAGCTCACCGAACTCGTCCTTGCTTTCCACCACCAGACGGCGGGTCAGGTCACCTTCACCCTGGGCGATGTCCTGCATCGCGCGGCCCATGGTGATCAGCGGACGCATCAGGACGGTGATCAACAGGCTCAGGAACACCGCAATCGCGCCCACGGCGACGAACATCGCAATCACCGCCGAGGTACGGAACTGGCTGAGTGCGGCGTAGGCCTTGTCGCGGTCGATCGACAGGCCGATGTACCACTCGGCATTCGGCAGACCTGCGACCGGGGTGAACGACAGGATGCGTTCCTGGCCGTTGAGCACCACGTTCTGATTGCCCTTCTCGATGCGCACACCGGCGTTCGGGTAGATGTCCTTGAGGTTCTTCATCACCTGATCTTTGTCCGGGCTGACAATCACCTGACCGTCACCGCTGACCAGGAACGCGTGGCCCAGGCCGCCGAAGTCCACCGAGTTGATGATCTTCACCAGGGTTTCCAGGCTCAGGTCACCGCCCACTACGCCGAGCAGTTCACCGTTCTTTTTCACGGGCATGGCGATGGTCACCACCAGGCCTCCAACCGCAGCCATGTATGGCGGGGTCAGCATGGTCTGGTCAGCGGCCACGGCCTGCTTGTACCAAGGACGCTGACGCGGATCGTAGCCGTCCGGCATCTTTGCGTCAGGGCGCTGGGTGAACACACCGTTGGCCTGACCGACGTAGGTGAACTGAAAGTTCGAGGTGAAGGCCGGTTGATCGACCAGCCCCGGAAAGTCGGCATTCTTGCCTTGATGAGCGACGTTCTGCGCGAGGTTTTCCAGTACCAGAATCCGCCCGCTCATCCAGTTCTGCACACTGCTGGCGGTCAGGTCACCGGCCTGCTGGACCGAGGACTGGAGGTTTTGGCGAATGGTATTTCGCTGCAGATAGTCGTTGTACAAAGTAAACAGCGCGAACGCCAGGACCACGACGCCGGAGGCGGCCAGCAGGATTTTATGGCTGAACTTGAGATTCATTTCATGGGACTTCTTATGCGAAAAGTGGGGATGCGTTCCGTATGCAACATTCCATGTACAGCGCAGGTAGCGTTCTGATGGCTGCTCTACTTTGGTGCACGCATGTCTCACCAGTCTGTCGGCACGATTCGGAGAAAACTTAGCGTTTTGTAGGAAATGGACGGCATTTCTGCCAGTTCCCGCCGAACGGCGTGCCAGAGCGTTCGCCTGTCATTTTTTGATGACGGCTTTGCAGCGCCGGTTGCAAATTCTGTAACCCTTGATGACAATGCGACTAATTATCATTTGTGACGTTCGGGCTGTCGCGTTCATGTCCTCACCTGAGTTTGCAGTACAGGCGCTTTACAGTAGTCATCACGGCTGGCTCAACGGCTGGTTGCGCGCGCGGCTGGGCAATGCCGCCGATGCGGCGGATCTGGCTCAGGACACCTTCGTTCGCCTGCTGCAACGCACCGAGCGTCTGGAGCTCAAGGCACCCCGCGCATTTTTGCGTACGGTTGCCCGGGGTCTGGTGATCGATCATTGGCGCCGTGAAGAAATTGAACGCGCCTATCTGGAAACCATCGCCCACTTGCCTGAAGCCGAAACACCAAGTGCCGAAGCCCGCGCCTTGGTGATCGAATTGCTCGAAGGCATCGCACGCATGCTTGAAGGCTTGAAGCCGAAAGTGCGTCAGGCATTTCTGCTGGCGCAGTGCGAAGGTTTGACCCACAGGCAGATTGCCGAGCGGATGGGCCTGTCCCTGCGCTCCGTAGAACGCTACGTCGCCGATGCCCTGTTTCACTGCTATGTGCTGCGGTATGAAAGCTGATGCCGGTGGATAACCCCTCGCTTGGCCGTCGTGCCGAGCCACCGCAGCAGGTGGTTCGACAGGCCATTCACTGGCTCCTGCGCCTGCGCAACAACCATGGCAACCCGCGCCTGAATCGCCAGTGCGAACAATGGCGCGCCGAACACCATGATCATGAACTGGCCTGGCAACGGGTGCAGTCTCTGCAAGCTGAACTGAACCACAATTTGCGAGCCGTGCCCGGTGCGCAGGTGGCGTTCAACACGCTGGAAAACAGTGCGCAGGGGTTGGGACGACGTCAGGCGTTGAAGCTATTGTCCGGCGCTTTGCTGGTGGGCTCGGCGGGATGGCTGGCCAGAGACACTTCCGTCTGGCAACAGTGGAGCGCCGACTACGCCACCGCCACCGGCGAGCGCCGTGGCTACCAGTTGCCGGACGGCACGCGGATCGAACTCAACACTGCCAGCAGCGTGGATCTCGACTACACCGCGCAACAACGGCTGATCAAACTGACCCGAGGCGAAATCGTCGTCACCTGCGGCGGTGCCGATGAAGGTGCGCCGTTTGACCGACCGCTGCGGGTGCAGAGCCGTCATGGCACTTACGAGCCGTTCAAGGCGCGATTCATTCTGCGCGAGGAAGAGGGTTGCACGCGCCTGAGCGTCACCAGTGGCCGGGTTGCGATTCACTCCGCTGGCAATTCGGCAGAGGTCATCGCCGGTCAGAGCTATCTGATCGATCACCATCAAATTCGCCCCGCGCCACCCTCGGACATGGACGCTGGTGCCTGGGTCGACGGGTTGATCGTGACTCGCAACATGCGGCTGGGTGACTTCGTCAGCGAAGTCGGCCGTTATCGTCAGGGGTTTCTGAGCTGCGCGTCGGACATTGCGGATCTGCGCCTGTCCGGCGTATTCCGCCTTGCGGACACCGACAAGCTGCTGGCGGTCCTGCCGCAGACCCTGCCGGTGCAATTGCGTTATCGCACCCGCTGGTGGGTGACACTGGAGTCTGTGGCCTGAAATTATTTTGGCGGGTTTTCGTGGCAAGTCCGGCTTAGTCAGTAAGCACTTCAACTCAGCCTTCGCGACTGCCTACGGAAACCTACAATGACTGCGCGCGTTACCTGTAAGAACCCTCTGAATTTCTCTTCCGAATCCGGCCTGTTGCGTCATGCCGTCCGGGCGGCGCTGTTTTCTACCGCACTGGGTGTTGGCGTGTTGCCGAGCCTGAGCATGGGGGCCAATGCCAGCGAGATCAGCAACCACCGCTACAACATCGCCGCCGGACCATTGGGCGATGCGCTCAATCAATTCGCGCGTCAGGCAAACATCACTTTGTCGATGACGCCTCAGCAGACCCAGGGCCGACAAACACCCGGCGTGCAGGGCGAGTATTCGACCGATCAGGCGCTGAGTCATCTGCTCGGTGGTTCGGGTCTGGAAGCGATCAGCCAGGACGGCAGCAGTTATGTATTGCGCTCCGTCGCAGAAACCGAAGCGCTGGCCCTGCCGACCACCGACATCAAAGGCTTCGCCCTCGGCAACGCGTTGGGCAGCATGGACGGCTACAACGCGACGCACAGCCAGATCGCCACCAAAACCAGTACTGCGCTGCTGGAAACTTCGCAAAGCGTGTCCGTCGTCACTCGCGAGCAAATGGATGACCAGGGATCCCAAACCGTGTCCCAGGCCATGCGTTACACCCCCGGCGTGCTGACCAACCCTTACGGCGCCACGCACCGTTACGACTACGTGGCAATGCGCGGTTTCAACGACGGTTCGGTGGATAACATTTACCTCGACGGCCTCAAGTCGATGGGCGACAGCGGCACCTACAGCACGATGCAGGTCGATCCGTATTTCCTTGAGCGCGTCGATATTCTGAAAGGCCCGTCGTCAGTGCTCTACGGTCGTAGCTCGCCAGGCGGTCTGGTCGCGCTGACCAGCAAGAAGCCGCTGTACGAAGCCTATCACCAGGTACAGGCCACGATCGGCACACAGGGCCAGCGCGGTGTCGGTTTTGACTTCAGCGGACCGGTCGATGACAACAAGCGTATCGCCTATCGTCTGACCGGATTGACGGATCAGTCCGACACGCAATTCGACCACAACAAGGAAAAGCGCTTCGCCCTCGCGCCGACGGTCAGCATCGATTTCAGCGAAGACACGTCGCTGACGCTGCAAGCGTATCTGCAACATGACCCGGATGGCGGTTACCACGGCGGTGTACCCGCTGACGGCACGATTCATCAGCGCAACGGCCATCGCATCTCGCCGCATTTCTTCGAAGGCGAGCCAGGCATCGATAGTTACTCCCGTGATCAGCAGTCGTTCGGTTACCAGTTCGAACACCGCTTCAACGACGTCTTCACCGCGCGGCAGAATTTCCGCTACCTCGACTCCAAAGTGAACATGGATCAGGTATACGCCTATGGCTGGACGTCGCCGACCAGCAACGAACTGAATCGCTACTACACCGGCGGCGACGAGCGTCTGCACGCGTTCATCGTCGACAACATGCTGCAGGCCGAATTTTTCACCGGTGCGACCAAGCACACGGTGCTGATGGGGGCGGATTACCAGCGACGCAAAACCGTGGTCGACTGGACCAGTGGCGGCCTGGCGCCGATCAACGCGTTCAACCCGGTGTACGGCAATTCCGCTATTACGTCGTACGGCGATACCAGCTACCTGCGGCGCCTGGAGCAGACCGGCGTTTACCTGCAAGACCTGATCGAAATGGACAAGTGGCGCTTCTCGCTGGGACTGCGTCAGGACTGGGTGGAAACCTCCGACGAAAACCGCATCGCCGAAGCGGGCCGTCCGGTCGGCACCGAGATCAATGATCGACGCACCAAGCTCACCGGCCGTGCCGGCGCGCTGTATCTGTTCGATAACGGCCTCGCGCCGTACGTCAGCTATTCCGAATCGTTCAACCCGAATTCCTACGCGGACAGCGCCGGTAATCCGCTCGCACCGACCGATGGAACTCAGTGGGAAATGGGCCTGAAGTATCAGCCGCCGGGCACCGACAACCTGTTCACCGCTTCGCTGTTCCGCATCGATCAGGAGAACCTGGCGACCAAACTTCCGCAGGAAAACTTCTATCGCGCTGTAGGCGCTGTCCGCTCTCAAGGTCTGGAACTGGAAGCGCACATGCAGTTGACCGACAACTTGAAAGTCCTCGGCAGTTACACATTTACCGACATTGAATACTCGAAATCGATGATCAGCACCTTGAGCACACCGACCAATGTGATCGAGAACAAAGGCAACTCGCCGACCCAGGCGCCGCGGCACATGGCATCGCTGTGGGCCGACTACAAGTTTGACAGCGCTGCACTCGATGGGCTGCGCCTGGGTGGTGGTGTGCGTTATGTCGGCTATAGCTGGGTGGATGCAGAGAACACGATGAGGGTGCCGTCCTACACATTGTTCGACGCATCGATTGGCTATGACCTCGGCAAGGTAGGTCTGAAGGGTGTCGACGTTCGCCTGAATGCAAACAATCTGACCAACGAATCCTACGTAGCCTCCTGCGCCAGTCTGGACTTCTGCTACATGGGCGAAGAGCGCAACGTCGCCGCGACGGTCAGTTATCAGTTCTGAGCCTTTGTCTTGTGCATAAAGAAGCCAGCCCCTGATTTCAGGGGCTGGCTTTGTCGTATCTGTGGGGGAATGTTCATGCGTTCGTTTCTGGTTTTATTGCACCGGTATATCGGGTTGGCCACGGCGGTTTTTCTACTGCTGGCCGGGATCACGGGGAGCCTTCTGGCGTTCAACCATGAGTTGGATGAGTGGTTGAATCCGGAGTTTTACGCAGCGTCGGCCGAGGGGGAGCGTCTACCGCCAGGTGAGCTGGTTGATGCGGTGCAATCGGTACATCCGAAGTTGCAAGTCTGGTACATGGAGTACCCGAATGAGACAGGCCACACGGCATTGCTGGCGGCGGTTCCACGGAATGATCCGGCGACGGGCAAACCGTTTAAAGAACGCAATGAAGTGTTCTACCTCGACCCGGTCAGTGGCGAACAGAAAGGTCAGCGTTATTGGGGCGAGTGCTGTTTCCAGCGCGAGAACTTCGTTCCGTTCATTCTTGAGTTTCACTACAACCTGACACTGCCCGGTAACTGGGGTTTGCTGTTGATGGGGTTGGTGGCCATCGCTTGGGTAATCGATTGCTTCGTCGCCCTCTGGCTGACATTACCGAGGGGTAAACTTTTCTGGAAGAAATGGTCGAGCGCCTGGAAGATCAAGGGCGGCCATGCTTATCGACTCAACTTCGATCTGCATCGGGCGGGGGGCTTGTGGCTATGGTTGTTATTGCTGCCGATAGCCGTCAGCAGCGTGGCGATGAACCTGCCGAGCCAGGCCTTCAAACCGGTGGTGTCGTTGTTTTCTCCGATTGAACCGAGCGTCTATGAGACTCGAGGGCGAATGCCTGCCGAAGAGTTGGGGATCACCCGATTGAGTTATCAACAGGCATACGAACGGGCGCAGGAGGAGGGAAAAAGATTGGGGCTGACAGCCGCGATCGGCGAGTTGTATTACAGCTTTGAGTACAACTTCTACGGTGCGGGGTTCGGACAGCATGACACTGAGGCCCACGGTAAATCCTGGTTGTTCTTCCACGGTACTGACGGACGATTATTGGGACAAGAGATCGCAGGAGAAGGGACGTTGGGAGAGCGGTTTTATCGATTACAGTTGCCGATACATGGGGGACGGATAATAGGCTTCAGCGGACAAGTGATGATCGCGGTATTGGGTGTTCTGATTGCGGGGTTGTCGGGAACTGGCGTCTATATCTGGTGGCGCAAATGGCAGGCTCGTCGGAGCAGCAAGGCACGCAGAGCGGTTTGAAGATCAGACTTTTATGGACTCTGAAACGACAAAACCCCTGTCTGCATTCGCAGACAGGGGTTTCGGAATTCAATCTTGACGATGACCTACTCTCACATGGGGAAACCCCACACTACCATCGGCGATGCATCGTTTCACTTCTGAGTTCGGGATGGGATCAGGTGGTTCCAATGCTCTATGGTCGTCAAGAAATTCTGTGACCAGCCCGTTACCGCAGTAACGTTCCGGCAAAAATCGGTGACTTCTACTAAAACAAAACCCCAACTGCTTTCGCAATTGGGGTTTCGGAATTTAATCTTGACGATGACCTACTCTCACATGGGGAAACCCCACACTACCATCGGCGATGCATCGTTTCACTTCTGAGTTCGGGATGGGATCAGGTGGTTCCAACGCTCTATGGTCGTCAAGAAATTCGG